>NZ_DASUTK010000203.1:0-11517 GCF_036374615.1 Nocardioides sp.
GACTGGATCGCCGTCTCCTCGTCCTGGTCCCAGACCAGCGGCCAGCCGAGAGCCTCGCTCCAGAAGTACCCCACAGCTTGTGAGCCGTCGCACGACAGCGCTCCGATGAAGCCACAGCCGGCCGTGAAGTTGTTGTCGGCCTCGATCACGCAGAACTCGTTGCCCTCCGGGTCAGCGAGCACCACGTGCTCCTCCTCGGGCAGCTGGCCGACGTCGATGTGGCGGGCGCCGAGCTCGAGCGCCCTCGCCACCGTGCGTTGCTGGTCCTCGGCGGAGGTGCTCGTCATGTCGAAGTGGATCTTGTTCGGGAACGTCTTCTGCTCCTCGCTGGGGACGAACCGGAGCCGGAACTGGACGTCGTCGCTCGGCATGACGACGACGCCGTCACGCGGGTCGTCGACCACGTCCCGGCCGAGCAGTGTCCCCCAGAACCGCCCCTGCCCGGCGGGGTCCTGTGAGTCGAAGGTGAGTGCGAACAGCTGAGCAGTCATCCGGTCCGAGCTCCGTTCGTCGTAGTGCGGTCAGCTACACCAGCAGGTCACCGTCCAGCATCGCACCGCATCAGCAGCGAGTCGTACTGGTTTTCTTGGTGGGCACCCGACCGCCCCGGTCAGTCCGGCCCCATCTCTGCCTGCGCATCCCGGAGCGCGGCCTCGGCGACCTCACGGACGGCAGGGTCGTCGGGATCGATGCCCTCGTCGTACTCGTAGAGCCAGCGCACCGGTCGGTCGCCCCGGGGCGCACGGCGGGCGATGACGCGGAGCCCGCGGCGACCGGTCACCGCCACGTGCCACTGCAGCACGACGCTGGCCGTCACCCGCTCCCGCACCAGCTCGAGGAGCCGACCCGGCTCGGCGATGGTGAAGACATGCTCCACGCGCGGCTCGCCCCAGGAGCCCACCTCGCTCAGCCGGAAACGGTCGGTGTCGCGGTCCCAGTCGGCGGCTTCCACGTCCTCCCACGGCAGCCGCACGCCGTCGAGATAGACCGCGTCGCGGCTGCCGGCGATCACCCGGCCGTCGTCGGACTCCGCCCAGGCGAGCACGGACTCACCCGGGCCGACGGCCACCTCGGGCCGCGACCGACGTCGCAACCTCACCCGTCGGCTCCGACAGCGCGCTCGTGGAGCGTGCGCCGGTGCTGCTCGAGCGCGACCAGCTCCCCGAACATCCGGTTGTACTCGACCGCGTGGTCGACCGGGTTGGTCCGTTGCAGCTTTGACTTGAGGTCGGCGATCCGGCGCATCGCCGTGAGCTCCTGGAGCCGGTAGACGTGGGCAGCGACGTACGCCGCATCGGGCTCCTTGGCCGTGAGCAGCGGCTCGACGCCGAGCGCGCTGATCGCCGACGACACCGCCGGATCCGTGGCGACCTCGCGCAGCCGGCTCGCCCAGCCCGCGTCCCGGGCACCCGCAGCCGGTCCGCCGGACGCCGTGATGAGCTCCCACACGCCGCGGTACGTCGGGTGGGTGAAGTCGTTCCCGCCGACGTCCCGGGAAGCGTTGCCGATGACCGCGGGATGCTGGATCACGAGCTTCAACGTCTCGCGCTCGAGCGAGAACCGAGGCTCGCGCAGGTCGGGCAGCTGCTGCCTCGTCGGGGGTTCGGCCGTGGTCGACGGGCTGGCCGGCGAGGCCGGTCGGGAGGACCGGTTCGCGGCGCGACGTACCTCCTCACGCGCCTGCTCGATGTCGACGCCCACCATCCCGGCCAGCTCGCGGGAGAACGCGTCGACCTTGGATCGGTCGCGGATGCTCGACACCAGGCGGGCACCCTCGCGGACCGCGTCGACCCGGCCGTCGGCCCGGTCAAGGTCGTACTTGGCAACGATGTTGCTGAGCACGAACCGGTACAGCGGCACCCGACGGGCGACCAGCTCGCGCACGGCGGCGTCCCCCTCCTTGATCCGCAGGTCACAGGGGTCCAGCCCGGTCGGCTCGACGGCGACGTAGGTCTGCGACACGAAGTTCTGGTCGCCACCGAACGCCTTCAACGCGGCCTTCTGCCCGGCGGCGTCGCCGTCGAAGGTGAAGATCACCTCACCGCGGAACTCCTCGTGGTCGTGCAGGAAGCGGCGCAGCACGCGCGCGTGGTCGTCCCCGAACGCGGTGCCGCACGTGGCGACCGCCGTACCGACCCCGGCCAGGTGGCACGCCATCACGTCGGTGTACCCCTCGACCACCACCGCCTGCGAGGACCGGGCCATCTCTCGTCGCGCGAGGTCGATGCCGTAGAGCACCTGGGACTTCTTGTAGATCGCGGTCTCCGGAGTGTTGAGGTACTTCGCCTCGATCCGGTCGTCATCGTGGATCCGTCGGGCGCCGAAGCCGATCGTGTCGCCCGAGGCGTCGCGGATCGGCCAGAGGAGCCGGCCCCGGAACCGGTCGTACGCCGAGCGTCCGATCGCCACGAGCCCGGCCGCGACCGTCTCCTCGTCGCTGAAGCCCTTCTGCCGGAGCAGCGTCAGCAGCGACTCACCGTCGCGCGGGGCGTACCCGTTGCCGAAGTGCTCCGCCGACGCCTGGTCGAAGCCCCGCTCGGTCAGGAACTGCCGGGCGACCTGAGCCTCGGCGCCGCGCAGCTGGTCGGCGTAGAACTCCTGGGCGATCCGGTGGGCGTCGATGAGCCGGCTGCGCCGCGGGCCGCGTGGGCGGTCCTCACGCGCGCCGTCGCCCTCTTCGCGCCGCAGCTGCACGCCGTACTTCTCCGCGAGCCGCTCGACCGCCTCGATGAAGCTGAGGCCGTCGATCTTCATCAAGAAGGTGAAGACGTCGCCGCCCTCGCCGCACCCGAAACAGTGCCAGAACTGGCGCGCGGGGGTGACGTGGAACGACGGCGACTTCTCGTCGTGGAAGGGGCACAGACCCTTCTGCGAACCACCGCCCGCGTGCCGGAGCGTGACGTACGAGGAGACGACCTCGTCGATCCGAGCCTTCTCGCGCACCTCGGCGATGTCCTCGTCGCGAATCCGGCCTGCCACGGTTCGGAGTCTACGCAGCGGGGAATGGCTGCCGACCTGGGTCCACAGGGCTTGCCCCGGTCCCTCGGGAGGTGTGAGCAGGACGAGAACGGGTAACGGTGACAACATGGCTACACACAGGGCAGAGTCCCAGCCCCCCACCGTCGACGCAGACCCTGACGCACGCGCCGAACCGACCCTGGGCGCGCTGGTCCACGACCTGTCCACACAGATCCCCGAGCTGGTCCGTTCCGAGCTGCGACTCGCGCAGGCCGAGATGACCGAGAAGGGGAAGCGAGCCGGGGTCGGCATCGGCATGTTCAGTGGCGCCGGCGTGCTCGCCTTCCTCGGACTCGCGACCCTGGTCGCCACCGCGATCCTGGCTCTCGCCCTGGTCCTCGACGCCTGGCTGGCCGCGCTCATCGTGGGCGCCGCCCTGCTGCTCGGTGCCGGCCTGCTGGCCCTCGTCGGGAAGAACCAGGTGGCCGAGGCCACCCCCGCCAAGCCGGAGCGGGCGGTCGAAGGCATCAAGGAAGACATCGCCACGGTGAAGGGACAGCACCTGTGACCGACAAGACGCCGGAGCAGATCGAGGCCGACATCGCCGAGCAGCGTGAGCAGCTCGCCGAGACCGTCGACCAGCTGACCGCCAAGCTGGACGTCAAGTCGCAAGCCCAGGCGAAGGTCAACGAGATGAGGCACCGGGCGACCACCGCGAGCGGTCGCCCCCGCCCCGAGGTTCTCGCCGCGGCCGGAGCGCTGGTGGCCGCGGCCGTCGCGCTCGTCTGGTGGCAACGCCGTCGTGGGTCCTGACCCGGTGCGTGGGCTCGGGCGTCACAAGTCGCAGACCCCTGCGCCGGACGACCCGATCAAGTCCGACAGCCCGACCGACCTGACAGGCCGTTCGTGGTGGTACATCGCCCGCAAGACGGTCCGCGAGTTCCTCGACGACGAGTGCCCGGACCTCGCTGCCGCGCTGACCTACTACGCCGTGCTCGCCATCTTCCCGGCAGCCGTCGCGCTCGTGTCATTGCTCGGCGTCGCCGTCGACCCCGAGCAGGCCGTGCAGACCGCGCTGGACGTCTTGCGTCCGCTCGTGTCCCCCGACGTGCTGGGCAGTGTCGAACCGGCCCTGACCGACATCGCCGAGTCCGACGCCGCCGGCTGGGCCCTCGTCCTGGGGCTCGCAGGCGCGGTGTGGACGGCCTCCGGCTACGTCGGCGCGTTCGGGCGGGCCATGAACCGGGTCTACGAGATCGACGAGGGCCGACCGTTCTGGAAGCTGCGCCCGGTGATGATGCTGATCACGCTGTTCGCCGTGGTCATGTGCGCCCTGGTGCTGCTGATGCTGGTGGTCTCCGGACCGTTGGCCGAGTCGGTGGGCAGCGTGCTCGGCGTCGGCGACGAGGTGGTGCTGCTCTGGAACATCGTCAAGTGGCCGCTGATCGGGTTGTTCGTCGTCGTCATCGTGGCCGTCCTCTACTACGCGACCCCCAACGTCCAGCAGCCGAGGTTCCGCTGGCTGTCCGTCGGCGCCGTCGTCGCCATCGTCGGCTGGCTGCTGGCCTCGGTCGGCTTCGCCTTCTACATCGCCAACTTCGCGTCGTACAACAAGACTTATGGCTCGCTGGCGGGTGTCATCGTCGGGCTGCTGTTCCTCTGGATCACCAACCTCGCGCTGCTGTTCGGCGCCGAGCTGGACTCCGAGATGGAACGAGGCCGGCAATTGCAGGCGGGGATCCCGGCTGAGGCGGAGCTGCAGCTGCCCGCCAAGGACACACGCAACATCGAGAAGGCGAAGGAGCGGGAGGCCGAGGACATCCGGCGCGGCCGAGAGGTTCGCCAGCAGGCCGACCGCCCCACCGAAGATTCACAACCCGAGAAGAGGGAGAAGAGCAGATGATGAAGAAGATGAGCCTGTTGGTCGCCGGCGGGATCGGGTACGTCCTGGGCACCCGAGCCGGCCGTGAGCGCTACGAGCAGATCAAGGGCCTGGCCGTGAAGGTCAAGGACAACCCGACGGTCCAGGAGAAGGCCCACCAGGCCGCTGACGTCGCCAAGGCGCAAGCGCCCGTGGTGAAGGACAAGGTCACCGGGGTGACCGAGGCTGCCAAGTCGAAGGTGGGGGGCAGCAGGAGCGATGGTGACCCCTTCCCCGACGAGAGTCTCCTGAACCAGGAGGACCCCTACCCGCGGGGCAACCTGCCCTGACGGACCAGCCGCTCGTGCCACGCCAGTGCACTGGCGTCGGTGAGTGACGCCACCTGGTCGATGACGACCCGCATCCGCGCGGCGTCGTCCTCGGCTGCCCGCCAGTCGTCGGCGAACGGCCGTTCGAGGTGGTCGGCGCCGCCGTGAGCCAGGGCCGTGACCAGCTCCGCCAGCAGCTCACGCTGACGCACCATGACGGCGACCCGGTCGTCGGCCTGCATCACGTAGTGGGCCGCGATGCCCTTGAGCACCCCGATCTCCACTGCGGTTGCCTCGGGTACGACGAGGTCGGCGCGGTAGCGCACGAAGGGGCCCGGCCCGCTGGCGAACGTGGCCTCCTGCACGGCGCCGCAGAACCGGCCGATCAGGTCGCTGGTGAGGTTCTTCAGGGCCGCTGTCGAACGCCGGCTGCGGTCGTACGGCGCGGTGGGCCACCCCTCGATGGCGACCAGGTCGTCGAGCACCGAATCGAGGGCCGCGTCGGTGAGGTCAGGCAGGTACCAGCTGCGCACCGTCTCCCACACTGCCGCCCGGTCGAGCCGACTGAGGTCGACCCGGCCGGCCACGACGCCGTCCTCGATGTCGTGGACGGAGTAGGCGACGTCGTCGGCGAGATCCATCACCTGCGCCTCGACGCACTGCCGACGGCCGGCGTCGGCCGGCCGGACCCACTCGAAGACCGGCAGGTCGTCGTCGTACACGCCGAACTTCACGACCACCCGCGGCGAGCCGTCGGCGTGGGTGCCGGTCGGCGGCGTCGCCGCCGACCGCGGCCAGGGGTACTTGGTGCAGGCATCGAGCGTGGCGCGGGTGAGGTTGAGGCCCGCCGACACGCCGCCGTCCGAGAACGTCTTCGCCTCGAGCCGAGTCAGGATCCGCAGCGTCTGGGCGTTCCCCTCGAAGCCGCCGCTTTCGGCTGCCAGTCCGGCCAGCACCCGCTCGCCGTTGTGGCCGAACGGCGGGTGGCCCAGGTCGTGCGCCAGCGCCGCGGTCTCGGTCAGGTCGGGGTCGCAGCCCAGTGCCCGCGCCAGGTCGCGGGCGACCTGGGCCACCTCCAGGCTGTGGGTCAGCCGGTTGCGGACGAAGTCGTCGCTCTGCGGGCCCACCACCTGGGTCTTGGCCGCCAGCCGCCGCGACGCAGCCGCGTGGACGACCCGGGCGCGGTCGCGCTCGAACGGCGTGCGCTCGGGTGCCGCCACCCGCTTGGGTGGCTCGACGACGTACCGCTCACGGTCGGCGTCGTCGTACCCCTCGATGCTCACGAGGGGTGACCCTAGCCGCGTCGCCTGCCTGCTAGTAGGTCCGTCAGTACGTCGTGACGTGCACGTGGTCGTAGTGGTTGGCGGTGGTCGAACCGCGGTCCGACATGTAGCGCCATCCCTCACCGGCCCGGTCGACCGACCAGATCTGCTGGCTGTAGATCACGTAGCTGACGCCGAGCTCGGCGTAGTGGGCGCGGACGAACTCGGCGACCTGCTGGCCGCGGTCGCCGCTGACCATGATGTCGATGGCGATGCCCTGGGCGTGCTCGCCGTCGCCACGGTAGGTGCCGTACGACGTGAGCTCGGGGAACGCCGCGCACACGGCCTCGTGGACGGCCAGGATGTTGGCCGAGCCGGAGACCGAGCTGCCGTTGGTGCACGAACCACCGAGACCCGGCGGGCCCTCCTCGGGCTTCTCGTCCGAGAGGTAGCCGGCGGTGACCCAGCGCGCCTCGCCCTCGATCACGACCTCGACCTTGCCGGCGGCCTCACGGCCGGTGACCAGGACCTTCTTGCCGGCGTCGATCTCACCGAGGTTCTCGGCGGTCGCCTCCTGCGGAGTGGTCCACAGGTTCAGGTCGGCGGTGGTCCAGAGCTTCGTGTCGGCCCGCCGGATCGCCTTGGCGGTCGCCTCGGCGGTGAGCATCTTCTCGATCTCACTGAGGGGCTCGATCCGGCTGCCGGACCGGCTCACGACCGGAGCGCGCTCGGACACGTCGACGGCGCTGCCCAACGACTGTGCGCCGGTGCTGCTCGTCGTGGTGGTGCTGCTACTCGCGGCCAGCAGGTCCCGGGTCTCGGGGCTGGCGGCGAGAACTCCTGCACCGACCGTGGACAGCGTCGCGACAACGGCGAGCGGGGCTGCTACGAGGGGTGCTTTGGGGATGCGGACACGGAAGATGCGGGCATTGGTTTCCCGCTTGTGGCGATGTTCTGCCACAGCGTTGGTCCTTTGCTCTTGCTGACGGGGGATCGTGCACCGGTTCGGCTGGTGACCTCGACGGCGCGAAGTCCCGAGTGAACCACAGAGCACCTAGCGACCCCACAATTGTGGGCTGGAAGGTGCTGCGTGTTTCTCGTCACCTCGTCGTGATCACTTGGTGATCGTACCGTTATCCGCCCGTGACCTCAGCGGTGTCCTCCCGCAGCAGGTAGTCGGTGCCGTCCTGGTCGTCCAACCAACCCTCCGGCAGCACGACCTTGCGGCGCGGTGAGCCCTGTCGGCCGCGAGGCGCCCCGAGCTCGGAGGTGGGGAACGGCTCGTCCGGATCGAGCTCGGCGAGCAGCGTGTCCAGCGTGGCGAGGGAGTCGATGAGTGCCAGCGAGTGCCGCAGCGGCCCGCCCGCGCGGAACCCCTTGAGGTACCACGAGACGTGCTTGCGGAACTCCTTGCAACCGCGCTCCTCCCCCATGTGCTCCGACAGGAGCTCGGCGTGCCGGCGCATCATGGTTTGAACCTCGCCGAGGGTCGGCAGGACCTGCTCCTCCCGGCCGGCGAAGGCGGCGGCGAGGTCACGGAAGAGCCAGGGCCGTCCGAGACAGCCGCGACCGACGACGACCCCGGCCGCCCCGGTCTGCTCGACCATCCGCACGGCATCAGCGGCCTCCCAGATGTCGCCGTTCCCGAGGACGGGAAGGTCGACATGCTCCACCAGCGCGGCGATGGCGTCCCAGTCCGCGGCGCCGGAGTAGGCCTGGGCGACAGTGCGGCCGTGCAGCGCGATCGCCGCACAGCCTGCCTCCTGCGCGATCCGCCCGGCGTCGAGATAGGTGACGTGGTCGTCGTCGAGCCCCTTGCGGGTCTTCATGGTCACCGGTACGTCGTACGGCGTCGCCGCTGCCACCGCGTGCTCGAGGATCTGTCCCAGCAGGCCGCGCTTCCACGGCAGCGCTCCCCCGCCGCCCTTGCGTGTCACCTTGGGAACCGGGCAGCCGAAGTTGAGGTCGACGTGAGCCACGCCGTACTCGGCACAGAGGATCTCCACCGCCTTGCCGACGTAGACGGGGTCGGTGCCGTAGAGCTGAACGGACCGGACCTGCTCAGCGTCGTCGAAGACCAGCATCTGCTGCGTGGTCTCGTCGCCCTCCACCAAGCCGCGGGAGGTGATCATCTCGCAGACGTAGAGGCCTGCACCCTGCTCCGCGCAGAGCCGGCGGTAGGCCGCGTTGGTGATCCCCGCCATCGGCGCGAGGACGACCGGCGTCTCCACGCGCAGTGAACCGAGAGTCAGGGCGGGCATGCCTCGATTGTCTCCGACCCGGGTCCGCGAGACCCAATCACAGACGGCTCAGCCGTCGCCCTTCCCACCCTGGTCGCGCTTCTTCTTCTCCGTACCCTTCGCCGGGACGAGCTCGCCGGTCCACACGATCGGGTCGAAGTCCTGGCTCGGCCGGAAGCTGGCGGCGGTCAGGTCGCCCTTGTTCGGGGAGAGGTAGACCATGCACGCCTTCATGGTGGAGCCCGGCTTGAACCGCTTCGGGAAGGTGGCGCCGTCGCACGGCTTGAAGCTCCCCGTGAAGAGGGACGACTCGATCAGCCGGTTCTCGCCGTCGACGGCGTACAACGGCACCGGCCGGGGTGCCTGCTTGCTGCCGAGGTCGGTCTCGCCGACGTTCGTCACCTTGGCACGCACGAAGTACGGCGCGGTCTTGCGGATCTGCTTGGTCAGCTCCCAGCCGACGAAGAGGTCGAAGCTCGCCTTCTCGAGTGAGGTGACGGTGATGTCCATCGCGCCCACCGTGTCCTGGGACAGCTCGTAGGCGATGGTCGCGGTGTCGCCGACCTCCAGCTCGCTCCCCTGCGGGGTGAGCTCGACGCCGTCCGGGACGGGCAGGTACGGCTCGTCCTCGGACGATGTCGCCGACGGGTCGGCCTCACCGTTGGGGTTCTCCGGATCGTCCCCGCCACACCCAGTCAGGACGAGGGCCAGCGCCGCGGTGAGACCCACCATCCGGACGGCGAAGCGAGCGCGCGCGGGCATGCGGTCATTGTGCATGGGAGACCCCATCAGCAGCCCACGAATCGCTGGGCGAAGTAGGTGGTGACGGAGTCCAGCGACACCCGCTCCTGCTGCATCGTGTCGCGCTCGCGAACCGTCACCGCGAGGTCGTCGAGCGTCTCGAAGTCGACGGTCACACAGAACGGCGTCCCGATCTCGTCCTGGCGCCGGTAGCGGCGGCCGATCGCACCGGAGTCGTCGAACTCCACGTTCCAGTGCTGGCGCAGCTCGCCGGCGAGGTCGCGGGCCTTCGGGGACAGGTCGGCGTTGCGCGAGAGCGGCAGCACCGCCACCTTCACCGGTGCCAGCCGCGGGTCGAGCCGCAGCACCGTGCGCTTGTCGACCCCACCCTTGGTGTTGGGCGCCTCGTCCTCGGTGTAGGCGTCGATGAGGAACGCCATCAGGCTGCGGGTCAGGCCGGCCGCCGGCTCGATGACGTACGGCAGGTAGCGCTCGTCGGCCGCCTGGTCGTAGTAGGAGAGGTCCTGGCCGGAGAACTCACTGTGCTGGCTCAGGTCGAAGTCGGTGCGGTTGGCGATGCCCTCTAGCTCTTCGAAGTCACGGCCGGAGAAGCCGAAGCGGAACTCGATGTCGACGGTGCGCTTCGAGTAGTGGGAGAGCTTGTCCTTGGGGTGCTCGTAGTGCCGCAGGTTGTCGGGGTCGATGCCGAGGTCGGTGTACCAGCGGGTCCGCTCGTCGATCCAGTACTGGTGCAGCTCCTCGTCCTCACCGGGCTTGACGAAGTACTCCATCTCCATCTGCTCGAACTCGCGCGTGCGGAAGATGAAGTTGCCGGGCGTGATCTCGTTGCGGAAGCACTTGCCCATCTGGGCGATGCCGAACGGCGGCTTCTTGCGGCTCGAGGTCACGACGTTGGCGAAGTTGAGGAAGATGCCCTGGGCGGTCTCGGGCCGCAGGTAGCGGAGGCCGGACTCGTCCTCGGTGACGCCGACGTAGGTCTTGAGCATCATGTTGAAGGCGCGCGGCGGTGTCCACGCGCCCCGGGTGCCGCAGTTGGGGCACGGGACCAGCTCGTTGATGTCGACCGAGTCGGGGTCGTCGAGGCCCTTCCGCTCGGCGTACTCCTCCTGCAGGTGGTCCTCGCGGAAGCGCTTGTGGCAGGACTGGCACTCGGTCAGCGGGTCGCTGAACGTCGACAGGTGGCCGCTGGCCTCCCAGGTCCGGGTCGGCAGGATCACGCTGGAGTCGAGGCCGACGACGTCTTCGCGGGCGGTGACCATCGACTTCCACCACTGGCGCTTGATGTTCTCCTTCAGCTCCACGCCGAGCGGACCGTAGTCCCAGGCGGAGCGGGTGCCGCCGTAGATCTCGCCGCACGGGTAGACGAACCCGCGGCGCTTGCAGAGGGAGACGACCTGGTCGAGGGTCGAGGGAGGCGGCTTGGCCACGAGGGAACAGCTCACTTTCACGTACAGGCCGGCTGGCTGTCGGTCTGGAGGGGTCAGCCTAACGACCCGTGGGAACGGTCCGCGTCGTCGCCCTCCCCAAGCCGGCGCCGCACGTCCGCGGCGTTCAGTGGCTGGCCGGGTTCGGCCCACTCGTACGCGCTCGGCTCGTCGAGGGCGCGGTAGAGGACAGGCACGGCGTGCATCTTCACGTCGTACGCCGAGAGCGCGCGCCGGTAGCTGCCGACGTTCTCCCACGTGCTGGTGAGGACCCACAGCGTCGGGTCGTCGATGTTGCGCCCGATCCGGCTCTCGAGGTGGCCCGGCCGGGCCGCGAGAGTGGCCCGGGCCAGCTCGAGCTCCGCACGGAAGGAGTCGGCCTCCTCCGCGGCGACCCGGAACCTGTTCACCACCAGCACCTGGTCAGTATGGCCCGGGGCGGAGACGCACCCGCATCGCCACCTCTCGACATCATTCGGCAGCGACCGCCCGGCCTGGACGCGCCGCGCCGATTGACAATGATTCTCAAGTGGGTTGAGAATCGTTCTCATGTTTGTCCGGAGGCTGGTGACGCTGGCCGCGCTTGCCGTGTCCGGCCTCCTGGTCGGTTGCGGTGCGGTGTCGGGGGCGGTCTCCGACGACGGTCGTCGGGTCGTGGCGTCGTTCTACCCGCTGGCCTGG
>NZ_DASUTK010000204.1:0-7729 GCF_036374615.1 Nocardioides sp.
AGTTCGGGTCGGTCTACCGCTACGAGAAGTCCGGCGTCATCCACGGCCTCACCCGGGTCCGCGGCTTCGCCCAGGACGACTCGCACTCCTACTGCACCCCCGAGCAGGCGCCGGCGGAGGTCAAGCACCTGCTGTCCTTCATGCTCAGCGTGCTGCGCGACTTCGGGCTCGACGACTTCTACCTCGAGCTGTCCACCCGCGACGACGCCAAGGACAAGTTCATGGGCTCCGACGACCAGTGGGAGACCGCGACCAGGATCCTGGAGGAGGCGGCCATCGAGACGGGACTGGAGCTGGTGCCAGACCCGGGTGGCGCTGCGTTCTACGGGCCGAAGATCTCGGTGCAGGCGCGCGACGCGATCGGCCGGACCTGGCAGATGTCGACGATCCAGTACGACTTCAACCAGCCGGCCGGCTTCGAGCTGGAGTACCAGGCACCCGACGGGTCGCGGCAGCAGCCGGTGATGATCCACTCGGCGAAGTTCGGTTCGCTGGAGCGGTTCTACGGCGTCCTCGTCGAGCACTACGCCGGAGCGTTCCCGCCGTGGCTGGCGCCGGTCCAGGTGCAGCTGATACCGATCGCCGAACGGCACCACGCCTACGTGCGCGAGGTGGCGGAACGGATGCAGATGCTGGGGCTGCGGGTCGAGGTGGACGACTCCGACGACCGGATGCAGAAGAAGATCCGCAACGCGCAGCTGCAGAAGGTGCCCTTCATGGTCATCGCCGGCGACGACGACCTGGCCGAGGGTGCCGTCTCGTTCCGGTACCGCGACGGCCACCAGGAGAACGGAGTCGGGATCGACGACGCGATCCAGCGGGTGGTCAACGCGGTGCAGACCCGCGCCCAGGTCTGACTGTCGAGGTGCCGCCGGCCCGGGTCTTCACGTGCCGTGACGGGCGAGGAACCGGCGGATGTGCTCACGCGGCCGGTCGCGCACCTCGGGACCGTGCGTGAAGGCGGCGACCCGGTAGTCGAGCTCGGCGAGCCGGTGCGCGGTGCGCTCGCTCATCCGGTAGTCGCTGCACACCGACTTGGGTGACCATCGCAGCCCGATCGGGTTCATGATGGCGTCCCCGGTGACCAGAACCCCGGAGGGCTCGTGCAGGAAGCCAGCGTGCCCGGGCGAGTGGCCCGGCATGTGCAGGACCCGCAGCCCGCCGGCCACCGGCAGGACCTGCCCGTCGGTCAGCTCCGCGGCGACCGGGAGCGGTTCGAGCTTCTGCTCGGGGGTCAGCAGGTGCAGCAGCCGCCCGAGCAGCCCCACCGCCACCTGAGGTGCGATCTCGCCCCGCCGGACATACGCCGCGTCGTCGGCGTGCACCTCGATCGCGAGCCCCGTCTCCTTCGCGACATGGGCCGTTCCGCCGAGGTGGTCAGGGTGCGCGTGGGACAGCAGCAGCCGGGTCACGTCCGAGGGTCCGGACCCGATCGACTCCAACGCGGCGAGCAGCTTCGGACCGTGGCCCTTCAGGCCCATGTCGAGCAGCGTCACCTGACCGTCGTCGTCGCGGAACACGAAGCCGTTGATGAAGTCGCGGAGGAGCGGCACGCGCCACACGCCCGGTGCGAGCAGGACGGCGGGGGTGCGGGCCATGCGTCCTCCTAGAGTTGCGGCATGGCCGATGATGCCGTGCGGCAGCGCGGAGCGGGAGAACCCGACCAGCTCGAGAGACTCTGGACGCCCTACCGGATGGCGTACGTGCGCGGCGACGACCGCCCGAGCACCAGCGGTTCGGACGAGTGTCCGTTCTGCCACATCCCGACCCTCGACGACGAGGCGGGCCTGGTCGTCCACCGCGGGACGTCGGCGTACGTCGTGCTCAACCTGTACCCGTACACCGCCGGTCACCTGATGATCTGCCCCTACCGCCACATCCCCGACTACACCGACACGACCGACGAGGAGGTGGTCGAGATCGGCGCACTCACCAAGCGCGCCATGACCGTGCTGCGGTCGGTGTCGAACGCAGAGGGGTTCAACCTCGGGATGAACCAGGGCCAGGCCGGCGGCGCCGGCATCCGCGCCCATCTCCACCAGCACGTCGTGCCTCGTTGGGTGGGCGACAGCAACTTCATGCCCATCATCGGCCGCACCAAGACCCTGCCCCAACTGCTCACCGAGACCCGGGAGCTGCTGGCCGCTGCCTGGCGTTGAGGCTCAGCCCACCGGGTGCGGGTGGGCCGCGGAGCGTCCCTGGAACGCGAGGATGGCCGGGTTCACCACGTGACCGTCCCGGATCTCGATCGCCCGTGCCAGGGTCTCGTCGGTGTCCCACGACTCCGGCCCCTCGAGCACGGGGCGCAGGAAGGGGATGAGCGCGAGGCTGTTCTCCCACGTCGCTGACTCCCAGAGGTACGACGGGCTGTGGTCAACCGCGTAGTAGTGGAGCCCGCCCACGTCGAACATCGGGTCGTCGAACGTCGTCGGTCGAGCCCACTCGAAGCCCATCCCCTCGTCGCAGGACACGTCGACGACGAGGCTCCCCGGTCGGAACGCCGCCGCGTCCTCGACGGACAGGTAGGTCAGGGGAGCCGCCGTGTCCTGGAAGGTGCAGTTGACGACGATGTCGAACTCGGCCAGGAACGGCGCCGCGCGGACGCGACCCCGTTCGGTGATCACCTCGCTGACGTGTCCCTCACCGTCGTGGTCGAACTGCAGGATCCGGACCGAGTGGATCGGCGACCCCACCGCCGCGACGCCGCGGGTGGTGAGGACGGTGACGTCGTGGACCCCGTGTGCGTTGAGGGCGGTGACCGCGCCTCGGGCTGTGGCTCCGAAGCCGATGACGGCGGCGCGCAGGCGCCGTCCGTAGTCGCCGGTCCGACCCGTGAGCTGCAGCGCGTGCAGCACCGAGCAGTACCCGGCGAGCTCGTTGTTCTTGTGGAACACGTGGACCCCGACGTTGCCGTCGTGGGTCCAGTGGTTCATCACCTCGAACGCGATCACCGTGTGTCCCCGGTCGATGGCGAGCTGGGTGAGGCCCGGGTCCTGGACGCAGTGCGGCCAGCCCCACAGGACGCTGCCCTCGCGCAGCAGCGCGACGTCGGCGTGCTGCGGCTTCGGGAGGAGGACCACGTCGGAGCCGGCGAGGATCTGCTCGCGTGAGGCGAAACCGGACACGACGTCAGCCAGGGCTGCGTCTGTGACACCGAAGTGCTCGCCGTACCCGTGCTCGAGCGTGATCCGGTCCCGCAGGTCCGCGTCGAGACCCGCGAGGTGCTCTGGGTGGAGCGGGAGACGGTGCTCGTTCTCCTTGGCAGACGTCCCCACGACCCCGAGGCCGAGGAGCGTCACCGCTTGATGTCGAGCTTGGTGGTGTCCGTGGCCTCCTCGGCCTTGGCGCGCTTGGCGGCGCGCTTCTCCTTGATGGACTTGCCCGACTTCTTCGTCAGATGCTGTCTCGGGGACTTGTCGCTCATGTGTGGCTCCCTGGTCGGGAACCTGGCTGGCTCCGTACCGCCACCGTACCCCCGAACCCCGGCGGGTAGCCTTCCGCCACCATGTTGGAACGGTTCAAAGCCTTCTGGCAGGGCGTCGTCCTGGCGCCCGTCGTCAGGCTCTTCCTGCGCCTCGGCATCAGCCCTGACGCCGTCACGCTCGTCGGGACGCTCGGCGTCGTCGCCGGTGCGCTGGTGTTCTTCCCGCAGGGGTTGCTCTGGCAAGGGGTGCTGGTCATCACGGCGTTCGTCTTCAGCGACCTGCTCGACGGGCAGATGGCCCGGGTGTCGGGCACCACCTCACGGTTCGGCGCCTTCTGGGACTCCACGCTCGACCGACTCGGGGACGCGGCGGTCTTCGGCGGCCTGGTGCTGTACTTCGCCGGACCCGGCGACGACTTCCTCTACCTCTGCCTCGCGCTCTACTGCCTCGTGATGGGCTCGGTCACGTCGTACGCGCGGGCCCGTGCCGAGTCCCTGGGGATGGAGGCCAAGGGCGGTCTGGCAGAGCGGGCGGACCGGCTGGTTGCGATCTTGGTCCTGACCTTCTTCGGCGACCTGCTCGGGCTCCCGATCCTCTACCAGGGCACCCTCTGGGCGCTCGCAGCGGCGAGCACCTACACGGTGGTCTTCCGGGTGCTCAAGGTGCGCCGTCAGGCGCTGGAGCTGGGGCCGCTCCCCAAGTAGGGATCGACACGCTTCCGCCCTACGATTGGGACCATGACCGAGAGCACCGACCCCACCCGGACCGGCACGTCGCGCGTGAAGCGCGGCATGGCCGAGATGCTGAAGGGCGGCGTCATCATGGACGTCGTCACCGCCGAGCAGGCGAGGATCGCCGAGGACGCGGGGGCAGTCGCGGTGATGGCTCTCGAGCGGGTGCCGGCTGACATCCGGGCGCAGGGCGGGGTCTCGCGGATGAGCGACCCCGACATGATCGACAGCATCATCGAGGCGGTCTCGATCCCGGTGATGGCCAAGGCCCGGATCGGGCACTTCGCCGAGGCCCAGGTCCTCCAGAGCCTGGGCGTGGACTACATCGACGAGTCCGAGGTCCTCACCCCGGCCGACTACGCCAACCACATCGACAAGTGGACCTTCACCGTGCCGTTCGTGTGTGGCGCGACCAACCTGGGCGAGGCGCTGCGTCGGATCACCGAGGGTGCCGCCATGATCCGCTCGAAGGGTGAGGCCGGCACCGGTGACGTGTCGAACGCGGTCACCCACATGCGCACGATCCGGCAGGAGATCCGTCGGCTCGGGGGTCTCCCCGAGGACGAGCTCTACGTCGCGGCGAAGGAGCTGCAGGCTCCGTACGACCTCGTCAAGGAGGTCGCCGAGGCCGGAAAGCTGCCGGTGGTGCTGTTCACCGCGGGCGGCATCGCGACCCCGGCCGACGCCGCGATGATGATGCAGCTGGGCGCGGAGGGCGTGTTCGTGGGCTCGGGCATCTTCAAGTCCGGCAACCCGGCGCAGCGCGCCGAGGCGATCGTCAAGGCCACCACCTTCTACGACGACCCGGACGTGGTGGCGAAGGTCAGCCGCGGGCTGGGCGAGGCGATGGTCGGCATCAACGTCGAGGAGCTCCCGGCGCCGCACCGGCTCGCCGAGCGCGGCTGGTGAACGTCAGCCGGGGCGGAGCGCCTCGGTGACGACGCGGGCCGCGTCGGCGGTCGTGAAGCCCGCCTGACCGTCGGGCATCAGCCCGAGCCGCACCACGATCGTCCGCGAGCCCGGGTCGACCAGCAGGGTCTGGCCGAACAACCCCTGCGCCGAGAACAGGTCCCCGGGCGCGCCCGGCGCGATCTGACCGGTCCGGACCGTCAGGGGCTGGCCGGCGGCGTCGACCGGGTCGGCGGGTCCGCGCAGCACGCCGGGCCGGTTGAGCCACCACAGGAAGCCGTACGCCGCGTTGAGCTCGGTCCCGGAGCGACCCACCGACGCCTCGACGTACCACCGCGGGAGGACCTGCTCCCCGTCCACCGCCCCGCCGTCGAGGTAGAGCCTGCCGAACCGGGCGAGGTCGAGGCAGGTCGTCTGCATGCCGAAGAACAGGTTGGTCGACCGGCCGCTCGCGTCGGTGGTGAGACGGGAGTCGGCCATGCCGAGTGGCCCGAAGAGCCGCTCCTCGGCGAAGTCCGCCGTGGAGCCGCCGGTCGCCTCACTGATGACGCGGTCGAGAGTCTGGATCGCTGCGTTGTTGTAGGCCCACGCCGTGCCGGGCTCGTGCTGCTGCTCGAGCCGGATCGCGTAGCCGGTGCGGTCCTCCGAGCCGATCAGGTCCTGGTAGTCCGAGGCAGCGGACCAGAAGCGGCCGCTGGTGTTGGTGAGCAGGTCGCGAACCGTGACGGAGGCCGACGCCGTGCCGCGCCACTCGGTGATCCAGCGTGACGCGGGGTCGTCGAGCGCCAGCAGCCCGTCCTTCACGGCGATGCCCACGAGGGCGGACGCCACGGACTTGGTGACCGAGAAGACCTCGCGGGGGTCGTCCGGCTCGGTGTCGTGCCAGTCCCAGTCACGCACCAGCCGGCCGTCGCGCACGACCGCGAAGCAGGTCGACGCCTCACGCTTGGCCTCGCGGGCGAGACCCGCGAGTCGGTGCGGGTCGAACCCCGCTTCGGTCGGCCTCGTGGTGGGCCACGGCTCGGACGTGGGGTCGGGAGCGGCGGCTGCCGGGTCGGCGGGCGACCGGGTCGCAGGCTCGTCGGTCGAGGTCGCCGAGCAGCCGGCGGTGAGCAGGACGGTCACGGACAGCGCAGCGAACCATCGGCCTCGATCCCGTCTCACTTCTCCGAGAATAGGTCTCTACCATCAAGACATGACGCTGACCGTGGGGGTGTTCGCACTCCAAGGCGACGTCCGTGAGCACCTCGAGGTGCTGGGCGGACTGGGTGTCCGCGCGCTCGGCGTACGTCGGCCCTCGGAGCTCGACCTGTGCGATGCCCTCGTGCTGCCGGGCGGGGAGTCGACCACGATGGCCAAGCTGGCCCGCACGTTCGAGCTGTTCGACCCGATCCGCAAGCGGCTCGCCGACGGGATGCCGACGCTGGGCACCTGCGCCGGGATGATCCTGCTGGCCGACCGGATCGAGGACGGCGCCGCGGGCCAGGAGACGTTCGGCGGGCTGGACGTGACCGTGCGCCGCAACGCGTTCGGCCGGCAGGTCGACTCCTTCGAGGGCGACATCGACGTGAAGGGCCTGGTCGAGCCGATGCACGCGGTCTTCATCCGCGCCCCTTGGGTGGAGCAGGCCGGGCCGGACGTGGAGGTGCTTGCGCGCGTGGAGGACGGAGCCGCCGCCGGTAGGATCGTCGCGGTCCGCCAGGGACACCTGCTGGCGACGTCGTTCCACCCCGAGGTGAACGGCGACCCGCGGGTACACGGCCTGCTCGTGGACCTGATCCGAACCACCTGAACCCGGCAGACGAGACCGACACACAGAAGGACGGGCATGTCCGGCCACTCCAAATGGGCGACCACCAAGCACAAGAAGGCGGTCGTCGACGCCAAGCGCGGGAAGCTCTTCGCCAAGCTCATCAAGAACATCGAGGTCGCGGCCCGGATGGGCGGCGGCGACCCGGCCGGCAACCCCACGCTCTACGACGCGATCCAGAAGGCCAAGAAGTCCTCGGTCCCGAACGACAACATCGATCGGGCGGTCAAGCGTGGCTCGGGCGCGGAGGCGGGCGGCGCCGACTACCAGACGATCATGTACGAGGGGTACGGCCCCTCCGGCGTGGCGATGCTGATCGAGTGCCTCACCGACAACCGCAACCGGGCGGCGATGGAGGTCCGCACCGCGATGACGCGCAACGGCGGCTCGCTGGCCGATCCGGGATCGGTCTCCTTCCTCTTCAACCGCAAGGGCGTCGTGCTCGTCCCGATCGAGCAGGACGGCCGGACCGTCAGCGAGGACGACGTGCTCGAGGCGGCGCTCGACGCCGGCGCCGAGGAGGTCAACGACCTCGGTGAGTCGTTCGAGGTGATCTCCGAGGCCGGCGACCTGGTCGGCGTACGCACCGCGCTGCAGGCGGCCGGGGTCGACTACGACTCGGCCGAGGCCCAGTTCGTGCCGGACATGCAGGTCGAGCTCGACCAGGACGCCGCGGCCAAGGTGTTCCGCCTGATCGACGTCCTCGAGGACCTCGACGACGTCCAGAACATCTACGCCAACTTCGACGTCTCCGACGAGATCATGGCTGCGCTCGACGCCTGACCCTGACCCCTGACCCTGACCCCTGACCGCGGCGTGTGCCTGAGAGGGCGCCGGGGCGCACTGTTGTGTCT
>NZ_DASUTK010000205.1:0-15154 GCF_036374615.1 Nocardioides sp.
CGTACCGGAAAGCCTGTGGGTCTCGTCCTGGATGGAAGCTGCGACCTCGCGGAGCGCGTCGCCGTGCTCGCGCGCGTGGTGGGCGCAGAAGTGCAGCTCACCGCCCGCCTGGAGCTCGACCCGCAGGTAGGCCTGTGCCCCGCAGCGGTCGCAGCGGTCTGCAGCGCTCAGCGCGGATGCACCAGGGGCAACGGCAGTAGTCACATCGGCCTCATTTCTGCTTCTCGTGGTGTCTGGAGAACGTAGGGGAGGTACCCAAAGATTCCCGCCGGTACGTGTCGCTCGACACCTCAATCCAACCACGGCACCGAAATCGTGCTGCGAGGGTTTCCATGTGGTGGGCCCCCTCTCGACTCAACTGCCTGTGGTGAGTGTGACGCGGTCGCGGGCCTCCTCGTTGCCGATTTCGGAACCTTGTGGAGGAATCTTTTCCGCACCGTGACCTGAGCCACAGATGTTGCTTTTCGATCCACCGTAGTCCGGGGCTCGGCTTTCCACCGGCAGGCGAGCCTGCGCCGACGTCCGGCGTGTCGTGGGTAGATTCGGACTCGACAGCACCGATCGGCAGAGCGATCGACAGACCAGGCAACGGAGCAGCACCATCGCCGACAACACCTACAACGCCGTCCACCTCCTCGTCCTGGAGGGACTCGAGGCGGTGCGCAAGCGTCCCGGCATGTACATCGGGTCCACGGACACCCGCGGCCTCATGCACTGTCTCTGGGAGATCATCGACAACGGCGTCGACGAGGCGCTGGCGGGCTCGGCACACCGGGTCGAGGTGACGCTGCACCCGGACGACTCCGTCGAGGTGTACGACGACGGACGAGGCATCCCGACCGACAAGGAACCCAAGACCGGGCTGCCCGGAGTCGAGGTGGTCGCCACCAAGCTGCACGCCGGCGGCAAGTTCGGTGGCGGCTCCTACGTCGCGACCGGTGGCCTGCACGGGGTCGGACTGTCGGTCGTCAACGCGCTGTCGGCGCGGATGGACATCGACGTCGACCGCGCGCCCTCCCAGCAGGGGCTCAGCTTCAAGCGCGGCGTCCCCGGTGTCTTCGACGGCGAGGGGCCGGGCGGGTCGTTCACCCCCAAGTCCGGACTCACGCGCAAGGGCAAGCGCGTCTCCAAGGGCAAGACCGGCACCCGGATCCGTTTCTGGCCCGACCGCCAGATCTTCACCAAGGACGCCACGTTCGAGTTCGAGGGGCTGCTCGGCCGCGCGAGGCAGACGTCGTTCATCGTCCCCGGTCTCGAGCTCGTGATCCGCGACCTGCGCGGCACCGACCCCGAGGGCAGGGGTCCGGTCGAGGAGAAGTTCCGTCACGACGGCGGCATCGCCGAGTTCGTCGAGTTCCTCGCTCATGACGACCCCGTCACCGAGGTGCTGCGGCTGCAGGGCATGGACGCGTTCAGCGAGACCGTGCCGCTGCTCGACGAGCAGGGCCACATGACGCCGCAGGAGGTCGAGCGCGAGCTGACGGTCGACGTAGCCGTGCGGTGGGGCACGGGTTACGACACCGAGGTGAAGTCGTTCGTGAATGTGATCGCCACCCCCAAGGGCGGCACGCACGTCAGCGGCTACGAAGCGGCGCTCACCAAGACGTTCAACGACGCCATGCGGGCGACGAAGGCGCTGAAGGTCAACGACGACGACGTCATCAAGGACGACATCCTCGAGGGCATGACCGCGGTCGTGACGGTCCGGCTCGCCGAGCCGCAGTTCGAGGGTCAGACCAAGGAGATCCTCGGGACGCCGGCGGTGCGTGCCGTCGTACGCAAGATCGTGAGTGCCGAGCTCAAGAAGTTCCTCACCTCCACGAAGCGCGCTGACAAGGCCCAGGCGAAGCTGCTGATGGAGAAGGTCGCCGGGGCGGCCAAGACCCGGGTCACGCTGCGCCAGCACAAGGAGACCCAGCGCCGCAAGAACGCACTCGAGTCCTCCGCACTGCCATCGAAGCTGGCCGACTGCCGCGCCACGGACAACGAGCGCACCGAGCTCTTCATCGTCGAGGGGGACTCAGCCCTCGGCACCGCCAAGCTCGCCCGCAACTCGGAGTTCCAGGCCCTGCTGCCGATCCGCGGCAAGATCCTCAACGTGCAGAAGGCGTCGGTCGCCGACATGCTCAAGAATGCCGAGTGCGCCTCGATCCTGCAGGTCGTGGGAGCTGGCTCGGGCCGTGACTTCGACGTCGAGGCCCGCCGCTACGGCCGGATCATCTTCATGGCGGACGCCGACTCTGACGGCGCCCACATCCGTACCTTGCTCGCGACGCTGTTCTTCAAGTACATGCGCGAGCTCGTCGCCGACGGCCGGGTCTACTCCGCCGTACCCCCACTGCACCGGATCGAGCTCTCCAACCCCAAGAAGGGGATGGACAAGTACGTCTACACCTACTCCGACGACGAGCTGCAGCGGAAGCTGGCCGAGCTGACGAAGAAGGGGGTCCGCTGGAAGGACCCCGTGCAGCGCTACAAGGGCCTCGGCGAGATGGACGCCGACCAGCTGGCCGAGACCACCATGGACCCCCGACGCCGTACGCTGCGCCGGCTCACGCTCGACGACGCCGACGAGGCCGCCCGGGTCTTCGACCTGCTGATGGGCTCCGACGTCGCCCCGCGTAAGGAGTTCATCGTGCAGGGTGCCTACGAGGTCGACGTGGAGACACTCGACGCCTGAGCCGCCTGCCTGGTTCGTCAGGGCTCAGCGACCACAGCGGTCCACGCGCTCCCACGGCCAGTCGGCGGCGAGCCAGTGTGCGACGGCGTCGGCGAGCGGTACGTCGAGGTCCGCCCGGTCGGCCCTGACCCAGGACTGCACGGTGACGTCCCAGTCCGGGGATGGCGTGGGGTACAGGTAGACACAACCGATGACGTCGTCGTCGCGTGGGTCGAGGACGGTGAAGGTGAAGCCGACTCTCCGCGTGAAGTCCTCGGCGTGACGGCGCAGGTCGGCGAGGTTCCGCTCGAGCGTCAGGCCCTCGGGTGGGGGCCAGCTGCCGTCGGGATAGCCGGGAGTGGAGCGGATGTGCTCGATGCTCGACGTCCACGCCGCATGATCGGCCTCGTTGTGCTGCGGCCCGAGCGGTTCGAGGCGGAACTGGTCGGTCGTGAGCGAGATCGGGGGATCGAAGCCTGCCGGCACGAACTCATCCGCGGTCATGTCCGCGACCGTACTGGGCGGGCCGGACGTCCTGCACCTGAGTTCTTCCCGGACCCGTCTCGGAACCCCTACCCACTTCGAGGTGCGAGGAGCGCAGCGACGAGCCTCGAAACCCGGGCCACGACCCCCGGCCGAACCGAGCGTGACGAACCGCTCATCAGGAAGGGGTGTGAGCCGCCGTGCGGATGGGTACGCCGTTCCCATGAAGCTCATCAGAGGTGCGGCCGCCATCGGCGCCGCGAAGATGGTCTACGACCAAGCCCGCAAGCCGGAGAACCAGGAGAAGCTGAAGTCGCTGATCGCCAAGGCCAAGGAATCGCGGCAGCCTCGGCACAAGTAGCCTCCCTGGGGTGGACGTCGAGGACGTGCGGCTGGCGGTGTACACCGCGTTCGCGCGTACCGGCCGGCCGCCGATCACCGCCGAGCTCGCGAGCCGGCTCGGGCTGCCGGCCAGAGACGTCTCAGGAGCCCTGCAGGAGCTGGCAGAAGCCAGACACCTCGTCCTCGACGACGGGGGCGACATCGTCATGGCCCACCCGTTCTCGGCAGTGCCATTGGGGTTCTCCGTGATGGGCGCGTCGACCCTGTGGTGGGGTGGATGTGCGTGGGACTCGTTCGCCATGGCCCACCTGCTCGAGCACGAGTCCGAGCTCCTCATCGCAACGCGGTGCCCCGCGTGCTCCACGCCGCACGCGTGGAACGTCGACCGTGAGAAGCCTCCACCGGGTGGCCAGGTCGCCCACTTCCTGATCCCCGCCGCTCGGATGTGGGACGACGTCGTCACCACCTGCGCTCACCAGCGCATCTTCTGCGACGAGGCGTGCGTCGACGCCTGGTTGCTCCAGACGGGGAACGACCGCGGGTACGTGATGGACCTGTCCACGCTGTGGCGCTTCTCCTCCGACTGGTACACAGGCCGTCTCGACCGCGGCTACCAGCGAAGAGAGCCCGCCGAGTCCGCCGACTACCTCCGAAGCGTCGGCCTGTCGGGGCCCTTCTGGGGATTGTGACCGTGGCCCGATCAGACCGCACCCGACAACGTCGGCTCGACCGCCGCTCGGGGTACGGCGCCGGGTACGGGTGCGAGAGGCTGACGATCCGGGACAGCCGTCCCTGGGTGTGCCGGCAGGCGCACGGACGCACCCTGGAGCTGGCAGCCGGGACCGGCCTCAACTTCCCCTGGTACGCGAGCGACGTCGAGCTGAGCGCCGTCGATCTCGACCCCGAACGCCTCGCGGTGGCGGCGGCGCGTGCGCAAGCACGGGGGCAGACGGTGCACCTGGGTGTTGCGGACGGGCGCCGACTCCCGTTCGACGACGACACGTTCGACGCGGTGGTGTGCACGCTGGCCCTCTGTGACGTCGACGACCGCAGTGGCACCTTGGCGGAGCTGCATCGCGTGGTCCGGCCTGGTGGTTCGCTGCTCCTCCTCGACCACCTCGAGCCGCGCTGGCGGCACGGCCGACCCGCGACGCTCGCCGAACGGGTGGGCTTCACGCTGGTGCAGCGTCAACGACTCTGGGCCGGGTACTTCGAGCGCGTCAGGCTGCAGAAGCCGGGCTAGCCGCCCGGCCGGGCCCCCAGCACACTGATCGCCTGCGCGGACGCGCGGGCACCGGCAGCGAGGGCGGCTGCGGGGTCGGCCTCGGACGTCCAGACGCTCAGGAAACCGGCGGCGAACGCGTCGCCGGCCCCCGTCGTGTCGACGACGACCGCAGGTTCGGCGCGGACCCGGGTCGATGAACCGGCCGAGGCGAGCAGCGCGCCCTCCGCGCCCAGCGTGAGCACGACTGCGGGGAACCGCTCCGCCAGGGCGGCAGCGACGTCGTCCGGCTCCGACAGTCCGGTGAGGAAGCGCCCCTCGAGCAGGTTCGGGAGCAGTACGTCGGCCCCCCCGACCCACTCGAGGAAGGTGTCGGCCCCACAGCGGGCGAGGAAGCCCGCGGAGCTGGGATCCACCGACACCCCGCAGCCCGCCCCGCGTGCCCGCTGCTGCAGGTCGAGCACGGCGGGTCGTACCGCGTCGTCGAAGAACGAGTAACCGGTCAGGTGCAGCCAGCCCACGCCCTCGAGCACCGACGGCGGCAGGTCGCCGGGGGAGAGGCGTGCGTTGGCCGCCCGGTCGACGAACATCGTCCGCTCACCAGCAGGGTCCAGGTTGAGCACGATCGTCGCGGTCTCGGTGTCGGGATCGGCGGTCACGCGCGCGTCCACGCCGTACGCCGACAACGCGGCCCGGTGCCGCGCCGCACCCTCCACGCCGGCCCGCCCGACGAACCGGGCGTCTGCGCCGAGGTGACCCAACCAGGCCGCGACGTTCGCGGCCGACCCTCCGGCGGTCCGGCGGATCTCGGCGTCGGTGTCGCTCGCGGTGTTCACCGAGCCGAGCGGACGCACCACAATGTCGTCGACCACGTCGCCGACGACCAGGATCCGCGTCATCCTCGAGCTGCCCAAGCGCGGGCGATGTCGGCGGCCACCCGGATGTTGTTGGCGGCGATCTCGAGGTTCACCTCGAGGCTGGTGCCGCCGGTGATCTCCACGATCCGCTGCAGCAGGAACGGCGTCACCTCCTTGCCAGTGAGGCCGTCGGCCTCGGCGAGCGCCTGGGCGAGGGCGGCGTCGTGGACGCTCGGGTCGAGCTGCTGCTCGGGGGGCAGCGGGTTCGCGACCAGAACCGCCGAGCGGCGGCCGAGCGCGTCGTTCGCCGCCATCACCTCGGCGACCGCGGCGCCGTCGGGCACCGACCAGTCGAGCCGCTCACCGGAGGTCGTGAGCCAGAAGCTCGGGAACTCGTCGGTCCGGTAGCCGACGACGGTCACGCTCAGGGTCTCCAGCCGCTCCAGCGTGGCAGGGATGTCGAGGATCGACTTCACGCCGGCCGACACCACCGTGATCGGGACCTGCGCCAGCACCGGCAGGTCAGCCGACTCGTCGAACGTCGTGGATGCTCCGCGGTGCACGCCGCCGAGCCCGCCGGTCGCGAAGACGCGGACCCCCGCGAGCGAGGCGATGAACGCCGTCCCCGCGACGGTCGTGGCGCCGCTGCCGCCGCGGGAGACCACGACCGGCAGGTCGCGGACAGACACCTTGACGATGTCCTCCTCGGCCACCCGCCGCAGCTCGTCGTCGGTCAGCCCGACCTTGAGCGTCCCGTCGAGGACCGCCACCGTCGCCGGCGTGACGTCCCGCTCACGGAGGATCCCCTCGAAGTCACGGGCCGCGTCGAGGTTGCGCGGCCGCGGCAGCCCGTGACTGATGATGGTGGACTCCAGCGCGACCACCGGGTCGCCGGCCCCGAGGGCCTCCGCGACGTCCGGTGACACGCTCAGTGGCAGCGACATGCGCCCACCGTAGTGGCCGCCTCCCACCACGATGGGTCATACGGATGGTGCCATCTATGGCTCCATCCGCATGACGCATCCAGAAGCTTCTCCGCGACGATCACGACCCTTCCTTGACCTCGAAGATCTCCTGCGCCTCCAGCCCGTGTGCCTCACGGTGGACGGTCGCTGCCGCCTCCGCGGTGGGGGCCTCGGCGAGGCAGAAGATGGTGCCCTGGGCCTCGTCGACCCAGTAGCGCAAGTACTTCACGTCGTACTTGTCCTGTTCCTGCAGGTCGGCCATGTGAGCCTTGGCCACGTCCTCGATCCCGACCCGCTCGCCGAGCTTGTGGACGTCCATGAACAGCGGCATGGTGATGCTCCCCTCTTTGACGACTCGTGTCGACTGCAGTCCTTCCGCAGCCGGTCCGGCGACGCTAGGACCCCACGGTGGGTGGAGGGATCGGGAGCGACTCCCTATCTTGCGGGCTCGGCCTCCCCAGGGAGACCGGCCAGACCCTGCTCCAGTGCCAGCGCGGCCGCCGCGCGACGGTTGGGGACACCGAGCTTGCCAAGCACGGCGGACACGTGATGGTCGACGGTCTTCGGCGAGATGACCAGGGCGTCGGCGATCTCGTCGTTGCTCCGTCCCTCGGTGAGCAGCGCCAGCACCTCCTGCTCGCGCTGGGTCAGGCCCGCGGGATGCGCGCGCGTCTCGCTCCGACGTCGGCGTGGCAGCCCGCGCGCGCCGGCAGACCGCAAGCGGCGCCTGACACCGGAGGCGGTCGCGTCCGCGCCGAGCCGGTCCAGCAGGTCGAGCCCCTGCCGCCAGTCGACCTCGTCAGCGCTTCCGACCACTGCGAGTGCCGCGGGGAAGTCCGCCCCCAGCCGCTGCCACATCTCAGCCGCTGCGCGGGCGTCGCCGGCGAGCTCGAGCGAGAACGGCTCAGGCGGGTCGACGGTGGTGACGCTGAGGCCGAGCCGGCGCTCCCAGACCGATGCCTCGGCGCGGACCCAGGGAACGGTCAGAGGCAGGATGTCCACCACGGACTCGATGGCCTGTGCTGCCAGGTCGTCCTCGCCCGCCGTCCAGTGGTACTCGGCGCGTGCTATCTCGGTCGGGACAATCCATTGCGGCTCACCGAGTGCTCTCGCAAGCGCCGTCACCTGCTCTACGCGTTCGCGCGCGTCGTCGGCGCCGCGTCGGAGGGCGATCTGCGCGGTCACCAGCATCGGGTGCAACCGGTTGATCGGCGACATGTGCTTGCCAAAGAGCTCGTGCGCCAGGTCCCACGCCTCGTCCCACCGACCGAGCCGCTCCAGGATCTCGTTGCGCTCGCCGAGCAGGCAGTTGCCGTAGGTCGGCACGTCGTGGTCCTCGCACCAGGCCCAAGCGGCGTCGAACGCCCGCTCCGCGTCGTCGTACCGCAGCGCCTGCTTGTAGCCGCAGAACAGGTTCACGAACGCGCGGCCCGCCTGCTCGCCGAGACCGCCGGCGGTGGCCACCGCGACGGACTCCTCCATGGAAGCCAGCCAGTCCCCGCCCAGCGCCTGCTCGCTGATCCCGATGTTGTTGAGCGCGTCCGCCACGACGTCGGTCATACCCAGCGATCTCCCGAGCTCCAAGCCCCGGTTGCCCTGCTTGATGGCCTCCGCGAAACGGCCCGAGGTCATGCTGGCGCCGGCCTGCTGGGTGAGCGCGCGAGCGAGCTCGGGGGTGGCTCCCAACGGACTGAGGATCGCAGTCGCCTCGGCGATCATCTGGTCGCTCTCCTTCCCGCGTCCGAGCCGCCAGACGACGCGGGAGAGCCGGGTGAGGCAGTCACCTTCGCGGAGCCCGTCCCCGAGCGTGCGCCACAGTGTCAGCGCATCGCGCCCGACCTCCTCCGCCTCCTCCCAACGGTCGAGCAGGCCGAGCTCGGTGGACAGGGCGTCGAGCAGCCCGGCGCGCTCGCGGTCGTCCCGCGTGGCCCAGCGGACCGCCCGCTGGTACTGACTGGCTGCCTCTCGGTGGGCCGACAGTGCCGCCGAGCGCGCGCCAGCTGCGGGTGCGTGCACCAGCACCGCGGCGCCGTCCCCGGCGGCCTCTGCGTGGTGGGCGAGCACGGCGTCGTCCGCGCCCTGGCGGCGGAGCTCGGCCAGGATCCGTCGGTGGAGATCGGTGCGGCGGTGGGCAGGCGTGGCCTCGTTCACGGCGCGCCGCGCAATCTCGTGCCGGAACTTCAGCAGCCGCTGGTCGCTGACCAGCAGGCCGGAGGACACGAGGTCGTCCAGGTCGTCGGGCCGGCAGTCCGAGACCGCACAGAGAACGTCCGGGTCGACCCTGGCGCCGATCGCCGCCGCGGTCTGGAGCACAGCGCGTGGTCGATGGCCCAGCCGGGCGACCCGCGCCAGCACGGCGTCGCGCGCGGACGTCGGCATCGTTCCGGGGTCGGCGCTGAGGAGCTCGGTCACGAAGTACGGGTTGCCGGCGGTGAGGCGGTACAGCTCGTCCGGGTCCAGCTCGGAGTCCGCCGCCAGCCTGGCGACCGCCGCGGTGGTCAGCGGCGGCAGCGCGATGCGCCGGGCGACGCGCTCGGGAGCCAGCGCGTCCAGCACCAGCCGGAGGGGATGGGCCGGGGCCAGCTCCTCGTCGCGATAGCTCACCAGGACCAGCGCCGGGCGGCGCTGCAGCCGTCGGGCGACGTAACGGATCAGGTCGAGCGTTCCCTCATCCGCCCAGTGCACGTCCTCGAAGACCAGCGCCGTGGTCTGATCAGCGAGCTCGTTGAGAAGGGTCGTGAAGAGCTCCTGCCGCCCGGCGTCGCGGGCCACCGCGCTGCGCAGCTCTGGGCCGAGCTGCTCCGACACGTCGACCAGTGGGCCCATCGGGCGCGGTGTGAACCCGCCGTCACAGACGCCCCATGCCCAGCGCAGGTCCACCAGCTCACGCTCGGCCGCCTCGAGGAGCGACGACTTGCCGACGCCGGCCTCGCCGGAGACCAGCACCAGACGGCCCGCGCCGGATCCGACCTCGCCGGCGTACGCGGAAAGCGCCCCGAGCTGCTGCTCGCGTTCGAGCAGTTCCATGGGTGGATTGTCGGTCCCGGCCGACCGTGCTGGCCGCGCGGTCTAGACCACTGCGCTCAGACGTGCTGGTGCAACAGACCGGTGTCGACGTCGTACACGAACCCGCCGACCCGGACCCGGTCGGGGATCAACGGGTGGGAGCGCACGGTGGCGACGTCCTGCCCGAGAGCGGTCAGCTGGTCCTCGATCACTCCGAAGTGCTGCCAGGACGCGTCCGTGCCTGCGGACTCGCTGACCTGCCGCCGCAGCTCCGCCTCGCTGTGGGTGGCCATCGCGCAGCGTGTGTGGGGAACGATCAGGATCCGATCGACACCGAGCAGGTGGACGCCGAGCACGAGCGCCTCCAGGGCCTGCGGAGTGACCCGGCCGCCCGGGTTGCGGAAGATCTTCGCGTCGCCGTGCTGCAGGCCCATCATCCGCAGCGGGTCGATCCGCGAGTCCATGCAGGTGACGATGGCGATGCCGGCATGGGCCACGCCGTCGAACCCACCGAGGTCGAAGTCGGCAGCGAAATCGCGGTTGGCGGCGATCAGGTCGTCGAAGTCGGCCACGGGCTGACCGTAGCGGCTCGGGTCGGCGCACCACGGAACAGGGCGAGGGCCAAGACGCCGGCGGCGACCGCGCACCAGGCGGCCCCGAGGAAAACCACGTGCTCCTGCACGATCCCGGCCTCCTTGAGCAGCAGCGTGAACTCCGCGCACCGGCTCCTGCCGTCGCAGACGTCGCGGACGTTCGGCAGGTCGGACTGCTCGGCGTAGTAGCGGCGCAGGCCGATCGTCGTCAGTGCCGAGATGCCCACGAGCATCCCGACCATCCGCGCGACGACCACGAACGCCGAGGCGAGACCGTGCACGTGGTCGTCGGTGGTCGCGAGCACCGCTGCGTTGACCGGGGCGAGGGCGAGGCCGAACCCGAAGCCGCCCAGCACCAGTGGGACGGTGGCGGTCCAGCTCTCCAGCGCGGCGATGTCCCAGCGACTCATCCCGACGAAGCCGGCCGCGGCGAAGGCCATGCCGATCGCGGTGACCACGCCCGCCGGGAGGCTGCGCGTGAGGTAGCCCCCGACCACGGCGCCGATCGGCAGGACGACGAGGAACCGGACCAGCACCAGAGCAGCCATCAGCTGGCTGTCGCCGTAGATCGTGGTGCGGGCGAAGATCGGGATGTCGATCAGGGCCGCGATCAGTGCCGCCCCGATGAAGAGGCTCACCAGCATCGAGCCCCACGCCGGCGTACGTCGCAGCGCGCCGCGGGGCACCAGCGGCGCCTCGGCTCGACCGAGGTGGACCGCGAAGGCTGCCGCGGCCAGCGCGCCGCCCGCGAGGTACCAGATCCCCTGGTCGGAGAAGACCTGGATCCGCGGGTCGGCGGTCGCGAACGCGAGGATCACCCCCGCGAGCGCCACCGCGAGGAGCAGGGCACCGGTCAGGTCTGCCTCACGCATCGAGCCCCACCAGTCGCGGAGGTCGACCAGCGGTCGGCGGGCGGTGAGACACCGGGCGAGCAGCAGCACCGCGGCACCGATCGTGACCAGCCCGAGCGGCGCGAGCCAGCGACTGTCGCCCGTGACCGGGATGAACAGCTGGCCCCACGTGAGGTCACGCAACAGCTGCGCCGGCTGGACGAACACCAGGGCGCCGGAGACCAGCGTGATGAAGAGCAGGACCATCCCGACGAGGTCAGGCGGGCCGGTGGTCGAGGTGCGAGCGGAGCGAGCCTCGAAACCCCCGGCCGCCCGGATCGCTGCCGCGAGCACCAGCCCCACCGCCAGGTTGATCGCGAAGATCGCCCGCCAGTCGGCCACGGCGATGACCACGGCGCCGAAGAGCGGGCCCAGGACGCTGCCGAGCTCCTGGACGGCCGACACCACGCCGAGCGGCACCCCGCGTCGCTGCGCGGGATAGAGGTCGGCCACCAGGGCCAGCGTGGCCGGCACGAGCCCCCCGCCGCCGACGCCCTGGAGGAACCGACCCCCGACCATCGACGGCATGTCGTAGGCGAGCGTGGTGACCAGCGAACCGGCGGCGAACAGCACCAGTGCTGCGACCAGCACCGGCACCCGGCCTCGGAGGTCCGCGATCCGACCGATCAGGGGCAGCATCGCGACGTACCCGAGCAGGAAGCCGGAGACGATCGGCGCGGCGCGCTGCAGCTGGTCGATGGGTACGCCGACCGCCGCCATCATGTCCGGCAGCGCGAGCACGACGACGTAGGTGTCGGCGGCGGCGAAGGCGACCGCGACGGCGGCGAGCGCGAGAAGCAGCCGGGCGCGGCCGTCGACGGCCACCGGCTCGCTCATGGGGCCGTGATGTCCGGCTCGATGCCGTAGTCGTCGAACCCGATCGTGTAGGTGATCGGGTCGGTCTCGGGGTAGAAGACGCCGGTCAGCTCGACGGTGCGGAGCTCGCCGCCGTCGCTGATCGTGTACGTCGCGTCGAAGTCACCCGATGCGCTCGGGATCACGTTGCTGACGACGGAGTCGGGCAGCGTCCCGGTGTACTCGGTGAGCACCTCGGCGTTGTTCTCCCCGCCCCGGACGCTCTCACCCTCTTCCAGTCCGGTGGTCTGCGTGAGCAGGGAGGAGAACCCGGCGTCGGTCGACATCAGCTGGAGCGGATCGGGTGCGCCGTAGTCGGCCGGGTCGACGTCGGACCAGCCGGGCGTGAGCGGGATCTGGGCCCACACCGTGCCGTCGACCCCGATCACCGGCACCTCGAACGGCTGCCCCCCGAGGATCACGGTCAGCGTGCCGTCGAAGGCCGGCGCGTGCGTGCCGACGCCGGTGGCCGCCGAGATCCCGGTGACCCCGGCCGGCACCTCCTCGGTCTGGAGGTCGAGCCGGACCCCGCTGGTCTCGTCGAGGGTCATCTTGGCCAGCGCCATGACCTCCTCGGGGGTGGCGTCGTCGCTGACGGGGTCCTCGTCGCCGCTGCAGCCGACCAGGGTCAGCACCAGCACGGCGAGCAGCCCCAGCAGGGACTGCCGGACAGGAAGGCGCAGGGGCACGCGCTCAGCCTTCCACACCGGCGAGGGCCCGCCGAGCGGCGACCGGGCCGGCGCAGGCGACGATCGGCTGACTGCCGGGCAGCCCCGAGCCGTCGCGCTTCCCGGTGGCCTCCGGCAGCTCCACCGGAGCCCCGCTGGCCGCGGCTGCCCGGGCGGGCGCCGTACCGGCCCAGGCGAACACGAGGGTGTCCTCGCCCTTGAGGAACCGGTGACAGCGGACACCACCGGTCGCGCGGCCCTTGGCGGGGTACTCGGTGAAGGGCGTGACCTTGACCGACCCGGGCTCGGTCCCGGGCAGCGCCGTCGCCGAGCCGGAGGCGGTCACCAGGACCGCGTCCTCCGGGCTGGTCTCGATCGCTCCGAACCAGGCGACGCGGTCCTCGGCGCCGAGCTTGACCCCGGCCATGCCGCCACCGCTGCGGCCCTGCGGTCGGACCAGTGACGCCGCGAAGTGGAGCAGCTGCGCCTCGGTCGTGACGAAGCACAGCGTCTCCTCACCGGTGGTGAGCTCGACCGCCCCGACCACCTCGTCACCGTCCTTGAGGGAGATCACCTCCCAGTCGTCGCGCGCGAGCACCTCGGGGTTCACCCGCTTGACGACTCCCTGCTTGGTGCCGAGGGCGAGGCCGGGGCCGTCGGTCGGAAGCGACGTCAGGCCGAGCACGCGCTCGCCGGGCTCGAGGGACACGAACTCGCTGACGGGGCTCGAACCCGAGAGGTGCGGCTCGTTCGCCGAGGCAGGGAGCGTGGGGAGCTCCAGCACTCCGAGCTTGACGACCCGGCCGCGGTTGGTGAGGAGCCCGATCGTGCCGCGGGCGGTGGTGCGGACCGCCGACACCACCACGTCGTGCTTGCTGCGGGCGCCACCCGAGCCGGGCGGGTCGTCGGAGGTGGTGCGGGCCAGCAGGCCGCTGGAGGAGAGGTAGGCGAAGCAGGGGTCGTCGGCGACCTCGAGCGGCGCGGCGGCGGCGGTGATCGCCGCGCTGCCCGCGGACTCCAGGAGCACGGTCCGGCGCGGGGTGCCGTACGTCGAGGCGACGTCGGCGAGCTCCTGGGAGACGACGGTGCGCAACAGCTCGCGGTCGGCGAGGATCGCGTCGAGCTCCTCGATCTCGCGACGGAGCGTCTCCTGCTCCTTCTCGAGCTCGATCCGGCTGAACCTCGTGAGCCTCCGCAGCTGCATCTCGAGGATGTAGTCGGCCTGCGCCTGCGACAGGTCGAACACCGACATCAGTCGCGACCGGGCGGCGGCGGTGTCGTCGGAGCTGCGGATCACCTGGATGACCTCGTCGATGTCGAGCAGCGCGATCAGCAGCCCGTCGACGAGGTGGAGCCGCTCGAACTTCTTGTCGCGGCGGAACTGCGTGCGTCGGCGGACCACGTCGTACCGGTGCGCGAGGAAGACCTCGAGCAGCTCCTTGAGACCCAGCGTCCGCGGCTGCCCGTCGACCAGGGCGACGGTGTTGATGCCGAAGCTGTCCTCCATCGGCGTCAGCCGGTAGAGCTGCTCGAGCAGCGTCTCGGGCACGAACCCGTTCTTGACCTCGATCACCAGGCGCAGCCCCTTGTCGCGGTCGGTGAGGTCCTTGATGTCGGCGATGCCCTGCAGCTTCTTGCCCTGCACCAGGGTCTTGATCCGCTCCACGACCTTCTCCGTGCCCACGCCGTAGGGCAGCTCGGTCACCACGATGCCCTTGCGGCGACCGACCGACTCGACCCGAGCGGTGGCGCGCATCTTGAAGCTGCCCCGGCCCGACTCGTAGGCGTCACGGATGCCCTCGAGGCCGACGATCTTGCCGCCGGTGGGCAGATCGGGCCCGGGGATGAACCGCATCAGGTCGTCGAGCGTGGCGTCGGTGTGGACGATCAGGTGGCGCAGCGCCTGCACCACCTCGATCAGGTTGTGGGGCGGGATGTTCGTGGCCATACCGACCGCGATCCCGGTCGTGCCGTTCACCACCAGGTTGGGGATCGCCGAGGGCAGCACGACCGGTTCGCTCTCGCGGCTGTCGTAGTTGGGCTTGAAGTCGACGGTGTTCTCGTCGATCGAGTCCGCCATCGCCACCGCGGGCGGTGCCATCCGGCACTCGGTGTAGCGCATGGCGGCGGGGGAGTCGTCAGGAGACCCGAAGTTGCCGTGGCCGTCGACCATCGGCAGCCGCATCGACCACGGCTGGGCCAGGCGCACCAGCGCGTCGTAGATGGCGCCGTCGCCATGGGGATGGAGTCGACCCATCACCTCGCCGACCACCCGGGCCGACTTCACGTGGCCCCGGTCGGGCCGCAACCCCATGTCGTGCATCGTGTAGAGGATCCGCCGCTGGACCGGCTTGAGCCCGTCGCGCGCGTCGGGCAGCGCACGCGAGTAGATGACCGAGTAGGCGTACTCCAGGAACGAGCTCTGCATCTCGTCCCGGATGTCGGTGTCGAGGATGTGCTCCTCGAAGTCGTCAGGGGGTGGGGTCTTCGTGGTACGCCGTGCCATGTCGGCCATTCTGTCGTGTCCCACCCACCGCGGCGCGACGCCACCCCGAGACCCATCCCCGCCCCGTGTGCCTCAGAGTGCGCCATGGCGCACTCTGAGGCACACGCC
>NZ_DASUTK010000206.1:0-6579 GCF_036374615.1 Nocardioides sp.
GTGCGCCAGAGCGCACTCTCAGGCACACCGCCGCGCAAGGAGTGGGTCGGTCAGAAGGGCTCGACCAGCAGGGCGGTGCCGTGGCCGGCTGCCCGGGTCAGCACCAGTGTGGCCGTCACGTCACCGCGCAGGCCGAGCCGCTGGCGCAGCGCGTCCGGACTGACCGAGACGCCCCGCTTCTTGATCGTCAGCGTGCCGACGCCGCGCTCGCGCAGCGCCGCCTTCAGCTGCTTCTCCCGGTAGGGCAGCTCCTCGACCACCCGGTAGCCGCGCGCGAACGGCGTTCTGAACGACCGGTCCGAGACGACGTACGCGATGTGCTCGTCGAGGAGGCCGCCCTCGACGCCGGCCGCGACCGCGGTCACCAGGCCGGCACGCACCACCGCGCCGTCCGGCTCGTAGAGATAGTCGCCGACCGGGCGTACGCCGGCGCCGTCCTCTCCGGGCGACGGGGCGTCCTCGTCGGTGATCGTGGCCAGGCCGCCGCGGCCGATGACGGTGGCGCGTCGGACCGTGGTCCGCAGCCGGCCCGACCACAGGCACGCCTCCTTCACCTCGCCGTGGTCGCTCACCCACTCGGCCTCCACCCCGTCCGGCACCAGGTCGTGGGGGATGCCCGGTGCGACCTTGACGCACGACGGCCGCGCGAGCAGCAGATCCTCGACGAACGACCACGGCGGCGTCCAGCCGTCCGGGGAGAAGGTGCGGCCTCGGCCGGACCGGCGGGCGGGGTCGGCGAACGCCGTGTCGAACGGACTGGTGTCGACCGTGGTCGCGTCGGCGACGGCCACGGCTCCGGGAAGGTCGAGCGCCGCCAGGTTGGCCTCGGCGACCGCTACCCGCACCGGGTCGAGGTCGACCCCGGCCGTGGTGATCCCGGCGGCGGCGCTCGCGATCAGGTCACCGCCGATCCCGCACCCGAGGTCGATCAGGGACGTCGTCACGGCCGCCTGCAGCCGACCGGCCCGGTGCTTGGCCACCGGCAGCCGGGTCGCCTGCTCCAGACCTGCGTGGGTGAAGTACATCCGCGCGGCGAGCTCGCCGAACTTCGGCTCGGCACGTCGCCTGAGCTCGACCTGGGTGAGTGCCGTCGCCACCTGAGCGGCCGTCGCCCGCTTGCGCAGGTCGGCCTGGAGCGCGAGCTCGTCGTCGGGGCCGGCGCCGTCGGCAGGCGAGGCCTCCGACAGCAGCTGCTGTCCGTCGTCGGTGAGCAGCCACCGGAACGCGTCGAGGTCCATCCCGTGAATCCTGACAGAGCACGGCTCGGGCGACGTACACTGCCCGCGCCCGGTGCGGGAAGGGGAAGGCGTGGCTGACGACCAGCATTCCTTCGGCGTGCGCCTGCGGACGCTCCGGGAGACCTCCGGCCTCTCGCAGGAGGAGCTCGCCGAGCGGGCAGGACTCAGCAGCCACGCGGTCAGCGCACTCGAGCGCGGCACGCGCACCCGGCCCTACCCCCACACCGTCCGTGCGCTCGCCGACGCGCTCGGCCTCGAGGGCGAGGCGAGGTCCGGGTTGATCTCGTCCGTGCCCGCCCGCGGCCGCACACCACGTCCCGCCGCTGACCGGACCGGGCCGGGCATCCCCGTACCGCCGACTCGGTTGATCGGCCGGGACGGCGACGTCCGTCGCGTCGTCGAGCTGCTCGACCTGCACCGGCTGGTCACGCTCACCGGGCCAGGTGGCGTCGGGAAGACCCGGCTGTCGCTGGCGGTCGCCCGCACCGTCCAGGACCGGTTCGCCGACGGGGTCGTGTACGTCGAGCTGGCCGCGATCCACGACCCCGCCGCGGTCGTGCCAGCCGTCCTCGACGCGGTGGGCGTGACGGCCGCGTCCGTCGACGACCCGGTCGGCTCCCTCATCTCCTGGGCTGCCGATCGCGAGCTGCTGCTCATCCTCGACAACGCCGAGCAGGTCATTGCCGCCGCGCCGCACGTCGCCGAGCTGGTCGCCCGCATCCCCGGTCTGGCGATGCTGGTGACCAGTCGGGCGCCGCTGCGGCTCCGGGCCGAGCGTGAGTTCCCCGTCGAGCCGCTCGCGGTGGCGACGGGTGACGGCACGGAGTCGCCGGCAGTCCGGCTGCTGCTGGAGCGAGCCGCCGCCGTCTCGGAGGGATGGGGCACCGCCCCGGCCGACGAGGCCGCCGTCGCCGCCATCTGCACCCGCCTGGCCGGGATTCCGCTCGCCCTCGAGCTCGCCGCCGCCCGCTGCCGGCTCCTCGGCCCCGCAGCCCTGTTGGACCGGCTCGACTCCGTGCTGCAGCACGGCGGGAGCGACCGCCCGGAGCGGCACCGCACCATGCGCGCGACGCTGGACTGGAGCTACAGCCTCCTCTCCGCCGAAGAGCAGTCGCTGCTGCGGCTGCTCTCCGTCTTCGTCGGCGGGTTCCGCCTCGACGACGTTGAAGGCGTCGCGCAGCGTGCCCGGCTGGACGGTGACGTGCTCACCCTGCTCGAGGCCCTGGCCGAGCAGTCGCTGGTGACCGTCGAACCGGCGGCCGACGGGTTGCGGCACCGGCTGCTCGAGCCGATCGCCCAGTACGCCCGGTCTCGGCTGGTCGAAGCAGGCGGCGAGCAGCGGTTCGCCCGTGCCCACGCCGACCACTTCCTGGCCGTGGCCGAGGACGTCTCGCCCCGATACCGCGACGGCGGGCAGGTGGCGGCGCTGGCGCGCGTCGACGCGGAGCACCTCAACCTCACCGCCGGCGTCGAGACCCTGCTCGCGGCCGGGGACGGCCAGGCTGCCGGGCGGCTCTGCTGGGCGCTCTGGATGTACTGGTGGCTGCGCGGCCACCACGCCCTCGGCCGTCGGCTGTCGGAGGCTGCGCTCGAGCTCGGGCAGGACGGCGTGGTGCGCGGGCAAGCCGAGCTTGCGGCAGCGACCACCTGTTTCGCCATGGACGACGTGCCCACCGCCCGGGCCCACTGGGAGGCAGCCTGCGACCACGCCGAGGGCGACCGCTCCGTGCTCGCGAACGCGATCGCGGGCGTCGGCCTGGCCGACCTCGCGCAGGGTCGGCTCGTCGATGCGAGAGCCCGCTTCGCCGAGGCGCGCGAGGCCGCGGCCGGGGTCGGCGGCTACGGCGACTGGACCACCGCGCTCTCCTGGATCTGGAGCGGCACGGTGTCGCTGCTGCTCGGGGACCACGAGAGCGCCGTGCGGGAGATCTCCGAGGGGCTGGCCTCGGCTCGGCGGCGCGGTGACCGGCTCTCGACGTACATCGCGCTCTACAACCTGTCGCAGGTCGAGCTCAGCCGGGGCCGCTTCCAGGAGGCGGCGGAGCACCTCGACGAGGGCACGCGACTGTCCCGAGAGACGTCCGACCACGCCAACCTCGCCTACCTGCTGGAGGCGCGGGCCGTCCTCGAGGCGCGGCAGGGCGCCCACGCGCGGGTGCCGCTGCTGCTCGGTGCCGCGCAGGCGATCCGCGAGCAGCTCGGGTCGTTCGGATACGGCTACTACCGACCCGACCCGGGGGCGATCGCGGACGCCGCCGAGGAGGCACGGGCCCGCCTCGGGGCGGACCGGTACGACGACGCGCTCGACGTGGGACGCGGGCTCGACCCCGACCGCGCCGCCGGTCTGTCCCTGGGCGAGCTCGCGCACAGCTGACCGACTCGTACACCAGTCGTACACCTGCGACTGTCCGTGGTCCGTCACTCCTCGTGGCCCGACCGTGGTGCTGCGGCCGAACCGTGCCGCACCCACTGAGTCACAGGAGACCCCATGACCACTACCGTCACCCCGCCGGTCACGACCGGCGGACCGACCCGACGCACCGCGTCGCGCAGCTGGGCGTTCGCCGGCGTCGGCGCAGGCGTCGCCGGCATCGCCTCCGTCGTCGCCAGCGGCTTCACCGGCGCCGTGTACGACGAGAAGATCGCGGGCGACGCCGTCGCCATCACCGATCGGCTCGCCGAGCTGACGACGCAGATCCTCGTGTTCCACGTCGCCACCATGGTGTCAGCGCTGCTGCTGGTCGTCTTCGCCGTCGGGCTGCGACGTCGCCTGGCGGCCGCGCTGCCCGCGGACAGCCTGCTGCCCGGGGTCGCCTCGGCCGGGCTGATGCTCGTCGCGGCTGCCCAGCTGCTCGGGTCCGGGCTGACGACGGAGTTCGTGTTCGGCGTCCAGGACCCGGACCTGATGGTCCCGGAGACCGCGGCCTTCTTCAGCCACTGGATCGGCACGATCCCGTGGCTCTGGGGCACCGCGGGTCTCACGGCCCTGGCCGTGGCCGTCGCGGCACGTCGCTTCGGCGCCGTTCCCCGCTGGCTCGGCGTGACCAGCCTGCTGATGGGTGGCCTGATGACGCTGCTCGCCGTGAGCCCGCTGCAGTACATGGCGGGCATGGTCGGTCCGCTCTGGTTGACGATCGCGGCGATCGGCCTGGCGGCCGGCCGCACCCGCTGAGGGGGACGCCATGAACCAGGTGATGGCCACGGTGCCCGAAGTCGACGACGACTTCGCGACCTGGGTGGCCGCGCGCCGCCCCGCGCTGCTCCGTGCTGCGCGGGCCATCACCGGCGACCCCCACCTCGCCGAGGACGTGCTCCACGCGGCGCTCGTCTCGGTGATGCCTCGGTGGGGAAGCCTCCGTGACCGTCGCGCGGCGGACGCCTACATCCGCCGCGCGATGGTCAACCATCACTACTCCTGGCACCGCCTCCCCCAGCACCGGCTGGAGGACCCGGTGGCGGTGCTGCCCGAGCGGGCGGCGGTCGCGACCGGATCGGGGGAGTCGGTCGCGGCCGCCGACCAGGGGCGTCGGTTGTGGGAGCTGGTGCTCGCGCTTCCGCGGCAGCAGCGGGCCGCGGTCGTGCTGCGCTACTACGAGGGCCTCTCCGAGGCCGAGACCGCCCGCGCACTCGGGATCGGCGTCGGAGCGGTGAAGTCGAACACGAGCCGCGGCGTGGCCAACCTCCGGCGGCGCGCCGCGCTCGTGGGTCTGGACGGCGTCGGATGAACACGTGGCTCCCGGTCGGCTTCGAGCCACCTTCCGGCACCACCGTGCCCTTCGGGCACCGGCTGCGGCCGGTCCGGCTCTCCGACGGGCCACGGCTCTGCGTGGCGACCCCCGGCTTGCAGCTCGCCGACGCCGAGCAGCTGCTCCGGATCCGCCTGGGTGAGATGGAGCGTCGTGCGGCGTACACCTTCGCGCTGGTCGACACCGACGAGACAGCGATACTGGGGGAGCTCCGGGTCGCGCCGCCGACCACCTCTGACGGCGGACCCCCGCACGCTGTGGACGCCGAGGTCACGTGGTGGATCGTGCCCGAGTGCGAGGGCACCGACCTGGCCCACGCTCTCGACGTGCTGGTGCCTCACTGGGTGGAGCGCAGCTGGCCGTTCACCACGCCACGGCTGTGCGGTCCCGGCAGCTGAGGACCCGTCGGACGGGATCCCCCGGACCCCTCACTGGCACTCACTCGTAGCGAGTGCTAACGTCGTGGTTGGCACTCTCGCCCTGAGGGTGCCAGCGCTTGCGAGAGACGCAACGGCACCCGCGACGGCGTTCGTCTGGCGCAGGCTCATACGTCCCGGAGCCCTGGGCTCCTTCACAGGTTGAAGAGAAAGTAGAGGTTGATCTGAAGTGTCGGTCAACATCAAGCCCCTCGAGGACCGGATCGTCGTGAAGCCGCTCGACGCTGAGCAGACCACCGCTTCCGGACTCGTCATCCCCGACACCGCCAAGGAGAAGCCCCAGGAGGGCGAGGTCGTGGCGGTCGGGCCGGGTCGGTTCAACGAGGACGGCGACGAGCGCATCCCGATGGACATCTCCGTCGGCGACAAGGTGATCTACAGCAAGTACGGCGGCACCGAGGTCAAGTACTCGGGCGACGAGTTCCTGATCCTCTCGGCGCGCGACGTGCTGGCGATCGTTTCCTGAAGTCCCTGTCCGGGTCGTGTGCCTGAGACCACCCTCCGGGTAGTCCAGGCACACGGCCCGTTCTCATAAGGAGAGAACATGCCCAAGATCCTGGAGTTCGACGAGAACGCCCGCCGCGCGCTCGAGCGCGGCGTCGACGCCCTCGCCAACACCGTCAAGGTCACTCTCGGCCCGAAGGGCCGCTATGTGGTGCTCGACAAGAAGTGGGGCGCGCCGACCATCACCAACGACGGCGTGACCGTCGCCCGTGAGATCGAGCTCGACGACCCGTTCGAGAACCTCGGCGCCCAGCTCACCAAGGAAGTCGCCACCAAGACCAATGACATCGCAGGTGACGGTACGACGACCGCCACGGTGCTCGCCCAGGCGATGGTGCACGAGGGCCTGCGCGCGGTCGCGGCCGGCGCCAACCCGATGGGCCTCAAGCGGGGCATGGACGCGGCCGCCGAGGCAGTCAGCGACGCCCTCGCAGAGGCCGCCCGCGAGGTCGAGACCAAGGAGGACATGGCCTCGGTCGCCACGATCTCCAGCCGCGACGCCCACATCGGCGACCTGCTCGCCCAGTCCTTCGACAAGGTCGGCAAGGACGGTGTCATCACCGTCGAGGAGTCCAACACCATGGGCACCGAGCTCGACTTCACCGAGGGCATGCAGTTCGACAAGGGCTACATCTCGCCCTACTTCGTCACCGA
>NZ_DASUTK010000207.1:0-15250 GCF_036374615.1 Nocardioides sp.
AGGATGAACGACCCCGTGCCGTACGTGCACTTGGAGTCACCCTCGTCGAAGCAGGTCTGGCCGAAGAGCGCCGACTGCTGGTCGCCCGCGATCCCGGCGATCGGCAGCGAGAGCCCCACGAACAGCCGCGGGTCGGTCTCCGCGATCTCGCCCCAGCTCGCGACGACCTCCGGCAGCGCGTCACGGGGTACGCCGAAGAGCGAGCACAGCTCGTCCGACCAGCCGCCCTCGGCGAGATCGAAGAGGAGCGTCCGCGACGCGTTCGACACGTCGGTGACGTGGTGCACGCCGCGGGTCATCCGGGCGATCAGGTAGGAGTCGACTGTGCCGACGGCGTACCGCCCCGCCTCGACGTGCGTCCAGGTGTGCGGCTCGTTCTCGGCCAGCCACACCAGCTTGGTCCCGGAGAAGTACGGGTCGAGCCGCAGCCCGGTCAGCTCGCCGACCCGCTCCTCGTGGCCCTCGTCGCGCAGTCGGCTGCAGATGTCGGCCGTACGGCGGTCCTGCCAGACGATCGCGCGGCGGGGCGACCCGAGCGTCTCGCGGTCCCAGAGGACGATCGTCTCGCGCTGGTTGGTGATCCCGACGGCGGTGAGCTCGGACGCGTCCACCCGGGTCAGGACCTCACGGGTGGCCTCGAGCGTCGCCTGCCAGATCTCCTCGGGTGCGTGCTCGACCCAGCCCGGCTGGGGGAAGTGCTGCGCGAACTCCTGGTAGCCCTTGGCCACGATGCCGCCGTCGGTGCTGACCACCACGGCGGTGACGCCGGTGGTGCCGGCGTCGATCGCGAGGACGCTCACCTGTCCGCTGCTCCGGTCTCGCGTGCCTGCTCCAGGACCCGCCGGTCCACCCACCCCTCACCGACCCGCATCTCGAGGTTCTCGGCCCCGACCCAGTCGGCGAACGACTCCTTGCCCTCTCGCTGCGCGAACGCCTCGAGCTCGGCGCGCAGCTCGTCGGTCAGCGGCTCCCGGTCGGCCTCGTCGGGCGGGGTGAGGTACCACTCGTTGAGGTCCAGCAGCCGTGCCAGCTCGGTGACCGGATCGGCGTGGTCGTCGACCCGAAGGTCGACCGCGACGTCGTCACCGCCGTCGTAGCCGGCTCCCTCGGAGACCACGAACAGCGCCGCCGACTGCCGGCCGCGGCTGTCACCGCCCGCCTCGTCGCCGGCCCGGAGCGCCGCGAGCAGCCGCCGGGCGAGGGTGACGCCGGGGTCGCTGACGTCGTGCCAGGCCGCCTCCATCGCCGCGACGACCTCCTCGCCGGTGAGGATGTTGCCCTGGATCGCGTACCCGTCGCCGGTGCGTCCGCCCGCCCACGGCAGGCAGGCGGCACCGGTGTGGCTGGCCGCGCCGCCGTCGGCGTCGACCATCCCGACCTGGCGGACCTCGCGCCCGTCGTCCTCCGCGAGCAGCCGCTGCAACGCGACGGCGGCGGTCGCGCCCTCGTCGAGCAACGAGAGCGCCTGACCCTTGTAGGCGACGTTCGCCCACGCCTGGGTCGCGATCGCCCCCACCTCGGCCACCGCGGCCGGCACGACCGAGCCCACCGCGAGGAACTTCGACGCGACCGCCACCCCCCACGACTCGCCGTCGTCGGACCGGGCCACGATGGAGAAGGTCATAGCCCGGCAGACTAGTCATCTTGGGGTGGACGGGATGCGCTGGTCGTCATCGACCAACTCCGCTAGCGTCTTCTCGGCCATGTGAACGATCCAATCAGGAGTGACGATGCGCGTCGGAGTGCTCACCGGTGGCGGCGACTGCCCCGGGCTGAACGCCGTGATCCGGGCTGTGGTCCGCAAGGGCGCCAAGGTGCACGGGTTCGAGTTCGTGGGCTACCGGGACGGGTGGAAGGGCCCGCTCGACGGGCTGACCATGGAGCTCGGCGTTCCCCAGGTCCGCGGCATCCTGCCGCGGGGCGGCACCATCCTCGGCTCCAGCCGCACCAACCCGTTCTCGATGGAGCGCGGCGTCGAGAAGATCCAGGAGAACCTCGTGAACGACGGTGTCGACGCGCTGGTCGCCATCGGCGGGGAGGACACCCTCGGCGTCGCGACCAGGCTCGCGGACCTCGGCGTCAACGTGGTCGGCGTTCCGAAGACCATCGACAACGACCTCTCCGGCACCGACTTCACGTTCGGCTTCGACACGGCCGTCAACATCGCGATGGAGGCGATCGACCGGCTCCACACCACCGCCGAGTCGCACCACCGGGTGCTGGTCGTCGAGGTGATGGGACGGCACGCCGGCTGGATCGCGCTCCACTCGGGCATCGCGGGCGGTGCCAACATCGTGCTGATCCCCGAGCGCCCCTTCGACATCGGCGCCGTCTGCGAGCTCATCGAGTCCCGCTTCGAGTCTCGCTTCTCGCCGATCCTGGTGGTCGCGGAGGGTGCGGTGCCGCGAGAGGGCGGAGAGATGACGCTGGTGTCGGGGGAGAAGGACGCCTTCGGTCACGTCCGGCTGGGCGGGATCGGCGACCGGCTCGCCCACGAGATCGAGACCCGCACCGGCAAGGAGGCACGCGCCGTCGTCCTCGGCCACGTGCAGCGGGGAGGGACGCCGACGGCGTTCGACCGCTGGCTCGCCACCCGGTTCGGCCTCCAGGCGATCGACGCGGTCGCCGACGGCGATTACGGCACGATGGTGGCGCTGCGCGGCACCACCATCGCCCGGGTGCCGCTGAGCGAGGGCCCCGCGGAGCTGAAGCTGGTGACACCCGAGGAGTACGCCGAGGCGGAGGTCTTCTTCGGCTGAGCCGGCCCCTGGCCGCGTGGTTCCCCGCCTGAGCGGGGAACCAGTGACTTCGTGGGGGAACCATGGACCCCGAAGTCCTTGGATCGCGCGCGAAGTTCACGACCCGAAGTTGTCGCGGACGCAGCCGCGCCGCCGAGGTGCTTGGCGGCGCGCTGTGATCTGCGCCACTATGACGGGAGCCGATCTCCTCTCGGAAAGGCAGTGCCATGAGTGCGACCGCCCCTGACACCCAGGACGTGCACGGCCGGGAACCCGAGCTCAGGCGGGTGATGGGGCCCAAGCTCCTCCTGCTGTTCATCGTCGGCGACATCCTCGGTGCCGGTGTGTACGCCGTCACCGGTCAGATGGCCGGCATCGTGGGCGGGGTCGTGTGGCTCCCGTTCCTGGTGGCCTTCGCGGTCGCGACGCTGACGGCCCTGTCCTACCTCGAGCTCGTCACGAAGTACCCCCAGGCGGCGGGCGCCGCGCTCTACACGCACAAGGCGTTCGGCATCCACTTCGTGACCTTCCTGGTCGCGTTCGCCGTCATCTGCTCGGGCATCACCAGCGCCTCGACGTCGGCCAACGTCCTGTCGCAGAACCTCTTCGGGGGCCTGGAGGTCAACGGCTGGATCGACGAGATCCCGGGCAACGGGGTGATCACGATCGTCGCGATGGCCTTCATGATCCTGCTCGCGCTGATCAACCTGCGTGGCGTCGGCGAGAGCGTGAAGTTCAACGTGGTCCTGACCCTCGTGGAGGTGGCCGCACTGACGATCGTCATGGGGGTCGGCTTCTACGCCATCGTCGCCGGCGACGGCGACGTCAGCAGGATCACCGTCTTCGAGTCGCCCGAGGGCAAGGGCATGTTCCTCGCCGTCACCGCGGCCACGTCGGTCGCGTTCTTCGCGATGGTGGGGTTCGAGGACTCGGTCAACATGGTCGAGGAGACCCGGGAGCCCGAGCGGATCTTCCCGCGCACCATGCTGACCGGCCTCGGCATCGCGGTCATCATCTACATGCTGGTCGCCGTCGCGGTGGTGGCCGTGCTGACGCCGGGTGAGCTCGCCGAGATCAACGAGGCCGAGGGCCGGGCGCTGCTCGAGGTCGTGAGCGCCGGAGCGCCGGACTTCCCGATCGACAAGGTGTTCCCGTTCCTGGCCTGCTTCGCGGTGGCCAACACCTCGCTGATCAACATGATGATGGCGAGCCGCCTGCTCTACGGACTGGCCAACCAGGACGTGCTGCCACGCTCGCTCGGCAAGGTGTCGCCGAACTCGCGGGCGCCGTACGTCGGCATCCTGTTCTCGACGCTCCTGGCGCTCGGCCTCATCTACTACGTCGCCAACCGGTCCGACAGCGACATAGTCCTCAACCTCTCCAGCACCACCGCTCTGTTGCTGCTCTGCGTCTTCGCCGTCGTCAACATCGCGTGCCTCGTGCTGCGCCGCGACAGGCGTGAGGGGTTCTTCAGGTCGCCCGGCCCAACGCCGGCGATCGCCGCCGTCGCCTGTTTGTTCCTGGTAGGTCCCTGGGTCGACCGCGACACGATCGTCTACCAGATCGCCGGCGGGCTACTGGTCATCGGGATCGTGCTCTGGGTCCTCACCTGGATGACCAACCGCGGGGTGCGCGCCAAGAAGACCGGCTTCCGCGACATCGAGCACATGGAGGACGACGTCCGCTGACCCGTCTCGGCGGCGGATCCGGGATACGGCCGGGTGCATCGCCCCGCGTACTCTGGACCGGTGAGTCAGATCCCCTCGCTGGAGTCGTTGCACGCGCTCGGCGCGGCCCAGCAGCCGACCTATGCAGACCCCGCCGCGGTCGAGGCCGCCGTCGCGCGGCTGCGTACCCAGCCGCCGCTGGTGTTCGCGGGGGAGTGCGACGAGCTCAAGACGAAGATCGGCGCCGTCACGAGGGGCGAGGCGTTCATCCTCCAGGGCGGTGACTGCGCGGAGACGTTCGCCGGCGTCACCGCCGACAACGTCCGCAACAAGCTGCGGGTGCTGCTGCAGATGGCGGTCGTCCTGACCTACGCCGCGTCCGTCCCGGTCGTGAAGGTCGGCCGGATCGCCGGCCAGTACGCCAAGCCGCGCTCGTCAGACCTCGAGACCCGTGACGGGGTTACGCTGCCGGCGTACCGGGGCGACGCCGTCAACGGCTACGACTTCACTCCCGAGTCGCGCGCGCACGACCCGCAGCGGCTGGTCGACGTCTACCACGCCTCCGCTGCGACGTTGAACCTCGTCCGGGCGTTCGTGACCGGCGGCTACGCCGACCTGCGGCAGGTCCACACCTGGAACACCGACTTCGTCCGCGACTCGGCCGCGGGCCAGAAGTACGAGGCGATGGCCCACGACATCGACCGCGCGCTGACGTTCATGAAGGCGATCGGCGCCGACCCCGACGAGTTCCACCGGGTCGACTTCCACTCCAGCCACGAGGCGCTGGTGCTGGAGTACGAGCACGCCATGACCCGCATCGACTCGCGCACCCAGACGCCGTACGACGTCTCGGGTCACTTCGTCTGGATCGGGGAGCGGACCCGTCGGCTCGACGGGCCGCACGTCGAGCTGCTCCGCCACATCAAGAACCCGATCGGCGTGAAGCTCGGCCCCACCACGACTCCCGACGACGCGCTGGCGCTCGCCGACCGGTTGAACCCCGACAACGAGGCGGGCCGGCTGACGTTCATCACCCGCTTCGGCGCCAACAAGATCCGCGACGGACTGCCGCACCTGATCGAGAAGGTGACCGCCGCCGGCGTGCAGGTCGCGTGGGTGTGCGACCCGATGCACGGCAACACGTTCGAGACGTCGTCGGGGTACAAGACCCGCAACTTCGACGACGTGATCGAGGAGGTGCAGGGCTTCTTCGACGTGCACCGGTCGCTCGGCACCTGGCCGGGCGGCGTCCACGTCGAGCTGACCGGGGACGACGTCACCGAGTGCGTGGGTGGCGGCGAGCTCTTGAGCGAGGCCGGGCTGGCGCACCGCTACGAGTCGGTGTGCGACCCCCGGCTGAACCGTGTGCAGTCGTTGGAGCTGGCGTTCCTCGTTGCCCGGATGCTGCGCAGCGTATGAGCGACGTCCTGATCGACCTCCGCAGCGACACCGTCACCAAGCCGACCGAGGGGATGCGGCGCGCGATGGCCGCGGCCGAGGTGGGCGACGACGTGTACGGCGAGGACCCCACGGTCCGCGCGCTCGAGGAGCGGGTGGCCGGCCTCTTCGGGCACGACGCCGCGCTGTTCACCCCGACCGGGTCGATGGCGAACGTGCTCGCGGTCCGCAGCCTCGTGGCGCCCGGCCAGGAGGTGCTGTGCGAGGCGCGCGCCCACATCGCTCGGGCCGAGCTGGGTGCGCACGGCGCACTGAGCGGCGTGACGATGCGGACCTGGCGCTCGCCGAGCGGCCGGATCGCGCAGGAGGAGATCGAGGAGCTCTTCGCCCCCGACCTCGGGCCGTTCTTCGTCGCCACCGCCGCGATCTCGGTCGAGAACACTCACAACTTCGCGGGCGGCTCGGTCGTCCCGCTGCCCGAGATGGCTGCCCTCAAGGACTTCGCCGAGGGCGCGGGAACCCGCGTCCACCTCGACGGGGCCCGGATCTGGAACGCGCACGTGGCGACCGGCGTGGCACTGAAGGAGTACGGCGCCGTGGTGGACGTGCTCGCGGTCTGCCTGTCGAAGGGCCTCGGCGCCCCGGTGGGCTCGCTGATGGTCGGTTCGGCCGACGCGATCGCGGAGGCCCGGGTGTGGCGCAAGCGGCTCGGCGGCGGCATGCGGCAGGTCGGCGTGCTCGCCGCGGCCGGGCTCTACGCCCTCGACCACCACCTCGAGCGACTGGCCGAGGACCACGACAACGCACAGCTGCTGGCCGACGCCCTGGGCGTCGACCCGCAGACCGTCGACACCAACATCGTGGCGGTGCCGCACGACGACGCGGCCGGGTTCGTCGCCCGGGCCGCCGAGGCCGGGATCATGATCGGGACGGTCGGGCCGCGCGTCGTACGGGTGGTCACGCACCTGGGAGTCGACCGGGCGGCCGTGGAGCGCGCCGCGTCCCTGCTCGCCTCCCTCTGACCGGGGCTCCTGGCTTCCTCGGCGCGTGAGAGCTATCTCGCCGCGGGCGCGCCGTACTGCTGCAGGAACACGGCCTCGGCCAGGGCGAGCCTCGCGATCTCGTCGGGGTGGACGCTCTCGTTGGGGGCGTGGATGAGTGCCGTGGGCTCCTCGACTCCCATCAGCAGCAGCTCCGCGTCGGGGTAGGTCTCGGTGAAGACGTTGCACAGCGGGATCGATCCGCCTTGCCCGAGCAGCACCATGCCCCGCCCGTAGGCATCCCTCATCGCCGTCCGCATCGCCTCGTACGCCGGCCCGTCGGTGTCGGCACGGAACGGGCTGCCCGTCGCCTCGGTCTGCAGCTCGACGTGCACGCCCCAGGGAGCGGCGGACGTGAGGTGCTCGTACAACGCCGCCTCGGCGGCCTCCGGCTCGGTTCCGGGTGGGATCCTGAGGTTCAGCCGGGCGCTCGCGCGCGGCACGATCGCGGCGGTCGACCCGACGACCGGCGGGCAGTCGATGCCCAGGATGGTGAGGGCGGGTCTGGCCCAGAGCATGTCCGAGACGCTGCCGGACCCCAGTAGGGAAGCGTCTTCAGGCAGGGCGGCGTCTCCCCGGAAGGCATCGGGATCGTACGGTGCGCCCTCCCACGACTGGGTGTTGTCGAGGCCGCGGACCGTGGTGTTGCCGTCCGCGTCGCGGAGGGAGGCGAGCATCGACACCAGCGCTGCCAGGGCATCCGGCGCAGGGCCGCCGAACATCCCCGAGTGGACCTCGGAGGGCAGGCCCTCGACGTGCACGACGACGTTGACCATGCCGCGCAGGCTGACGGTGACGGCCGGTTCACCGACCGCGGCGTTCCCGGTGTCGCACACGAGGATCGCGTCGGCACGGAGCAGGTCGGCGTGCTTGGGCACGAAGTCCTCGAGGCCGCCGGTGCCCTGCTCCTCCGAGCCCTCGACGACGAGCTTGAGGTTCACCGGTACATCGTCGCCCAGCGCGCGCAGGGCGGTGAGGTGCATGAGGATGTTGCCCTTGCAGTCCGCAGCACCCCTCCCGAACCAGCGGCCGTCGACCTCGGTCAGCTCGAACGGCGGGGTTCGCCACGCGTCGTCGTCGAGCGGCGGCTGGACGTCGTAGTGGGCGTACAGCAACACAGTCGGTGCGTTCGAGTCGTCGCACGGGCGTGACCCCACGACCGCCTTGCTCCCGTCCGACGTCTCGTGCAGACCGATGTCGGCGAAGCCGAGCTCCCGGAACGCGTCCACCACCCACTGCGCGGCTCTCGCGCACTCCTCGGGCGGGAACTGGCGGGGATCGGCGACCGACGGGATGGCCACGAGCTCGGCCAGCTCCGTGCGGACGCTCGGCATCAGCTCGGAGATGCGGGCCGAGAGATCCATCGATGTCCTCCGTCAGCTCTCGGTGACGTTCTCGGACTTGAGGTCGTCGACGAACTCCTGGAAGTCCTCGAGCTCGTCTGGGCAGTAGACCTGGATCGCGATCAGCTGGCCCTGCAGCAGCCTGGCGGTGTCGGCGAGGATCGGCCGCATGCCCGGCCCGCTGGCGCCGTTGACGAGCGCCATGTTGGCGACGGCTCGGCGAAGGGCACCACCCGGGTCGTCGCACAGCGCGCCGCCGTCATCGCCGAGCACCCGCGTGATCTGGTCCTTCGACGGGGCCGTCAGGCCCGCCTCCTCCAAGGCTGCGATGAACTCGTCGGCCTTGTCCGAGGCCTGCCTGGTGTCGCGGGCCCGATCGAACGTGAGCAGCGCAATCACGATGAGCACGACGAGCAGGCCCAACGCCACCCAGTAGGTCCACCTGTCCTGCCGCCTCACCTCGCCTTCCTTGCTGGTCATGACGGGGTCACCTCCGCTCCCTCGGTCTGCTTCCACGACGGTTTGCGGGATCGGTAGAACAGGAACGGCACGAGCAGGCCGAGGCCCAGCGCTCCGCCGCCGACGATCAGGACGTAGACGATCGGGTTGCCACCACCGAACTGCGACGGTGGGACGAAGCCGACGAGCAGCGCGGCGAGCGATGCCGCGAAGCCCACACCGCACAGGCCGATCAGCATCGGCGCCCGGTATCCGCGTGGGTGGTCGGGGTCGTTCTTCCGCAGCCGCACGGCGGCAACGAACATCAGCAGGTAGACGATCAGGTACACCTGCGTGGTGATCACCGAGAAGATCCAGTAGGCGCTCGACACGTCGGGGATGAGCGCGTAGCCCAGGGCGATGACCGTGGTGATGACGCCTTGGGTGACCAGGATGTTCTGCGGGACGCCGTGCTTGTTCAGCGCCTGCAGGAACGGCGGGAGGTACCCCTCCTGGCGGGAGATCAGCAGCAGTCCCTTGGACGGGCCGGCCAGCCACGTGAGCATGCCACCCAGCGAGGCCGTGACCAACATGATGCCGAAGATCGGGGTCAGCCACTGGGTGCCGAACTGGGAGAACACCGCGTCGAACGCCTGCATCACGCCGGCGGTCAGGGAGAGCTGCTCGGCGGGCACGACCCAGGCGATGGCGAGCGCCGGGAGGATGAAGATGAGCAGCACCAGGCCCATGGCCAGGAACATCGCCTTCGGGAACTCCTTGGCCGGGTTCCTGAGCGAGCCGACGTGGACGGCGTTCATCTCCATGCCGGAGTAGGACAGGAAGTTGTTGACGATCAGCACGAGGCTGGCAAGACCCGCCCATGCGGGCAGCAGGTGGTCGGAATCCATCGGCGCGGCCGAGGCGTTGCCCTGGCCGAGGAACACCACACCGAGGAACACCAGCACGACACCGGGGATGAGCGTGCCGATGATGAGTCCGCCACTCGCGAGGCCGGCGACGCCCGACGTGCCCCGCGACGACACCCAGACGCCGGTCCAGTAGACGACCACGATCACGCACGCCGTCCAGACGCCGCTGGACGCGAGCTCCGGGTTGAAGACGTAGGCCAGGGTGCTCGCGACGAAGCCGAGCAGGCTCGGGTAGTAGAAGATCGTCATGGCGAACTGGCACCAGACCGCCAGGAAGCCCATCGGCTTGGAGATCCCGAGCGACACCCAGTTGTAGACGCCGCCCTCGTAACCCGAGGCCAGCTCCGCCGAGACCAGTGACGTCGGGAGCAGGAACACGATGGCCGGGATCAGGTACAGGAAGACGCACGCGAGCCCGTAGACCGCCATCGTCGGTGCGGCTCGGAGGCTCGCGACCGAGCTCGTGGTCATCAGAGCCAGTGCGATCCACGAGATGTAGACGGCCGCCTTGCCTCGCCGGGCATCAGCGGCCGCGGCGGGCACCGCTGCATCGTCCGCAGGAACGTCCATCGTGCCCATCAGGTCCCCTCTCTCGACGGTCGCTCAGTTGAATCCTGACGGCCGGGCGTGCCGCTCGGCGTCATCCGTTCGGGATGACCCTCACTCGACGAGCTGGAGGTGGCGATCGGTGTTGTTGAGCCGTCGACCGGCGTCCTGCGTCACGGTGACGATGTCCTCGATCCGGACCCCGAACCTGCCGGGGAGGTAGATCCCGGGTTCGACGGAGAAGCACATCCCGGGGACCAGCGGCTGCTCCTCGCCCTCGACCATGTACGGCGGTTCATGTGTGGTGACGCCGATCCCGTGCCCGGTGCGGTGGATGAACTGCTCGCCGTACCCCGCATCGGTGATCACCTTCCTGGCCGCGCGGTCGATCTCCTGACACGGAACGCCCGGTCGGACCGCCTCGACTCCTGCCTCCTGTGCGGCGCGCACGATCTCGTGGACCTCGCGGACCTCGGCGCTCGGTTCGCCCACGCAGACGGTGCGGCTGGTGTCGGAGCCGTAGCCGAACATCAGGCCGCCGAAGTCGAGCACGACACAGTCACCGACCTCGATCACGCGTTCGCCCGCCTCGTGGTGGGGGTTCGCGCCGTTCGGGCCGGACCCGACGACGGTGAAGTCAACCTGCTCGTGGCCGTGACTGCGGAGCAGGTCCGCCAGGTCGCCTGCCACGTCGGTCTCCCGGCGGCCGGAGAAGCGCACACCGAGGATCTGGTCGTACGTCGCGTCTGCAGCGGCGCCCGCCGCGGTCAGCCGGCCCAGCTCGTTGCTGTCCTTCACGGCGCGGAGCATCGGGAGCCGCTCGGTGAACGAGTGGTACGTCGACCGCGGCAGCACCGTCTGCAGGCCGAGCAGGTGCATCGCCCACGCGCTGTCGGAGACGGCGTAGCGGCCGTCCGACCGCAGCCGGTTGCTGGCCGCGGTATACGGGTCAGTTCCGTCGGCCCAGTCGACCAAGGTGGTGGCCGGCGCGCCCGCGGCCGCCTCGGCGTCCGGCCGCTCCAGGGCCGGGACGAGCAGGGTCGGCGCCTCGTCCGGGGTGAGGAACAGCATCGTCAGTCGCTCGGTGATCGCCGTCGGCTGATAGTCCGTCAACCACACCAGGTCGGGGCCGGGTGTCACCAGGACACCGTCGAGCCCGGCTGCCTTGCCGTCGGCGACGACGCGGGCCATCCGGGCGGCGTAGTCGTCGGTGGTGAACGGGATGGCCGGGGGGCGGGTGGTGGCGTCGGTCATGACGGGGCTCCCTCGGTGGGGTCGCGTCGAGCGGAATCATCCGTAGTGGACGACGTCGACACCGTGGCCGTCGTCGGGAGGGTGTGCAGGTGGGCGGCCGCCGACGCGGCGGCGTCCTGGACGGTGCCGTGCGCCATCCGGTGCCGCCGGATCGCGACCACGGCCAGGAGCACACCGAGCATGCTGAACACCGCCATCACCCACGACGCCGCGGCCAGTCCGGACGCGAGTGCGGCGTCCGCGGCCTGCCCGTCGCTGCGCTGGTTGGCGGTGACGGTGCCGTAGATCGTGGCTGCGAGGGCGGTGGCGACGGCGGCGCCGACGTACCGCGCCATGTTGGAGACGCCGGAGGCCTCGCCGACCTGGTGGGCGGGGACCGACGCGGTGGCGGCGGATGACGAGGGCCCGTTGGAGAGGCCCATGCCGACCGCGATGGCCACCAGCGGGAGCAGGAAGCTGGCGTACTGCCAGGAGGCATCGGTGAACCCGATCACGACGAACCCGAGGGTCGTGATCAGGAAGCCGGCCCCGATCACCTGCCGGCCGCCCAGCCTCTTGGCGAGTCTGGGGACCAGCGGTGCCACCACCACCAGCCCGACGGTCGCCGGCAGGGTCGCGAGGCCGGCCTGCAACGGCGTGAAGTCGAGCGTGGCGGGGTCCTGGAAGTACAGGCTGAGCAGGTACATGAGGCCGTTGATGGTGCCGGCCCCGATCAGGATGGCAATGGTGGCGCCGACCAGGATCCGGTTGCGCAGGAGCGCCAGGTCGAGGAGCGGTGCCTGCACCCGCCCCTCCACGGTCCAGAAGGCGAACCCGGCCACGATCGAGATGGCGAAGCACCCGAGGGTCGCAGCAGATATCCAGCCCCAGTCGCCGCTCTTGCTGACCCCGAGGAGCAGTGGCGTCAGCGTGAGGGCGATCAGCACCGTGCCGGCGAAATCGATCGAGCGGGGCGCGTCGGGGTCGCGGGACTCGGAGACCATCGCGAAGGTCAGGACCATGGTCCCAACCGCCACGCCGGCGTCGATCCAGAACAGGCCCTGCCAGCCGGTGAGGTCGACCAGGACGCCGCCGAGGAGCGGGCCCGCGGCCGCCCCCACGGCGGCCGCGGCACCCCACAGCGACACGGCACGCAGGTTCGCATCGCCGGTCGTGGCGACCGACAGCAGACTGAGCCCGCAGGCGAGGATCGTCGCCCCGGAGGCTCCCTGGATGAGGCGGCCCGCGATCACCATCTCGCCCGATCCGGCCAGTGCGATCATCACGCACGACACCACGAACAACGCGAGCCCGAGCTGGAAGATCCGCTTCCTACCGAACACGTCGCCGAGGGAGCCCGACGTGATGATCACGGCGGCACCCACGAGCGAGTACCCCGTCACCGCCCACTGAAGGGTGTCCAGACCCATACCGGTGTCTTCGCTGATCGCTGGGAGCAGGATGCTCACGGCCGAGGTGTTGGCGTTGACGATGAGTGTGGAGATGCAGGTCGCGGCCAGCACGCCGCCGGCTCGGCTCGAGGACTGAACCACGACGTCGCTCACGCATCAGAACGTAGCCTCGGGGCCGGTCGCGTCCTTCACCCCTGGTGGACGAGTGACCGGCTCCGAGGGACCGGCACTCTGACTGGGTGGCCAACCGGATGGGTGGGGTTCGCCGAAGGGTGTGGACGCGGGTCAGCGCCGCCGCTGCCCGCCGCTTGCCGTCCCCGACACCCCTGGCCGCCCCGGAGCCGGTGGTGGAGCAACCACCGGAGGACGTCCTCGACTTCCTGCGCCTGCTCGGCGTCGCCATGTGCCGGGCCGGGGACTCCGCGGACCGGGTCACCTTGATCCTCGAGGACGTCGCCGAGGCGTACGCCGCGACCGGAGTCAGCTTCTTCGTGCTGCCGACCGGGGTGTTCGTCCGGATCGACACCGGCCCGTCGTCCCGGGTCGACTTCGCGCCGGGCAGCAACCATCCCCTTCGCCTGGACCAGATCGATGCGCTCTACCGGCTGATCGACGACATCCGGCTCCACAGGGTGCCGGTCCAGGACGCGACCGCGCGACTGGAGGCGCTCGTGGCCGCCGGCCCACGCTTCGGCCGGTTGGTGACCCTGGTCGGCACCAGCATCCTCACCGTCGGGCTCGGCCTGATGCTGAACCCGACGGCATCGGCGCTGCCGGCGTACGTAGTGCTCGGACTGTTGGTAGGCCTGCTGCAGTGGTGGGCGGATCGCTACCGGGTGCTGGAGCTGATCCTGCCGGTGGCCACGGCGTTCGCGGTCACCTGGGCTTCGTTCGCGCTGTCGGTCCGCTGGCTCAACGCCCCAGCGCTGGACATCGTGATCCCCTCACTGGTCACCTTCCTTCCCGGCGCGGCGCTGACGATGGCAACGGTCGAGCTGTCGGTCGGCTCGATGATCTCGGGCTCGGCGCGGCTGGTGTACGGCCTGGAGCGGCTGCTGCTCCTTTCGTTCGGCATCGCGATGGGGGTGAACGTGGCCGGGGCTCCCACCGGCCTGCAGACGGTGGAGCCGCTCGGGGCGTGGGCACCGTGGGTCGGGGTCCTGGTCTTCGGGCTGGGCCACTACCTCGCCTCGTCAGCACCCCGACGGACGTTCCCCTGGCTGATGCTGGTGCTCTACATCGCGTACGCGGCGCAGGCTCTCAGCGGCCAGGTGCTCGGCTCGCTCGGGGCCAGCTTCGTCGCAGGAGCCGTCCTGCTCCCCGTCGCGTACACGGTGCAGCACCAGCGGAGCGGGCCGCCGGTTCCCGTGACGTTCCTGCCGGCGTTCTGGTTGCTGGTCCCCGGCGCGCTGGGTCTCCAGGGGGTCACCGACCTGGTGGGGGCGGAAGCAGCCGCGGGGCTCGGCGAGTTCCTCAACGCACTGCTCTCGGTCGTGGCGATCGCAGCGGGCGTGCTGGTCGGCACCGGCCTCTCCGAGCGGATCGGGCGCGCGACCTCAACCTGGCGCGGGCTCTGAACCGGGGTCAGGACTCCGCGAGGGCGCGCACTGCGCGTCGACGGCGGCGGGCATATCGAGCCAGCTTCGACAACGTGCTCCGTCCAACCCCGGGAGAGGCGGGTGCGAGGGGACACACCAGTCAGCGCGTGGTGCCGAGGAAGGAGACCTCGCTGATCGCCGTGTAGTTGCGGGAGGTGCGGCCGGGACCGGGGCCGGTGACCTCCAGCAGCCGCAGCGTGACCGACTCCGACTTCACCTTCTTGACCCGGACACTCTGGACCAGGGTGGTGTCGCGCAGCTTCTGGGTGACGACGGTGCCGTCGTCGAACGTCCACTCGACGGCGCGGATGCGCCGGTTGCCGTGGTACCAGTCGAGCAGTCCGCGGCCGTCGCTGGCGACCTTGGCGTAGCCGTTGACGAGTCCGACCTCGGTGAGCGTGGCAGGTCGCTCGAAGCGGAAGGTGATCGACTCACCCGTGCCGTCGCCCGCCATCCGCCAGCAGGTCTCCGGCACGCCGTCGGTCATGTTCGCCGCGACGTACCGCACGACCTCGCCGTCCGCGTCCTGCCCGGGTGCGGCTGCGCCCGGAGCGGAGACCGTCGAGAACGGCGCGAGGTCGCCGGCGAACGGTTCGGGGTCGGCGGACTTCGTCGGGCTCGGCTCGGGGGACGGCTCCTCGGGGGGTGGCGAGTCCTCCTCGGCGGGGCTGCTGGCGGGTGGCTGGTCCGAGGCGACCTGCGGGTCGCCGCCGCCGCTGCCGAACAGAAGCCAGGCCCCGATACCGGCCACCACCAGCATCAGCCCGAAGCCGACCAGCCAGGGCAGCCACGGCGGCGCCCCGCGACGGCGAGTGAGGACCGGCCGGTCGACCACTGGCGGGGGTGGCGGGGGGAGGACGGGGCGGTCCGAATCGGGAGGGCTCGCGGGCGGCGCAGCCGAGACGTCG
>NZ_DASUTK010000208.1:0-4563 GCF_036374615.1 Nocardioides sp.
GAGCCGAAGCCGGGCGCTGCGACCGGTGTCGTGGAGACCCGGGTCTTCGAGCGTCACCTCGACGAGCTGGCGTGGCTGGTCGATGCGGTCAAGGCCGCCCACGACGACTCCGCCGACACGGCGTGGTCCGACATCGGGGTGCTCACCCGCGACAACGCCCACGCCGAGGAGGTCTTCGACGCCCTCACCGGGGCCGATGTCCCGGTGGAGATCGTGGGGCTCTCCGGCCTGATCCGGCTGCCCGAGGTGGCCGAGGTCGTCGCGATCCTCACCCTGATGCACGACGTCACCGACAACGCCGCGCTGCTGACCCTGCTCACCGGACCCCGCTGGGCGATCGGCCCCCGTGACCTACGGTTGTTCGGGGAGCGGGCCGGCCGGCTCGCCGGCCGACGCGGCCGGGTCGAGCATCCCGACGTCGCCTCCGAGCTGCTCTACATCGCCGACGGCATCGACCCGGCCGAGATCCCCACCCTCAGCGACGCCCTGGAGTCTCCAGGCGACGCCGACTACTCGGCCGAGGCGAGGGAGCGGTTCGCGCTGCTCGCCGACGAGCTGCGACACCTCCGAGGAGCAGTGGGCGAGCCGCTGCTCGACGTCGTCCGCCGGATCATCGACACGACCGGTGTCGACATCGAGCTGGCGTCCGCCGTCAGCCCCGCCGCGGCCGCGCGACGCGACAACCTCGACCTCTTCGTCAAGGCGGTCGCCGAGTTCCGGTCGGTGGAGGGCGACGTCACGCTGCCCGCACTGCTCGCGTACCTGACCGCGGAGGACGACCAGGGCAACGGTCTCGACGTCGCGACGCCGACCGCGGCCGACTCGGTCAAGCTGCTGACGATCCACCGGTCCAAGGGGCTTGAGTGGTCCTCGGTGTTCCTGGTCGGCGTGTGCGAGACCCGGTTCCCGAGCAACCGCTCACGGACGCTGTGGACATCCTCGCCGGCGATCCTCCCCGCGCCGCTGCGTGGCGACGCCGCCGACCTGCCGCAGCTCGACGGCTACGACAAGGCCGCGCTCGACGCCTACCGTGCCGCCACCCGGGCTCACGACGCCGAGGAGGAGCTGCGCCTGGGGTACGTCGCGTTCACCCGTGCCGCCCATCGGCTGTCCGTGTCGTCGTACCTCTGGAGCCCGCGCGCCACGCCGTTCGGACCGTCCGAGTACCAGGTGACGGTGCGCGACCAGCTCACGGAGTGGGGCGAGCCCCCGCAGCACTGGCTCGACAAGCCGGCGAAGGGCTCGGCCCACCCGTACGACGCGATCGACCCGTCCCGGCCGTGGCCGGTGGAGGGGCCTGGCCGCGAGCAGCAACTGCGGCTCGCAGCGGCCGAGCTGGTGCGGGCCACCGACCCGACGGCGCCCGACCCCGAGCTCGACCTGGTCGCGCAGTCGACCGTCGCCGAGTGGGACGCCGAGATCGAGCGACTGCTCGCCGAGGCGCGCGCCGCGCGGTCCCAGGAGATCGCCGTCCCGCTGCCCTCCAGCCTCTCGGCGACGGCCGTGGCCCGACTGCGCGACGACCCCGAGGCGTTCGCGGCCGAGCTGGCCCGTCCGATGCCGCGGCCGCCCTCACCGTCGGCCCGGTTCGGCACCCGCTTCCATGCCTGGGTCGAGTCGCGGTTCGGGCAGCAGGACCTGTTCGACCCCGACGAGCTGCCCGGCCGTGCCGACGCCGGTATCGACAGTGACGAGGACCTCCGCGAGCTGGTGGCGGCGTTCGAGGCGGGCTCCTTCGCCGACCGCGCGCCGCACGCGGTGGAAGCGCCGTTCGCGCTGGTGCTCGCGGGACAGGTCGTCCGGGGCCGGATCGACGCGGTCTACGCCGAGCCGGACGGTTCGTTCCTCGTCGTCGACTGGAAGACCGGACGTCGCCGGGACGCCGAGCCGCTGCAGCTCGCCCTCTACCGACTGGCGTGGGCCGACCTCGCCGGCGTGCCCGTCGAGCACGTCGCGGCTGCGTTCTACTACGTCCGCACCGACGACCTGGTCGTGCACGAGGACCTGCCCGGCCGCGAGGAGCTGGAGCGGCTCTTCTCCTGACGCGCCGTGTGCCTCAGGGTGCGCTGGAGCGCACTCTCAGGCTCACGCGACGGCGTCGGCGACGGCGGCGGCCGCGGTCAGGGCGACCTCAACCATCCGGCCGAAGGTCTGCTCGCGCTCCTGGCTGCTGGTCTCCTCGCCGGTGAGGATGTGGTCGGAGACGGTGCAGATCGCGAGCGCCCGGCGGCCGTACTTCGCGGCGAGGGTGTAGAGCGCCGCGGCCTCCATCTCGACGGCGAGGACGCCGTAGTCGACCATCCGCGCCGACAGCTCGGGCCGCGTGGGGTAGAAGGAGTCGCTGGAGAAGATCAGGCCGACGTGGGCCTCGGGAGCCGCGGCGGCGGCCTCGCGCAGCAGCGGGAAGTCGGCGACCGGTGCGTAGTCGAGGCCCTCGAACGTGATCCGGTTCATCGACGAGTCGGTGCAGGCCCCCGACGCGATCACCAGGTCGCGGATCGCGAGCTTCTCCGTCAGCGCGCCGCAGGACCCGACCCGCACGATCGTCTGCACGTCGTACTCGCGCATCAGCTCGTTGGCATAGATCGCGAACGACGGTTGCCCCATCCCGGACCCCTGCACCGAGACCGGCCGACCCTTGTACGTCCCGGTGAAGCCGAGCATGCCCCGGATCTCGGTGTAGCAGCGGGCGTCCTCGAGGAACGTCTCCGCGATCCACTTCGCTCGCAGCGGGTCGCCGGGCATGAGGACGGTGGGTGCGATGTCGCCGGACGCGGCGCCGATGTGCGTGCTCACGGCGGAAAACTACCGTCGGAGCCGCTGGGTAACCTCATCGACGTGACGTCCGACGAGCTGCATCCTCACGTCGCGCTCTCGCGGCACGCACACAATCGGCTCGGCCTCCAGCGCACCGACGACGCGTGGGTCACCGCCCGCTGGGCCGACCCGGCGACCCGGGTGCTGGTCGTGGCCGGCACCCGGCTGCGGGTCGTCGACGGTGACGTCCCGTGGGTGTCGCCCGCTGAGGCGCCGGAGGGGACGCGGGTCCTGCTCGGACTCGTTGACGGCACGACGTACGCCGCCTGCCTGGTCGCCCCCGAGGAGGCACCCGGCGAGCGCGACGAGTGGGTGCCGCTGCGGGCCGTGCTGCCCGTGCTGGCCGACGCTCCGGAGCGCGCGCCGCTGCTGTTCCACGCGATGGGGCTCGCGGAGTGGCACTTCGCGACGCGCTACTGCCCGCGCTGCGCCGGCGCGCTGGAGTCGCGCGCAGCAGGACACGAGCTGCGCTGTCCGGAGTGCGGTCGCTCGCAGTTCCCGCGCACCGATCCGGCCGTGATCATGGCGGTCGTGCACGAGGACGGGTCGATCCTGCTCGGCCGGCAGAACGCCTGGCCGGCCGGCCGCTGGTCGACGCTCGCTGGGTTCTGCGAGCCGGGGGAGACCCTCGAGGACGCGGTGCGCCGCGAGGTCGGCGAGGAGGTCGGCATCCCCGTCGGCGAGGTCACCTACTTCGGCAACCAGCCCTGGCCGCTCCCGGCGAGCCTGATGCTCGGCTTCGTCGCCCGGGCGGAGTCGAAGGACGTCCACGTCGACGGTGCCGAGATCGAGCAGGCGCGGTGGTTCACCCGTGACGGGCTGCGCGACGCGATCGCCGCCGGCGAGGTCGACATCCCGCGGGGAGTCTCGATCTCGTCGTCGCTGCTCGCGGAGTGGTACGGCGAGCCGCTGCCCCGCCGCTCGTGAGGCTCAGGCGCAGGTGGCGGTCAGCGTCGCGAGCTTCTCCTTGACCTGGGCCACCGACGGGTTCGTCTGCGTGGAGCCGTCGGGGTAGAGCAGGGTCGGCACCGTCTGGTTGCCGCCGTTGGCCTCCTCGACCGTCTTCGCGGCCTCGGGGTGCTGCTCGATGTCGACGATCTCGAACTCGATACCTTCTCGGTCCAGCTGCGACTTCAACCGGTGGCAGTAGCCGCACCACGGGGTGCTGAACATGGTGAAACTCATCGGGGGGTTTGTCCTCGCTCGCGTCTAGGGTGGACTCGCTACCTAGAGAACCACGAGCCCCCGGAGATTGTTCCACCGATGCCCACACCCGACGACCTGCTGGCCGCCCTCGATCCCGAGCAGCGCCAGGTCGCGGAGGCACTCCGGGGGCCGGTCCGCGTGCTGGCCGGGGCCGGCACCGGCAAGACCCGGGCGATCACGCACCGGATCGCCTACGGCGTCGCCACCGGCGTGTTCGAGCCCACGGAGGTGCTGGCGGTGACCTTCACCACCCGGGCGGCGGGGGAGATGCGCACCCGGCTGCGGCAGCTCGGGGCCGCCGGTGTGCAGGCGCGCACCTTCCACTCCGCGGCGCTGCGGCAGCTCCGGTTCTTCTGGCCTCACGTCTACGGTCGTGAGCTCCCGACGCTCACCGAGTCCAAGCTCTCGCTGCTGGCGGGCGCCGCCCGCCGCTGTCGGGTCGCGCCCGACCAGGCGCTGCTGCGCGACGTGGCCTCCGAGATCGAGTGGGCAAAGGTCAGCAACGTCCACCCCGACGACTACGCGAGGATCGCGGCCGGC
>NZ_DASUTK010000209.1:0-7251 GCF_036374615.1 Nocardioides sp.
CAGGACGGACGGCTCCGGCAAGATGTGCCGCGATGGAGCCCGCAGTGACCGACCCGCAGCCCCCGACGGGCGCCCGCCGTGGCACCGGTCTGCTGGCGGCCGGGTCGGTGGTCAGCGGGGTCCTCGCGTACGTCTTCTTCGCCCTGGTCACGCGGGCGCTCGGTGCTGAGCCGGCTGCGCCGGTGGCGGTGCTGTGGGCGTGGTGGAGCTTCGCGGCCGCCGCCTTCACCTTCCCCGTCCAGCACTGGATCTCACGCACGGCCGCGACCGCTGCCGGCGAGGCGGCCGTACGACGGGGGCTGCTGCGCGTCGCCGGACTGGTCACCGGGGTCTCGGCCGTCGCGGCGGTGGTGGCCTGGCTGGCGCGCGACCGTCTGTTCGGTGCCGAGGGCAGCTGGTTCCCGCTGCTGGTGCTCGCGGTCGGCGTCTGCTCCGGTGCGCTGGGGCTGGCCCGAGGCGTTCTCAGCGGTCGGCACCAGTTCGGCGCGGTCGGCCTCGGCCTGGTGCTGGAGAACGGGCTGCGCTGCCTGGTCGCCGGAGCATTGATGGCTGCGGGGAACGAGCACCCCGCGGCGTACGGCCTCGCGCTCCTCGCGGGGTACGCCGCGGTCTGCCTGCGTCCGTCGGCACTGGTGCCACGGGCGACCGGGAGCGGCGATGCGATCGATCCGCTCGCCTTCGTCTCCGGCACCTCGGCCGGCCAGCTGCTGGCCCAGATCACGCTCACCGGCGGCCCGGTGCTGCTCGCTGCCGTCGGCGGCGCTCCGCACGAGGTGACGGCGCTGTTCGCGGCGCTGGCGCTGTTCCGGGCGCCCTACACGTTCGCGATCGGGCTCATCGCGCCGCTCACCGGGCGACTGACGCGCCTGGTCGAGTCGGGACGACACGACTCGCTACGGCGACTTCGCGGGGCGCTCGTCGGCGCGACGCTGGTGACCGCCGCGATCGGTGGCCTGCTCGCGGCGTGGCTCGGAGACCCCGTGCTCGAGCTGGTCTTCGGTGAGGGTGTCCGGCTCGGGGGATCGCTCACGGCCGTGATCGCGGTCGGGTCGGTGTTCGCGCTGGCCAACCTGGTGCTCACGATCGGGCTGATCGCCCGCGCCCGCCCGGGCGCCATCGGACGGCTGTGGCTCGCGGCGGCACCCCTGGGTCTGCCGACGATGGTGCTGGTCCCGGCCGATCCGGTCACCCGGACCTGCTGGACGTTCCTGGTCGTGGAGGCTGCCGCCTGGCTCGGGTTCCTGCTGGTGGAGCGGCGCTCAGACCGGCTTGCTCGCCGCGACGAACACCGATGAGCCGAACGGTACGTCGTGGGACTCGAGCCAGCGCGCCTCGGCGCGACACAGCGCGAGCAGCACCTTCTCGGCGACCCGTCCTGGTTCGGGCAGTCGCGGGTCGCCGCTCTCCGCCGAGCCGCTGCGGACCCGGCGCACGAGCCGCTCGGCCGCGAACATCGGAAAGACCGCGGCGAAACCGTAGGTGGCCCTGGAGACGACGAAGCCCGCGCGTTCCACCGGCGCAACCAGCCGGGGTCGCGTGTAGCGACGGACGTGTCCGGCACGCACGTCGTGGTCGCTCCACGCCCACTGGTAAGCGGGGACCGAGAGCAGCAGCCGGCCGCCGGGCCGCAGCACGCGGCCGAGCTCGGCCAGCACCACCGCCTCCGGGTCGCAGTGCTCGACGACGTCGAACGCGCTGACCAGGTCGAAGTCACCGTCGCGGAAAGGGAGCGCGAGCGCAGACGCCCTGACCCCCGTGCCGCGACGCAGCCCGCGCGGGTCCAGGTCCACGGTGAAGTGCTGCTCTCCATGCAGCCAGCCCACACTCGGGCCGTCGGCGCTCCCGACGTCGAGCATGCGACGGATGCCGGTCGCATAGCCGCCCAGCGCCGCATTGAGCAGGTCGGCGCGGGCCCGGTACCACCAGTACTCCGGCTGTTCGATCGACGCAGATCCCTGACGGTCGGTCATCCCGCCATCCGTACTGCCGCGACGAGCTCCCTCGCGACCCGCTCCACGTCGCCCGACGACAGCGAGTTGAAGAACGGCAGCCGGACCAGGCGGGAGCTGACGTCGCTCGACACCGGGCACTCGGTCGGTCGGGCCGCGAACCGCCGGCCACCGGCCGAGTCGTGCAGCGTCACGTAGTGGAAGGTGGTGGCGATCCCCTGCTCCCTCATCGTCGCCATCACCCGCGGCCGCAGCTCGGCATCGGGCAGCAGCACGTGGAACAGGTGGTACGCCGGGTCGCACTCGTCGGGCACGACGGGCAGCCGCAGTCCGAGCTGCTCGGCCGGACCGGCCAGCGCCTCGGCGTACCCCTCCCAGACGGCGCGCCGCCGGGCCTGGATCGACTCGGCCTGCTCGAGCTGTCCGAGCAGGTACGCCGCGAGGGTGTCCGACATGCCGAACGACGACCCGGTGTCACGCCAGGAGTACTTGTCGACCTGCCCGAGGAAGAAGGCCTGCCGATCGGTGCCCTTGTCGTAGAGGATCCGGGCCCGCTCGACGTCCTTCCGGTCGTTGAGCAGCAGGGCACCGCCTTCGCCGCACACGAAGTTCTTCGTCTCGTGGAACGACAGGCTGGCGAACCGGCCGAGGCTCCCGAGCGGCTCGCCCTCGTAGCGACCGAAGAGACCGTGTGCGGCGTCCTCGACGACCACCACGTCCGGTCGATCGGCCAGCACCCGCCGGACGCCCGCCATGTCACAGGCGACCCCGGCGTAGTGGACCACCACCACCGCACGCACGGTGTCGTCGAGCAGGGTGGCCAGGTGGTCCGGGTCGATGCCCAGTGTCTCCGGCTCGATGTCGCAGAAGAGGATCTTCGCCCCCTGGCGCGCGAAGGCCAGGGCGCTGCTGGTGAAGGTGAACGACGGCACCACCACGGTGTCGTCGGGTCCGAGGTCGAGCAGCATCGCACTCAGCTCGAGTGCCGTCGTGCACGAGGTGGTGAGCAGCACCTCCTCGGCTCCGGTCGCCTCCTGAAGCACGGCGCCCGCGCGCGCGGAGAACGGTCCGCCGGACGAGGTATGGCCGCTGGTCATCGACTCGCCGACGTACTCCAGCTCGCGCCCGACGAGCTCCGGGACGTTGAACGGAATGTCGGCCATCAGGTCTCCTCGGGGGCGCCACGGTCGAGGTGGTGCCACGGCAGGTCGCGGCGAAGCAGGTCGGCCAGGGCGGCATCGCTGGCGCGGTAGTGGTCGCGGAGCTCGGCCACGAGCTCGTCGTCGATCGTCTCGGGCACGCTCGTGCTCGCGTTGACGGGGGCGTCGCCCAGGGTGGGACGGAACGTGTCGTCGACCCCGAGCCACCGGTAGAGGCCGGCGCTGACCTCGGAGTCGGTGAGCAGCTCCTCGAGGAACTGCACGCGAACGTCGAACCGACCCACCCAGCGGGCGAGGTCCTCGACGTAGCGACCGCGGGAGACATAGGCGTACGGCGACACGGACGACGTCGAGGAGTCCCACTCCTGAGCGCCCTCCAGGTCTGCCCGCAGCGCCTGCGTCAGCGGCCGCGACTCCACCCCGTGGTCGCGGCTGAAGCTCCAGTTCGAGACGGCCCGTGCGACCGGGTCGCGGAGCTGCACGAGGATCTGGGGGCTGCCCAGCGCCGCGGCCACCCGGTCGGGGACTCCAGGGATCTCGAGGTACGACGTGCTCTTCTCCCCGAGCACCTCGGCGTCACCGGCGTGGCCGAAGAACTCTGCGACGTACGCCTCGCGGTCGACTGGGTCCGGGCGCAGGAACACCTTCGGCTCAGGGCGCGCCGGACGGGCCATCGCGACCTGCGGATGCTCGGCCAGCACGTCGTGCAGGTACGTCGTGCCGCACCGCTGGGCACCGATGACGAGCAGGTGCCGGGTCACTGGCGGACCCGCTGCACCACGTGGAACGCCTCCTCCGTGCTGACCGTCTGGAGGGTGCGCACGACGTACTCACCGATCATCGAGATCAACGCGATGATGAAGCCGGCGAACAGCGAGACCAGCACCATCGTCGACGTCCAACCGGGGACGACCGAGTCGCGGACCAGGCCGCGGATGACCAGCACCCCGCCGAGCAGGAAGCTCAGTCCAGCGATCGCGAAGCCCAGTGCCGCGCCGGCCCGCAACGGCCAAGAGCTGTAGCTGAAGAGGATCGTGAGCACCAGCCGCATGATCCGCACCAGGCTGTAGGTGCTCTTGCCGACCGGCCGCGGGTCGTGACGCACCACCACGTTGGCCCGGTCTCCGGAGAACATCAGGGCCTGCCCGGTGATGTAGGGGAACGTCGTCCGCGAGGCCACGATCCGATCGACGACGTCGCGTCGGAGGATCCGGAAGTTCGAGACGACCAGGTCGGCGGGCTTGCCGAAGATCCGGCTGTTCATGATCCCGATCAGCTTGCTGCCCAGCCGGCGGAGCCCGCCCGCCTGCTTCTGCACGAACTGCCCGAAGACGACCTCGTGGCCGGCCATGGCGGCGTCGATCAGGACCAGTGCCTGGTCGGGTGGGTTCTGGAGGTCGTCGTCCATGGTGATGACGTAGTCGCCCGTGGCCTCGGTGAGGCCGGCCAGGTTCGCGTAGTGCTGGCCGTAGTTGCGCATCAGGTTGAGGGCGACCACGTTCGGCAGCCGCGCCGCTCGCTCGGAGATGACCTGCCAGCTGCGGTCCTGGCTGCCGTCGTTGACGAGGATCAGCTCATACCTCAGCCCGGCCTCGGTGAAGACGTCGACGACCCGGTCGATCGTGTCCCCGACGATCGGCTCGCTGTTGAAGACCGGGATCACGATCGAGTACGTGAAGCCGTTCCGGTCCAGCAGCTGCGTCATGACAGGGATCGTGTCACAGGGCGAAGGCCCGACCTCACATCGGCGGCGGACCGCTGGAGACGATCGCCTTCAGCTCCGCCAGCCGCTCCGACCCGAGGGAACGGTGGGCGAACCACGTCACCAGCTGGGTCTGTCCGAGCTCGACGTACTCCTCCTCGAGGGTGGGCGCGGCCCACGGGTACCAGGTGGGGTGGTCCATCGTCACGAACGTCGGCTGGTCCTCGCCGATCTGCTCACCGATGGCCGCCAGTCCCCCGGGGTAGTTCTCCTCGAGGTAGTCGTCGAGGCCGGCGATGAACATCTGGTGCCGGGTCGGGTTGCGCAGGTTGCCGAAGACCAGCGGCTGCGGGGCGCCGATGGACTGGACCGAGACGTCAGGCCCGGCAGCGGCCAGGAGGTCGTCGGACACCTCTCGCAGTGGCTCCAGGTCGTTGGCCCGGCTCACCGAGGCCTGAGCCCCTGCGGCGACCAGCCCGGCGACGGCGTACGTCGCGACCACGGGTACCACCGCGGCCGACGGGAGTCGTCGTGTCACGAGCAGCACCGCTCCGCCCAGTCCGGCCGCGGCCAGGGGAAACATGAACACGGCGTCCGCCCAGCCGTTGAAGACCCGGATGCACCACAGGAGGCTCGCGATCGTCGCCACTCCGAACGCGACTACCGAGACCTGCCGCGGATCGGTGCGGTTGAAGCCGCGGATCCGCAGCAGGGCGAGCAGGATCGACGCGGCCAACCCGGCAAGCAGCACCCACAGCGACCACCCGAAGGCATTGACGATCTCCTGCTCCGACTCGTCCAGGAACTCCGTCAACCCCTCCTGGTCCGTGTATCGGGCGTTGATCAGGTAGAAGCCGTCGAGGAAGTCACGGAACGCTCCGACCGCGAGGAAGTAGCCGCACATCAACGCCGTGGGCACGAGACCCCCGACCACGAACCTGAGCAGGGCGTCGGGGATCTGCCGCCGCGGGAGGGCCACCAGCGCGGCGATCGTCATGGCTGCACCGGCAACGAACACGGGTTGCCAGGTGAGGGTCGCCAACGCCACCGAGACGCCCGCCCAGGCCCATCGACGGTGGGTGACCGCCAGCATGGTGCAGACGACGAGCAGCATCATGGTCGTCTTCTCGCGAGGACCGCCGGTGGCGTAGGTGACGAACCCCTGGAGAAGCAGGAGGCTGGTCGCGGTGGCCGCGCCGGCCAGCCGCGACTCGAAGGCGTCGCGGCCCACGACGTACATCAACCACACCGCAGCGATGGAGAGCACCATCATGACCACCCGCTGGGTGAGCAGGTCGTCGGTGCCGATGACCCGCGCGATCGCCGCACCGGCGCCCGGCACCATGTGGGCCAGCGGCCCCGCGCGGTTGAGGACACTGACGTACGGCGGCACACCCTCGACCAGCTGCTGCCCGCTGTAGGAGTAGAGCGCCAGGTCGCGGGTGAGGGTCCCGCCGAAGCCGTGGAGCAGGAACACGACCGTGCCGGCCAGTGCGAAAACGGGTCCCCACGGATCGAGTCGGCGCACGTTGCCGCAGCCTAGATGACGTCCGGCCGTCCCGACGGGCGGCCTCCTGGCGATACCGAGCTGGTCCACCCTCCATCCAATTCCGGATATCGGTCAGGGCCTTGCCGGGCTCCGTCGAAGCCCCTATACACGTAGGTACGGTCCGGATCGCTCGGGGGACCGGACGTGGGGTCATGTCACACAGGGGGAGAACGACATGTCATCTTTCTCGCGCCGCGTCCTGCGCGCACCGATCCTCGGGGCCACGATGGTGGCGGTCGCCGCGGCGGCGGCCGGGCTGGCTCCGGCGTCTGCCGACGTCTCGCACCCGGCCGTGGTGTCCGCCAATCCGGCGAACTACACGCCGTCGCTGGTCGAGGTCGCGGGCCAGCCGAAGCCGATCGTCGACGCGATCGCCGTCTCGGGAAGCACCGTCGCTGCCGGCGGACGGTTCACGCGCGTGACGCAGGGCGGGACGACGTACAACCGCACCAACCTGGTGCTGTTCGACGCCAACACCGGCAGCGTGAGGCCCGCCCTCGACGCGAACAACCGGATCTGGGCTGCCGCCGCGAGCGGCAACTGGATCTACGTCGGCGGTCAGTTCACCTCGATCGGTGGGGTCACCAAGCGCAGCATCGCGCGGATCAACGCCTCGACCGGTCAGGTCGACCCCGGGTTCACGTCCGCGGTCCGTGGCCGGGTCAACGTGCTGGTCGTCGCGAAGGGTCGGCTGTACGCCGGCGGCAGCTTCGGCGCCAAGCTCGTGGCCCTGGACCTGGCGACCGGCCGCAACACCGGTCACTTCAACCTGACCGTCAGCGACCCGATCCCCAACGCGTGGGGAAGCGTGACGATCCTCGGGATGGCCATCAACCCGCAGGGCACGCGGCTGGTCGCGACCGGCAACTTCCGGCAGGTCGCGGGCCAGCC
>NZ_DASUTK010000210.1:0-3731 GCF_036374615.1 Nocardioides sp.
CGGCGGCTGGCTCTACATGCAGGGCACCGTGTCGCTGGGCGACGTCACCGCCGCCACGCTCTACGTTCAGATGCTGATCGACCCCGTCGACCGGATCGTGAGCTACCTCGACGAGCTCCAGATGGGCAGCGCGTCGCTGGCGCGGCTGCTCGGCGTCGCGCAGGTCCCCGACGACCGTCACGTGACGGGGGCGAAGCCCGAGAACGAGCAGCTCGCCGCCGACGACGTCCGTTTCGCGTACGTCGAGGGCCGAGACGTACTGCACGGGATCGACCTCGATGTGCGGGTCGGTGAGCGGGTGGCGATGGTGGGTCCGTCGGGTGCCGGCAAGTCCACGCTGGGGCGGCTGCTCGCAGGCATCCACCCGCCGCGGACCGGCGAGGTCACGGTCGGCGGCGTGGGCCTGGTGGAGCTGCCACTGTCCGAGCTCCGCGGCCACGTCGCACTGGTCACCCAGGAGCACCACGTGTTCGTCGGCACGCTGCGCGAGAACCTCGCCCTGGCCGCGCCCCCGGGCGCCGGCGACGACGAGATCCGTTCGGCACTGGACGCGGTCGACGCGCTCGACTGGGTGGACCAGCTGCCGGAGGGGCTCGACACCGTGGTCGGCTCGGGTGGTCGTTCGCTGACGGCGGCCCAGGCGCAGCAGGTCGCGCTCGCCCGGCTGGTGCTGGCCGACCCGCACACGCTGGTGCTCGACGAGGCGACGTCCCTGATCGACCCCCGCGCCGCACGCCACCTCGAGCGCTCGCTCGCGGCGGTGCTGCACGGCCGGACGGTGATCGCGATCGCCCACCGGCTGTTCTCCGCCCACGACGCCGACCGGGTCGCGGTCGTCGAGGACGGCACGATCTCCGAGCTCGGCTCGCACGACGAGCTGGTCGAGGCCGGTGGCTCGTACGCCGCGCTGTGGGAGTCCTGGCACGGGCGGCACTGAGTCATCGCGGCGTGCGGTGCACCCTTCCTTGCGATTGTGACAGCGTTACTGTCACGATGACGGGGTGAAGCTCTCCTACACGTTGATGTACGACGGCAACCCCCGAACGGCGGCCGACCAGGTCGCCGGGCTTGAGAAGGCGGGGATCGACGTCGTCTGGGTCGCCGAGGCGTACGGCTTCGACTCCCCGACCCTGATGGGGTACCTCGCCGCCCGGACCGAGACGGTCGAGATCGGCTCGGCGATCCTCAACATCTATTCACGCACGCCGGGCACGCTGCTCTCCACCGCAGCCGGGCTGGACAACGTCTCCGGTGGCCGGGCCGTCCTCGGTCTCGGGGCGTCCGGACCGCAGGTGATCGAGGGCTGGCACGGCGTCCCGTACTCCAAGCCTCTGGGGCGCACCGCGGAGATCATCGACCTGGTGCGCCGCGGGCTGAAGCGGGAGGTGCTCACCAGTGACGGCATCTTCACGCTCCCGCTGACCAAGGAGCACGGTGGCGTCACCGGCGTCGGCAAGCCGCTGAAGATGCTCACTCATCCCGAGCGCGACACGATCCCGATCTGGATCGCAGCGCTGGGTCCGAAGTCCGTCGAGCAGGCGGCCACCATCGCCGACGGCTGGATCCCCCACCTGTTCCACCCCGAGCGCGCCCACCTGGTTTGGGGAGACGCGCTCGTTGCCGGCGCCGCGAAGCGATCCGCCGAGCTCGGCCCGCTCGGCATCACCGCCGGCGGCATGGTCGCGATCGGCGAGGGACCGGAGACCAAGGCGCTGCTGGACTTCGCGCGGCCGCTGTTCGCCTTGTACGTCGGCGGGATGGGGGCGAGGGGGAAGAACTTCTACAACGACGTCGCGCGCGCGTACGGCTACGAGAAGGAGGCCGAGGAGATCCAGGACCTCTACCTCTCCGGCAAGAAGAAGGAGGCCGAGGCGCTGGTTCCCACTGACTGGCTCGAGGCGGCCAACCTGGTCGGCCCCGCGTCCTACGTGAAGGAGCGGATCGCGGCGTTCCGCGAGGCCGGGGTCACCCACCTCACGGTGATGCCGGCCAGCGACGACCCCGCGGCGACCGTCGCTCAGGTGAAGGAATGGGTCTCGTGAGCCACTACGTGCCCTTGTTCGAGGCCGAGCACGAGGACTTCCGCAAGACCGCGCGGACCTTCTTCGAGCGGGAGGTCGTGCCCCACCACGCGCAGTGGGAGAAGGACGGCATCGTCCCTCGCGAGGTGTGGCTCGCCGCCGGGGAGACCGGGTTGCTCTGCTTTGACGTACCCGAGGAGTACGGCGGCGCCGGCGTCACGGACTTCCGGTACAACGTGGTCCTCTCGGACGAGCAGACGAGGTGCGGCGCCTCGGGACCGGGGTTCTCGGTCCACAGCGACATCATCGTCCCGTACCTCACCAGCCTGGGGACCGACGAGCAGAAGCGACGTTGGCTACCCGGCTGCGTCAGCGGCGAGACGATCACCGCCATCGCCATGACCGAGCCGGGTGCGGGGTCCGACCTGCAGGGCGTGCGCACCTCGGCGGTCGACGGGGGCGACCACTACGTCCTCAACGGCTCGAAGACGTTCATCAGCAACGGCATCAACGCCGACCTGGTGATCGTGGTCGCGCGCACCGACCCGGACGCCGGCCACCAGGGCATCAGCCTGCTCGTGGTCGAGCGCGGGATGCCGGGCTTCGAGCGTGGCCGCAACCTCGACAAGATCGGCCTCCACGCCCAGGACACCGCCGAGCTCTCCTTCACCGACGTGCGCGTGCCCAAGGAGAACCTGCTCGGCGAGCAGGGCCAGGGGTTCGTCTACCTGATGATGAACCTCCCGCAGGAGCGGTTGATCATCGGCGCCCAGGCGGTGGCCGCGGTCGAGGCCGTCGTCGAGCTCTGCGTCGAGCACGCCAAGACCCGCGAGGCCTTCGGTCGGCCGATCGGGAAGTTCCAGCACAACCGCTTCCTGCTCGCCGAGATGGCCACCGAGGCCCGGATCGCGCGCGCCTTCCTCGACGACTGCGTGCGCAAGCATCTCGACGGGGACCTCACCCCGGTCGACGCCGCCATGATCAAGTGGTGGGCCACCGAGCTCCAGAACAAGCTCGTCAACCAGGGCGTCCAGCTGTTCGGCGGCTACGGCTACATGACCGAGTTCCCGATCGCCAGGGCCTTCCTCGACAGTCGAGTGTCGACGATCTACGGCGGCACCACCGAGATCCAGAAGGAGATCATCGGCCGGAGCCTGGGGATCTGACCGTGCGGCTCCCTCGTCGGCTGGCCCACCCGCGTCGCTGGGAGCACCTGCGCCGGATCCGCGGGCTCGACCCGGCCGCCGACTACGACGAGATCGTCCGGTTGACGATGCGGCACGAGTTCCCGTGGGACTACGTGCAGGGCGCCGGCATCGCGTTCATGCGCGACTACGGGGTGCCCTCGATCGCCAGGCTCCTCGACCGCACCGGTGAGTTCGAGCACGACGGAGTCAAGCGCTACGACGACACCTTGCTGATCGGCGAGGAGGCCGGCGCCGACGGGCTGGACTCGCCGCGCGGCCACGCCACGGCGCGCCGGCTGAACCGGATCCACGGCCACTACGACATCCCCGACGACGAGTTCGCCTACGTGCTGGCCACCACCATCGTCGGACCGGTGCGCTGGATCGACGAGTTCGGCTGGCGCGACCTCGACCCGGTCGAGGTCGAGGCGTTCGCGCGCTTCACCACCCGCTTCGGCGAGCTGATGGGCATTCCCGGGCTGCCCTCGACGTACGAGGGCTACCTCCGGCTGCTGCTCGACTA
>NZ_DASUTK010000211.1:0-28716 GCF_036374615.1 Nocardioides sp.
GGTCGATGTCGTAGAGCCGGTGGCGGAGCACCGCCACACCGATCGCGACGGGGATCAGGGCGAAGAGGAGGAAGGAGAACTGGTCGAAGGCGGCCTGCCACGCCGGCTGTGGCTCGCCGTCGGAGAGCGTGAGGGACGAGAAGATCCCCACGAGGAACACAATCCCCACGGCGGCTGCGGCAGTCGCCAGCCATTTCAGCTGGAGTCGCTCGGTGCCACGGGAGCGCCGGAAGCGCACGACGAGTGCGACCGCCGAGCCCGCGATGCACAGCGCGAAGAGGGGGACCAGGACGTTGAACGCGGCGTCGATGACCGGCCCGAGCTGCTCGACCGCCAAAGGGTTCTCGAGCCCCTTCCCCGGCCCGACGACCAAGTCGCCAGTTGACAGGTAGAGGCAGGTCGTGAGGAGGGCGATGACGGCGCCGGCGAACCAGGCGAACGGTCGCCATCGGTGGCTCGGCAGCCGACCGTCGGGGAAGACGAGGAAGAGGAACGTCCCGGTCAGGCCGATCGCCGGGGCCCAGATGCCGTTGGAGATCAATGCCCCGACGTCCGGCGCGGGCAGAGCACCGGGGTCGATCACCAGGCCGTAGTAGGCGTAGGTGTCTCCGTAGGCGCCGATCGCCCAGACCACGCCGATCGCCGCCAGCAGCCACCCGATGACGTTCGCGGGCTGCTTGCGCAGGATCACCGTCCCGCTGAGGGGGAAGGCGATCAGCGCCAGTACGGAGACGCTGCCCTCGGCCATGGCCTCTGCTGCGGAGGGCGACGGGTCGATGAGGAAGAGCGCCGCCCGGCCGGCAAGGCCCAGGACGAAGAACCACCACGCCGCCCGGGCCAGGCGGCGCAGCTGCCGATCGGTGAGCCGGGTCATGACGCCTGCCTCGCGTTGGACAGCCAGATGGAGGCGTGGCGAGGCTGCACGGTCTCGTGGACCGCGGCCAGCAGGTCGGCGCCCACGGCGTCGACGTCGACCTCGTGCCGGAGCCGGCCGGTGAACGCGTCCAGCGTCTGGGCCGCGTCGTACCTCCTGCGGTAGAAGCGGCGGTCAACGAGTCTCTGGATCCGGCCGCGTGCCGGGCGGAAGAGCGCGGCCACGGCGAGGGTGGAGACGGCGACGGCGAGGTCGGACTCGCTGGTGAGCGGTCGCAGCACCAGTTGGAGCAGCAGCACCGACCCCAGGTAGACCACGGCAAGAGTGGCCGTCAAGGAGCCGTAGACCAGTGCCCGGTTGATGACCAGGTCGATGTCGAAGAGTCCGTGGCGCAGGATCGCCACTCCGATCGCCAGCGGCAGCAGCAGGAACGACAGGATGGACGCTTCCTGGAGGAGCCGGACGGGCAGCGGCAGGAGCCCGGGCGTTCCGCCGGTGGCGACCTCGGCCACCAGCGTCGTCAGGAGGGTCACCCCGAAGAGTGCTGCCACGACGGACCCGGCTGCGGCCAGCCACTTGATCTGCTGGCGCTGGACGCCGCTCGACCGGCGGAACCGCAGCGCGAGGGACACCGCCGCCGCCGCGATGCAGATCGGCACCAGCGGCAGGGCGACCGTGTTCAGGGCGATCACCACCGGCTCGAGCGCGCCGGCCGACAAGGGGTTCGTGATGCCGGTGACCGGCGCCTCCTCCAGGGTCCCCGGTGCCAGCATGATGGACACGGGGGTCACCACCGCGGCAAAGACGGCGAGCCACGCGACGATCCGCCACCGCGGTGACAACAGGTGACCGTCTGGGAACAGCAGGATGAGGAAGACGCCCATCGTGATGATGCCCCACGTCCAGGTCCCCTCGTTGACGGCCGCCGCGACCGTGGCTCCGGGGACCGAGCCGGGAGCGATCACCAGCCCGTAGTGGGCGTAGGTGTCCACGAGGCTCGGCAGGCTCCAGGAGAGGCCCACTGCCTGGAGCAGCCAGCCGATCCGGTTCCGCGGCTGGCGGACCAGGACGCCGAGCCCCACCAGCGGGAACACGAGGACGACAATGACGAACGCGTACTCGGCCAGAGGGCCGCCGCCGCCCCAGGACGTGGCGGCCTCGGCGTTGCCGATGGACGTCACCACGACCCCGAGCACTGCCGTCGCTGCCGTGACCCACCAGCTCGCCCACGCCAGCCGACGCAGCGTGCGGTCCGACCATCGGCTCATTGGTCCGCCTCGCGGAGCCAGACCGACACCTGGGTGGGGTGAACGGTGTCGCGCACCACGTTGCGCAGGTCGCGGCTGAGGGTCGCCAGGTCCAGCTCGTCGCGGAGGTGGGCCGCGAACGTGTCGATGGTCCGGCTGGCGTCGTACCGAGCCCGGTAGAAGCGATGGTCGACCAGCGCCTGGATCCGCCTGCGCAGTGGCCTGAAGAGCGCCGCGACGGCCAGCGTCGAAGCGGCCACCGCCAGGTCGGACCCGCTGGTCAACGGGTCCAGGGTGACTCGCAGCAGGAGCACGCACGTGAGGTACGCCGTCGCCAGCGTCACGGTGAGCAAGCCGTAGACGAGGGTGCGGTTGATGACCAGGTCGATGTCGTAGAGGCGGTAGCGCAGGATCGCCGCCCCCACCGCCAGGGGTACGACGGTGAGCGACAGGACCAGCAGCAGCTCGGCCAAGGCCCCTCCACCGCTCCCGTCGAGTACCCACCGGACCAGGCCGGTCGCGAGGTAGACCGGCAGCAGGCTGGCCGACCACATCAACCACTTGAGCTGCTGCCGCTCAACGCCCCGGGAGCTCCGCACGCGGATGACGAGGGAGCAGCATGCGAGCAACAGCGCCACCAGGCTCAGCAGGAAGCCGACGGTCACGATCGCGTCGGCCAGGGTGCGGGGCAGCAGCCCGACCGGGTTCTCCGCGTTCGGGACGGGGGAGTTGGTGAGGCCGCCCGCCGTGAGAGCGGTCGCGCCGACGACGCACGCGAGTCCGGCGGCCACCAGGCCGACCACCCATCGCCAGCGCGGGCCGAGCAGGCGTCCGTCCGGGAACAGCAGGAACAGCAGCGCCGGCACCCCGAGCAGCGGCGGCGTCCAGCTCCACGACGTCACCCACGCCGCGAGAACGCCGGTCTCGGAGCCGCGCGAGGTGACCTGGTCGAGTGCCAGGGCGGCGTACCCGAACGAGACCGTGGTCAGACCGAGGAAGAACCCGGTGGCGCAGAACAGCCAGCCGACCGGGTTGGCCGGGAGCCGCGTCGCAACCATGCCGCCGACGGCGAGATAGGCCAAGGTCATCAGCGTGAAGGCGACCCGCACCATCGGCGACTCGTCATCAGGTGCACCGCCGGCGACAGCCAGGAGCACCTCGCCGGTCACGTAGAGCCCGGCAAGGGCGATCAGCAGCGTCCAGCTCAGCCGTCTGCCGCGCGGCGTCATGTGGACATGTCCCCCTCCGCGCTCAGTATCCACCTCAGCATCGCCCGCAGCCTGGCCCTCGGGCGTCCGCGAATCGTTACGATCGCCGGCAGGACAAGCAGAGGGTCGGGGTGCCGGATGACCGTGAGCCAGCAGGTCGAGGTGCGCCTGCTCGGTCCGCCCCGGGTCGTCCGCGACGGCGACCCGGTCGGGTTCGACACGAGGAAGGCCACAGCGCTGCTGGCCCACCTGACGCTCAGCGCGCGGCCCCGGCCGCGCGACGCCCTCGCCGACCTGCTGTGGCCGCACGCCGACCTCGAGCGCTCCCGCGGTGCGCTGCGTCGCACTCTCTCGACGCTGCGGACGGGCATCGGGCCAGAACACGTCGAGGCGACCCGCGACCACGTCCGGCTGGTACGCAGTGAGCGGCTGTGGGTCGACGTCGACCGGTTCCGGGAGGCCAGGACGCACGGGGACCTCAACGCGGCCGTGTCGATGTACCGGGGTGACCTGCTCGAGGGCTTCGTCGTCCGCGACTCACCGGCGTTCGAGGACTGGCTCGCCGCGGAGGCCGACGGTCTGCGACGCGAGCTGATGGCGGCTCTGGCCGAGCTCGCGGGCCAACAGGAGGCGCGCGGGGACCTGCCGGGTGCGATCGCCTCGGTACGCCGGTGGCTGGCCGCGGACCCGCTCCACGAGCCCGCCCACCAGTCCCTGATCCGGTTGCTCGCGGCGAGCGGCGACCGGGCCGGCGCGCTGGCGCAGTACCGCGAGTGCGTGCGGACCCTCTCGCGTGAGCTGGGTGTGCCACCACTGAGCGAGACCTCACGGCTGTACGACGAGATCAACCGCGGCGACTTCGAGGTGGTCCAGCCGACGCGCGAGCCGACGCTCGAGCCGACCCAGGGATCGGCGGTGGATGGCGCGTCCGCCGTCCCGGGGATCGTCGGCCGATCGCGGGAGCTGCAGCAGCTGCGCGAGGCGTACGACGGGCTCGCGGACTCCGGCCGCGTCGCGCTGGTCGAGGGCGAGGCCGGCATCGGCAAGACCCGGCTCGTGGAGGAGCTGCTGAGCACGCTGCCGCCCGACACCCCGACGCTGGTGACGCGGGCGTACGAGGACGAGGACGGGCTGCCCTACGGCCCGGTCGTGGAGACACTTCGCACGCGGCTGCGCCGTGATGCCGACTGGGTCGCGGCGCTCGACCCGTCGACCCTGGCCGAGGTTGCCCGGCTGGTGCCGGAGCTCGGATCGGGCCGGCGCGACCTACCGGCTCCAGCGACCGGGCCTGGGGCGGAGTCGCGGTTCCTGGCCGCCGTCTGGGACGCGCTCGGCGCCGCGCTGGCCGCGCAACGGCCGGGGGTCTGGCTGGTCGACGACGTGCAATGGGCCGACGAGGCGACGCGGGGACTGCTCGCCTACGGCATCCGCCGGCTGGAGGGCCACCGGACGCTGGTGGTGCTGGTGCGTCGTACCCCGCACGAGGGCTCCGTCCTCCGGCCGATCGTGACGGCGGCCCGCGACGGGGGCGCGCTCATGCTGGCCCTGGACCGGCTCGAGGAGGCGGACGTCGCCGCGCTGGTGGAGCAGGTCCGGCCCCAGCAGACCGCCGCCGCCGACGTGCGTCGGCTCTGGGAGACCACCGAGGGCGTGCCGCTGCTGCTCGTGGAGTACCTACGCGCGGCGCCTGACGCGCAGGGCCCCGTGCCGGCCGGGGCGCGAGCGATGCTCAGCGCACGGCTTGAACCGACCAGCGAGACCGGCCGCCAGGTGCTGTCCGCGGCAGCGGTGATGGGTCGCTCGTTCGACGTCGACACCGTGCGGGAGGTCAGCGGGCGAACCGACGAGGAGACGGTCGTGGCGCTGGAGGAGCTGGTCCGGCGCGGTCTGCTCCGCGAGCGCGAGGACGACTACGACTTCGCCCACGACCTGGTGCGCGGTGTGGTGCTCGACGAGACCAGCCTGGCCCGGCGACGGCTTCTCCACGCACGGGCGGCGGCGGTGGCCGGCACGCCCCCGGCGGTGGCCGCGCGCCACCTGCAGCTGGCCGGGCAGGACCTGGCCGCGGCCCACGCCAGCCGAGCGGCGGCGGACGAGGCGGCGGCGGTGTTCGCGCACGCGGAGGCCGCTGACCACCTGCGGGCCGCGCTGGCCCTCGGGCACCCGGATCGGACGTCGGCGCTGCTGGCGCTCGCCGAGGAGCAGACCGTGCTGGGGGAGTACGCCGACGCGCTGGTCAGCCTCGAGACCGCGGCCGCCGCGTCGGACCCGTCGGACCTGGCAGAGGTCGAGCACCGGCTGGGCCGACTGCAGCACCGCCGCGGTGAGTACGCCCTGGCCCGGGCCCACCTCGAGGCCGCGCTGGCGGGGCTGCCCGACGAGCGGGTCGCGGCCCGCGCGGCGCTGACGGCCGACCTCAGCCTGACGGCGTACTCCCTCGGCGAGCTGGAGGCTGCGCAGGGGCTCGCGCTCTCGGCGCAGGGGCTGGCCGAGCAGGCGGCGGACGTCCGCTCGCAGTGCCAGGTGCAGAACCTGCTGGGCATCCTCGCCACCGCGGCGGGTGAGCCCGAGGCGGCCCTTGCACCACTGGAGCGCGGCTTGGTGCTGGCTGAGCAGGCCGACGATCCCGAGCTGCGGGTGGCGGCGCTCAACAACCTGGCGCTGGCACTGTCGGCGGCGGGCAGGCCCGACCGGGCGATCGAGCCCGCGACGGCTGCGCTCGACCTGTGCGCCGCGACCGGCGACCGGCACCGCGAGGCTGCTCTCCACAACAACCTCGCCGACCTGCTCCACGCGACCGGTCGCCACGACGAGGCGATGGAGCACCTCAAGTCGGCGGTCGAGATCTTCGCGGCCGTCGGGGCCGACAACGAGCCCCACCCGGAGATCTGGAAGCTCGTCCGCTGGTGAGGACGCCGACGCAGCCGGACCAGTGGCCCGGCTGCGCCGACTGAACGCCTCGCGTCAGAGGCTCTCGGGCACCTCCGCCGGCGCGACGGCGGGCAGCGCCTTCGCGGCCAGGCCGGCGACCACCATCATCACCGCGACGGCGACCAGCACGACCTGGAACGCCGGGCCGAACAGGTCGACCGGCAGTGCGGACTGCTGCCGCGAGACGACCTCGAAGAACAGCGTGCCGAGCAGCGCGATCCCGATCGCGTTGGCGAGCTGGCCGGTGGTGTTGAACAACCCGGACGCGGATCCCGCCTTCTCGACCGGCACCTCGGCGATCGTGAACATTCCGATCGGCGCGACGATCAGGCCGAACCCGGCGCCGGTGACGACCAGGCCGGGCACGAACACCCAGAACGTCGTATCGGCCGACGCGACGTGCACCGCCATCGCCTGCACCACGACGCCCGCAGCGAGCACGCCTGCTCCGTACTGCAGGACCTTGCGGCCGATCTTGGGCGCCAGCACCGTCACGCCGAACCCGGCGAACGCCGCGGTCGTGAAGGCGAACGGGACGCCGAGCAGCCCGGCCTTGAGCACCGACCAGCCGAGGCCGGCCTGGAAGTAGATGGTCTGCGCCAGGAAGTACGCCGCCATCGAGATGAACAGCACCATCAGGACCGTGCTGCCACCGGCGAACGCGCGGCCGCGGTACAGGCTGAGGGCGACCAGCGGCTCGCGCCCGGCCCGCTCGGCGCGGTGCTGGGTGCGGGCGAACCGAACCAGGATCGCTGCGCCCGCGACCATCAGCGCGAAGCCCCAGGCCGGCCAGCCCTGCTCGCGGCCCATCGTCAGGGGGTAGAGAACCGCCAGCAGCCCCGCGCCGAGCGTCGCCACGCCGGCCGGGTCGAGGTTGGGCCGGTTCTCCGAACGCGACTCTGGGATGAACCGCAGCGCCGCCACCAGCGCCAGCACGCCGACCGGCACGTTGATGAGGAACACCGGCCGCCACGTCGTACCCGCGATGTCTGCGTCGGTCAGGATCGCGCCGAGCACTGGGCCGAGCACGGTCGCGAGGCCGGCGAGCCCGCTGAACGCGCCCATCGCCTTCGCCCGCTCGTGCGGGGCGTACAGCACCTGGATGCTGGACATCACCTGGGGGATCATCGCGGCCGCTGCGAACCCCTGCAGCGACCGGAACGCCACCAGCCAGCTCGAGTCCGGGCTCAGGCCGCAGGCGGCCGACGTCACCGTGAAGCCGACCAGGCCGAGCACGAACAGCCGCTTCCGGCCGAACGCGTCACCGAGCCGCGAACCGGTCACCAGCGCGACCGCGAACGCGAGCGGATAGGCCGCGATCATCCACTGGAGCTGGGTCGGGGTGGCCCCCAGGTCGGACTCGATCGTGGGGAGCGCGACGTTGACGATGCTGACGTCGATCAGCTCCATGGTCGAGGCCAGCAGCAGGCTGATCAGCGCCGCCGTACGGCCCTTGTGGGCGGCCTTCTCCGCCGCTGAGGGGGACTGGATCTCTGGACTGATGGTGGTGGTTTCCATGGCTCTGACGTTACGGATCCTTCCGGTCACTTCTTGACCGGAATGTGCGAAACTCTGGGGGACATGGCGAACACGAGCTCCCGCACCCTGCGACTGTTGTCGCTCCTCCAGACCCACCGGTTCTGGCCGGGTTCCGAGCTGGCCGAGCGGCTCGAGGTCTCCGAGCGCACGCTGCGTCGCGACATCGAACGGCTGCGCGAGCTCGGCTACCCCGTGCAGTCCGCGCGAGGCGTCGAGGGCGGCTACCAGCTCGCGCAGGGCGGCTCGATGCCGCCGCTGGTGGTCGACGAGGACGAGGCGATCGCGATGGTCGTGGCCCTCGGCGGTACGGCGAGCGCGCTGTCCGGCGGGCTCGGCGAGGCGTCCCTGTCGGCGCTGTCCAAGGTGGTCCAGGTGCTCCCGAACCGGCTTCGCCGCCGGGCCGAGGCGCTCCGTTCCGCGACGGTTGACGCGCCGTTCTCGCAGGCCCCCGAGGTCGACGCGGGAGTGCTCGCCGTGGTGGCGCAGGCGATCAGGGACCGCGAGCGACTCCGGTACGAGTACACCGCGCGCGGTGGTCGCTCACCCGGTGAGCAGGTGCGGCGCCATGTCGAGCCGCACCAGCTAGTCACGGTCGGCCGCCGGTGGTACCTGCTCGGCTACGACCTCGACCGGCAGGACTGGCGGTCCTTCCGCCTGGACCGGCTGCGCGACCCGGCGGGCACCCGCGCCGCGTTCCGGCCGCGCGACATCCCCGGCGGCGACGCGGCCGAGTACGTCCGCCGCGGCTTGGGCGGCAGCGAGCAGGCGCTCAGCCTCACGGCCCTGGTCGAGGCGTCGAGGCGGCACGTCGAGCGCCGGATCGGGCCGTGGGCGCGGGTCGTGGAGGCCGGCGAGACCGACGGCAGCCCGTGGGTCCGGCTCGCGATCGAGGCGAACGACGCCCAGTGGGCGGCCTTCGGCCTCGCCCACCTCGACGCCCCCGTCACCCTCGAGTCCGCGCCCCAGGCCGTCGTCGACACCCTCCACGAGTGGTCGGCCCGACTGGCTGCGACCGCCGAGTCGGCTGTCGCCTCAGAGGGGTAGTCCCCGACGTTGTGGTCGCGAATCGCCGAGATCACGACCACAGCGTCGGGGACTACCGCACCTCCCGGGGTGGCGTCAGCTGGCCTTCTTCTTCGCGGCCTTCTTGGTGGTCTTCTTCTTGGCGGGCTTCTTCTCGGACTTCTCGGACTCGTCCGACTCGCCACGAGCGGTCTTGGCGGCCTCGACCGACTTCTGCAGCGCGGCGAGCAGGTCGACGACCTCGCCGGAGGACTTGGTCGAGGTCGGGGTCCGCTTGATCTCGCCGCCCTCGATCTTGGCCTTCACCAGCGCCTGCACGGCCTCGGCGTAGTCGTCCTCGAACTCCGAGGGATCGAAGTCGCCGGCCAGCGTCTCCACCAGCATGTGGGCCATCTTGACCTCGGCGTCCTTGACCTCGCCGGTCTCCACGGAGAAGTCCGGCTGCCGGATCTCGTCGGGCCACATCATGGTCTGCAGGACGATCACGTCGTCCTTCACCCGGAGCACCGCGATCGTCGTCCGCTGCCGCAGCGCAACGGTCACGACGGCCATCCGGTCCGCGTCGATCAGCGCCTGTCGCAGCAGTGCGTACGGCTTGGCGCCGCTCTTCTCGGGCTCGAGGTAGTACGACTTCTCCAGCAACATCGGGTCGATCTGCTCACGCGGCACGAACTTCTCCACCGCGATCTCGCGGGACGACGTGACCGGCAGGTCGGCCATGTCGTCGTCGGTGAGGATGACCATCTCGCCGTCCTCGGTCTCGTACCCCTTGGCGATGTCCGCGTAGGCGACCTCCTCGCCGTCGATGGAGCACACCCGTTGGTACTTCACGCGACCACCGTCCTTGGCGTGCACCTGCCGGAACGAGACATCGTGGGACTCGGTGGCGGAGTACAGCTTCACGGGCACGTTGACGAGCCCGAACGACACCGAGCCCTTCCAGATCGCACGCATGCGACGAGGGTAGCGTCCTGGCCTGGGGGAACGCTGGCCTCAGAGCTCGCCGCGGGATCTCCTACGCTGGCGGCATGTACCTGGAGAACCTGGTCTTCGACGCCGTCGACCCCACCCGGCTGGGCCGGTTCTGGGAGGCCGCGGTCGGCGGCGAACGCCTCACCGATCAGCCCGACCTCTTCGAGACGAGGCTCACCGTCGAGGGCGGGCCTGCGCTCGACCTCTGCTTCCAGCAGGTGCCCGAGCGGCCGTCGGAGCCGCAGCGCTTCCACCTCGATCTCCATGGTGGGGTCCGTCAGGCCGAGGTCGTGCGCCGGCTGCGCGCGCTGGGGGCCGAACCCGCCGACATCGGCCAGGGCGACGTGCCATGGGTGGTGCTCGGCGACGTGGAGGGCAACCCTTTCTGCGTGATGGAGGAGCGAGCGGCGTACGACGGCAGCAGCCCGATCGCGGCGCTCCCGCTCGACTCGGCCGACCCGGAGCGGGACGCCGCGTTCTGGAGCTGGCTGACCGGCTGGGTCCGCGTCGAGGGGGCCGGGCACGTCTCGCTGCGGCACCCCGGCCTGACCGGTCCGCTGCTGGAGCTGTGCCCCGAGATGTCCCCCAAGGGCGACGCCAAGAACCGCCTCCACCACGACGTCCGGTTGGAGGCCGGCGACGACGCCGACGCGGTGGCCGAGGGGATCGCGGAGCGCGGAGGGCGTGAGGTCTTCCACCCCGAGTGGGGCGACCTGCCGTGGCGGTTCTACCTCGACCCGTCTGGCAACGAGCTCTGCGTCCTGCCCGCCCGCGGCTGACGGTGGACGGGGAGCGTCAGTAGCGCTCGACCAGGTGCTCCCGGCCCGGCGGCGGGTCGTACGGCTCGGGCCAGAAGTCGTCGACCCGTGTGATCAGCCCGGCGTCGTCGAAGGTGAAGAAGTGGATGGCGTTCACGTGCTCGTCGCCGACCCGGACGTCGGTCCACGCCACGCCGCCTGCGTCGTCGGTCACGACCCGGCGGATGGCGACGTGCCAGTCGCCGGGGTACTCCCGGTTGAACGTGAGGTACCGATCGCGCCCGATCACGCGCTCGCGGGTCTGCGGCAGGTCGTAGACGACATCGGGCGAGAGCGTCGCGGCGAAGCCGTCCCAGTCACGCCTCTCGGCGGTGTCCCAGTAGTCGCGGATCGCCTGCACGTGGTCAGCCATGACCGCAGTCAAGCAGCGCGCGCTGACAGGCTGAGAGACTGCCCCGGTGACCGTGCTGCGCCCCATGCTCGCCACCAAGGGTGACCACGTCCCGACAGGGCCGGAGTGGGTGCACGAGGTGAAGTGGGACGGCGTGAGGATCCTGCTCGACGTGCAGGACGGCGTCGCCCGCGCCCACAGCCGCAACGGCAACGTGGTCACACCGGCCTGGCCGGAGCTCACGCAGCTGCCGGACGGTTCGGGCGACCTGCTCCTCGACGGCGAGATGATCGCCCTCAACGACCGGGGCACCCCCGACTTCCGTGTGCTGCAGCACCGGATGCACGTCCGCAACCAGGCCGAGGTCGCGAAGCTGGTGGGCCGGATCCCGGCGACGTACATGGTGTTCGACCTGCTGCGACTCGACGGCCGCGACACCACCGGACTGCCGCTCACCGAGCGCCGCGAGCTCCTGGAGTCGCTCGACCTGAGCGGCTCGCCCTGGCAGGTCCCGGCGTCGTACGACGACGGGCTGATGCTGTTCCAGGCCACGCTCGACCAGGGGCTGGAGGGCATCGTCAGCAAGCGCCGCACGTCGCGGTACGTCATGGACCGCCGCACCAAGGACTGGCTGAAGTTCCCGCACCGGCACCGCGGCTCGTTCGTGGTCGGCGGCTGGCGCCCGCAGGTCGGCACCACCGGCCGGCTGGCGGCGCTGCTGGTCGGCCAGCCGACCGCGGACGGGCTGATGTACCGCGGTCGGGTGGGCAGCGGGATCGCCGCCGCCACCTCGCTGATGCTGCACGACCTGCTCGAGCCGCTCCGGACCGATTCCAGCCCGTTCGCCGACGAGGTGCCCCGGGTCGACGCACTGGGCACCACGTGGGTCGAGCCGGTCCTCGTCGTGGACATCGACACCCACGGGCTGGGGTACCAGCGGCTGCGACAGCCGTCGTACCGCGGCATCCGCAACGACCTGACACCGGAGGACCTGTGACCACGACCCTGCTGAGGACCCTCACCGCCCTGACGATCGGCCTGGCGCTGGCCGGCCCCGCCGCAGCGGCCGAAACCACGACCGCCGCTGCGACCGCCGCTGCGCCCGCCGAGGTGACTCTCGACGGCGTCACCGTCAAGCTGCGCGAGGGCACCAGGCTGGTCGTGACCGTCAACCGCACCCAGGGCCACCACGCCCGGGTCACGCTGTGGCGGCTGAAGGACGGCAGGTGGGAGAAGCGGTTGCGCGCTCACGACGGCCGGATCGGCTACAACGGCCTGGTCCGACCCCGCAAGCGGGTGCAGGGCTCGGGCACGACGCCGCTGGGCACGTTCCGGCTGCCGTGGGCGTTCGGGATGCACCGCCAGCAGGCGGGGTGGGACCCGAGCTATCGCAAGGTCCGCAGGGGCGACTACTGGGTGCTCGACAACCAGTCCGACCACTACAACCGCTACCGCAACAAGAAGCAGGGCGGCTTCCGGTGGTGGCTCGACCCGTCCGCCCCCAACGCGTCGGAACGGCTGAAGGACTACCCGAAGCAGTACGAGTGGGCGGTGGTGACCAGCTTCAACAACCGGCAGGTGAAGCACCGGGGTGGGGCGATCTTCCTGCACGTCAACGGCAGCGGCGCGACCGCCGGGTGCGTGAGCGCGCCGCGCTGGTGGATCAAGAAGCTGATGTACCGGCTCGACCAGAGGCGCAAGCCGCTGATCGCGATCGGACGCTGACCATGAACGACATCCGGGTCGACGTCGAGGGCCGCACCCTCTCGCTCAGCAACCTCGACAAGGTGCTCTACCCGCGTACCGGCACCACCAAGGGCGAGGTGCTCGACTACTACGCCCGGATCGCACCGGTCATGCTGCCGCACCTCGCGGACCGAGCCGTGACCCGGGTCCGGTGGCCGCACGGGGTCGAGCAGAACCGCTTCTTCGAGAAGAACGCGCCGCAGGGCACACCGTCGTGGGTGCGGACGGCGCGGGTGCCGACCACCGGGTCGCGCGGCGAGTCCCGGCACGGCGACCACCTCGAGTTCCCGATCGTCGACGACCTGGCGACGCTCACCTGGTTGGCCAACCTCGCCGCACTCGAGCTGCACGTGCACCAGTGGACGGTCGGCAAGAACGGGCAGCCGCGCAACCCCAACCGGCTCGTCATCGACCTCGATCCGGGTGAGGGTGCCGGTCTTCCCGAGTGCGCCGCGGTGGCTCTGCAGGTGCGCGACAAGCTCGCCGAGCGCCAGCTCGACGCCTGGGCGGTCACCAGCGGCAGCAAGGGCCTGCACCTGTACGCCGGCCTCCCCGGCAAGCTCAACCCGGACGAGACGACCGCGCTGGCGAAGGCCATCGCCGAGGAGTTGCAGGCCGAGCACCCGCAGCAGGTGACCGCCACGATGACCAAGGCGAAGCGCGGCGGCAAGGTCTTCCTCGACTGGTCGCAGAACGCCGGCTCGAAGACGACCGTCTCGCCGTACTCGCTGCGCGGGAAGGACCGGCCGTACGTCGCCACGCCGGTCTCGTGGGAGGAGGTCGAGGCGGGCGCCGAGGACCCGCTGGAGCTCGAGCAGATGCAGTTCCGGGAGGTCCTGGAGCGCGTCGCCGACCGGGGCGACCTGCTCGAGGGACTGGCCTGACCGCGGCATCCTGAACGGCCGTTCAGCGGCTGTTACCGGACTGTGGTCGCCACGTACCCCCGTCGAGGGAGCGACGTGACTGCGACGTCCGTACCTTACTGACTACGAGCTACGGCGATGCACCTGCTGGGGGCGGGTGGGCCGAGGTTCAGGTGGTTGACCTCGACGAGGGGGCGAGGTCAACGATCGATCTGATGGTTGGGTGGTTCGCCGGCTCGGGGAAGAGCCAGAGGACCACCCAACATCACATTTGCGAGCAGGATGCGGGGGTGGGCGACGGCCCGAGAGGTCGGATAGCGAACGCAAACCGGTCGGAGTGATCCTGGCAACCACTCAGGCAAACGCCTGAGACGGCGCGGGATCGCCCCTATGCTCGTCCTCATGACGCGCGTACTCGTAGTAGAGGACGAGGAGGACATCGCCTTCCCCCTCGTCCGCACGCTGGAGCGTGAGGGCTACGACGTCGTACGCGTGGAGAGCGGTGCGACGGCGCTGAAGTACGCCGCGGACGACGAGGTCCAGGTGATGATCCTCGACCTCGGCCTTCCCGACATGGACGGCCTCGAGGTGTGCCAGAAGGCCCGTGCCGCCGGCTACACCGGCGCGATCCTGATCGTGACCGCCCGGGCAGGTGAGCTCGACCGGGTGGTCGGCCTCGATTACGGCGCCGACGACTACCTGTCCAAGCCGTTCGGTCTCGCCGAGCTGCAGGCCCGGGTCCGCGCGCTGCTGCGTCGTACCGGCCGGCTGCAGCAGGCCGACGCCGAGCCGGAGGTCCGCGACGACCAGCTGCGGATCGACCAGGGCGCCCGTCGTGTGTTCTACGGCGCCTTCGAGGTGCAGCTGACCGGCAAGGAGTACGACGTGCTCGACCTGCTGGTGGCCCACCGCGGCAACGTGGTCGCGCGCGACCGGCTGATGGCCGACGTGTGGGACGAGAACTGGTACGGCTCGACGAAGACCCTCGACGTCACGATCGGACGGCTGCGACAGAAGCTGGAGCGCGCGGACGTGAGCGAGCGGATCGTCGCGGTCCGCGGTGTCGGCTTCCGGCTCGAGAGCCCAGCCGACACCTGATGTCCGAGCGGCGCCTCGACTCCACCGGCGACCCCGGCCACAGCGAGGAGGCGCCGCAGCCCTGGTCGCCGCCGACCATGCCGGACGACGCCCGCAGCCTTGGCCTCGACCGCAACACCGAGGAGGGCGCGTGGGTGATGATGGCGGCCTCGCTGGACGGCGCCAAGGTCAGCCACCAGGTGGTCGCCTGGCTGCTCCTCATCGTCCTGGTCGGGATCCCGATCCTGCTACGAGTCGCGAGCTGGCTCGGTGCTTGACTGCGGGCGCACACTGAACACATGACCGAGCAGCCGGACTTCAAGCGACTCCCCGACGAGATCCCACTCGACCAGACCGTCGAGATCGAGGTCGAGGACGTCAACCGGTATGCCGGCGCGGGCGGCGGGGGCGACCTCGGTGGCGGCCTCGGGGTCGCCGACTGCGACGGCGACTGACCCGACGCCGGCTGCGTGCCGTGATTGAACCCACGCTCCGGAGCGCTCGTCCTTTCCAATGAGGAAAGGGGTAGGCCATGACCAAGTGGCGCCACACACTGATCGCGGTGGTCGCAGGAATGCTGATCCTCGGCGGCTCTGCCGCATCCGCTCGAGGCGGCGGTGACGACGATGTGCGCACCAGGCTGATCGGGTACGAGGAGGTTCCTGCCATCTCGAGTAGCGGCAAGGGCAACTTCCGCGCCGAGATCTCGCTGCGCAAGCAGGAGCTCGACTACCGGTTGGAGTACTCGAGACTGTCGACACCCGTGCAGCAAGCCCACATCCACTTCGGGCAGTTCTCCGTCAACGGCGGAATCTCGGTGTTCTTGTGCAGCAACCTCGGCAACGGCCCCGCGGGAACGCCGGCGTGCCCCGACGCGGGCACGGTGACGGGCACGCTCACCGCTGCGCAGGTCGTCGGGCCGGGCGACCAGGGCATCGACCCCGGTGAGTTCAAGGAGCTCGTCAAGGCCATCGACGCTGAGATCGCCTACGTCAACGTGCACACCGACAAGCACAAGGGCGGCGAGATCCGAGGGCAGCTCGACTAGCGGGGTCGGCACAGAACTGCACGCGCAACCGGTCGAGTCGGCGCAGTAGTGCGGGCACGCCGTCAGGCACCCCGCCGATCTGTGCCGGCTGGGCCCGTTTGCGCGCGAACCTGCGCCGACTCGGCGGTGAGGTCGAGCCGGTAGGGCGTCGTGGTGGTGACCTTGAGGAAGCCGTACCGCTCCAGGATCGGGCGGGAGTACTCGGTGGAGTCGCTGTTGATCAGGGTCATGCCGCGACTGAGCGCTGAGCGGGCGCGGGCGGCCGTCAGGGCTCGGTAGATGCCGCGACCGCGACACTCGGGCAACGTCGCCCCGCCCCAGATCCCGGCGAACTCGGTCCCGGCGACCGGCTCCAAACGCCCCCCACTGACGACCTCGCCGCCGGCGTCGGCGATCCACAGCTCCATCAGCGGGTCGACGGCGAGCCGGCGTTGCAGGGCCTGCAGCATCGGTGCGATCTCGATATCGAACACGGTGGCCTGCAGCTGGCAGAACGCCAGGAGGTCGGCCTCGTCCTCGACCTTGCGCAGAGTCACCCCGTCCGGGAGCGGCACGTCGACGGCGAGGCTCTCGGCGGATCCGATCATGACCGCCTCGGGCTCGCCCGGCACGAAGCCGTGCCCCACCAGCGTCTCGTGCAGACCGGGGGCGTCGTCGTGGCCGCGGGTCTTCCAGTCGACACGGACGATCGCCGGGTCGGAGCGGTAGTGGCCGAGCGTGTCCACCACGAGCTGGCGGACTCCGTCACCGTCGACGTCGGCCAGGGGCGGGTAGGTGACGAAGCCCCGGCCGCCGGCGTACGTCACCAGGAAGAGCGGGCCGTGCCGGACGACGGCGAGTGCGCTCGGAGCGTCGACGGTCGACCGCAGCTGGTCGTCGTAGGCGGCCAACAGCCGCAGGCGCTCGTCGTCCGTCGAGGTCATGGGTGCGCCAGCGTACGTGCTGGGTGACCTGGGTCCGGTTCGAGAACGTCGATGGCGGAGTCGCGCCATGACGCAACTCCGCCACCGTCAAGGCTTCTCGGCGGTGGTCGCGTGCCGATAGACAACGGGCATGCTCCCCCCTTCAGCCCCTGCGCGCGGTCGGTTGCGCCGCCTCTCGATCGCTGCTGTGGCCGTCACGCTGCCTCTGGCCGCGGCGGTCATCCCGTTCCCGACCCAGGCACAGCCAGAGCGGCCCGCCGCCCCGGAAACCCCGTCGGCCACGCACCGGGTCACCCTGGTGACCGGTGACGTCGTCACCGTCAGGACGCTGGCAGACGGTCGGCAGATCGCCGACGTGGACCGCCCGGTCGACGCCGTGGGCGGGGTCCGGATCCAGGAGAGCCAGGGCGACCTCTACGTCGTACCGGACGAGGCCGTGGCGCTGCTGGGTGCGGGACGGCTAGACCCCCGGCTGTTCGACGTCACCGGCCTGATCGAGATGGGGTACGACGACGCCGGGACCGGCGCGGTGCCCGTGATCGCCACGTACACGCGTGCCGCGTCCCGCGCCCCCGGTGTTCCGGCGGCGCCGAAGGGCAGCAGCATGGTCCGTGAGCTGTCGGCCATCCGGGGCGCCTCGTTGTCCGCGCCGAAGCGCCAGGCCAGGACCTTCTGGACATCCGTGGCGCCGGCCGAGAGCGCGAGCGACCCGACGCCGACCCTCCGCGGCGGAGTCGACAAGCTCTGGCTGGACGGACGGGTGGAGGTCGCCCTCAAGGAGAGCGTCCCCCAGATCGGTGCCCCCGAGGCCTGGTCGGCGGGCTACGACGGGACGGGCGTCGACGTGGCGGTGCTCGACACCGGCATCGACGTGAACCACCCCGACCTCGCCGACGAGATCGACGACACCGCCAGCTTCGTGCCGGGCGAGGACATGACCGACGTCAACGGGCACGGGACCCACGTCGCCTCCACCATCGTCGGAACCGGCGCGGCGTCCGCTGGTGACTACCAGGGTGTCGCACCCGGGGCGGACCTCTTGGTGGGCAAGGTCCTCGGCGGACCCGAGGGCTACGGGCAGGACTCCTGGATCATCGCCGGCATGGAGTGGGCCGCGGAGGCCGGCGCCGAGATCGTCAACCTGAGCCTCGGCGACACGGTGCCCTCCGACGGCAGCGACCCGATGGCGCAGGCGGTCGACGCCCTCTCCGCTCAGCACGGCACCCTGTTCGTGATCGCCGCCGGCAACGCGGGACCCGAGACGGTCTCGACTCCCGGGACGGCCGCGTCCGCACTGACCGTGGGTGCGGTCGACAAGCAGGACGCCCTCGCCTACTTCTCCAGCACCGGCCCGGTGTACGGCTCCGGCGCCCTCAAGCCGGACATCGTCGCGCCGGGCGTCGACATCACGGCGGCACGGTCGCAGGAGATGACCGATGGCGAGACCGGCCTGTACCGCACGATCAGCGGCACCTCCATGGCCACGCCGCACGTGGCCGGCGCGGCGGCGATCCTGGCCCAGCGGCACCCGGGCTGGACCGGTGAGCAGCTCAAGGAGCAGCTGATGAGCAGCGCACTGGGACTCGCGTACTCGCCGTACGAGGTCGGCACCGGCCGGGTCGACGTCGTCGCCGCCCTGACGAACACCGTGCGGGGCACGGGGTCGCTGTTCTTCGGCAACTACGACTGGCCGCACGAGCCGAGTGACACCGCAGTGACGAAGGACCTGACGTTCACCAATGACGGCGCCGAGGACGTCGCGCTCGACCTGGAGCTCACGGTCCCCGACGGAGCGTTCGAGCTCGGGGCCGCCTCCGTCACGGTCCCGGCGGGTGGCCAGGCGACCGTGCCCGTCACCGGCGACCCGCAGGCTGTCGGGCTCGGCCGGTTCGTCGGCTACGTCATCGGCACCGACGCGACCACCGGCGAACCGGTGACCCGCACCTCACTGGCGCTGATCAAGGAGGAGGAGCGCTACGACCTGCACGTCAAGCTGGTCGGCCGCGACGGTCAGCCTGCGTCCGGCTGGGTGGGCTTCAGCAAGGCCGGCGACCCCTGGCCGTGGAGTGAGTACGTCGACGGTGAGGCGACGCTGCGGATGCCGCCGGGCAGCTACTCGCTGGTGGCCTACCTCGACGTGGCCGGAGAGGGACCCGACCGATCCGGCCTGGCCGTGCTCGTCGATCCGGAGACGGTGCTCGACCAGCCCGCCGAGGTCGTCCTGGACGCGAGCAAGGCACGGCTGCTCGAGACGTCAGCGCCGCAGCGGACCGAGGACCGCCAGCGCAAGATCGACCTCAGCATCGTGGACGAGTCGGGCGTAGAGTTCCGCAGCGCCTACGGCGTCCCTCTGGCGTACGACGACCTCTACGTCTCGCCGACCGACCCGATGACGGAGGGCTCCTTCATCCTGACGACGCGCTGGCGCAAGGGCGAGCCGATGCTGACCCTCGGCGTCCCTGGCGGAGGGGACACCTTCGACACGATCGTCCAGCCGGGGAGCGCGCTCGCGACAGGCAGCGACACGGCGCCCACCGTGTTTGCGGGGAACGGTGCGGCCGCCGACTACGCGACCCTCGACGCAGAGGGCAAGGTCGCGGTCGTCAACCGCAGCGACGCCGTGACGCCGGTGGAGCGGGCCGAGGCCGCCGCGGCAGCCGGTGCCACGGCGCTGGTGGTGGTCAACGACGGCGTCGGCGGCCTGCTGGAGTACGTCGGTGAGGCCTCGATCCCGGTCGTCGGCGTGCACCGTGACGCCGGTGCGGAGCTGGTGACGCTCGCAACCAGCGGCGCCCCACTCACCGTGCTGCGGGCGGAGTACCCGCGCTACGTCTACGACCTGACGCGCGACTACCCCGGCCAGGTGCCCGACCGACCGTTGGTCTACGAACCCACCCAGCGTGACCTCGCCCGGATCGACTCCCACTTCTATGCGGTTCGAGGGGGCAACGCGTCCGGCTACCGGTACGACCTCACCCTCAGCCCGTCGTTCGGTTTCGAGGAGCGCGAGTGGCACCCGGGCACCCGGGTCGAGTGGGTGACGCCGGGCCAGAAGTGGGTCGAGTCGCACGGTCAGAACATCGACGGGACGCTTCCGTGGTCGATGGTGTCGGGCGTCAACACGTTCGCGAAGCGCACGACCACTCGTCACGACTGGTTCCGTCCGGCGATCGGGCCGGGCTTCAGCGACTCGTTCGGCGTCGTCAACTCCAGGTGGCAGAACTACATGACGTGGAACACCCAGCCCTGGAGCTCCTCCAGCGCCCGGATGGACCTCGGCGGCTACCTGCCCTGGGGTGAGACCCCCACCCACCTGCGGGTCTTCCAGGGGAACCGGCTGATCCACGACAACCCGCACAGCGCGGACATGCAGTGGGTCGAGGTCCCGGCCGGCAAGCGTTCCTATCGGGCCGTCCTCGACGCCGAGCGGCCGGCCGACGTCTTCCGGCTGTCGACCCGGACGCACACGGAGTGGACCTTCGTCTCCGACACCGTGGACTCGGAGAGCTTCGAGCCGTTCTCGGTGATGAGGCTCGACTACCGGCTCGGGTCCGACCTCAGGGGAGACATCAGGGCCGGGGCCAAGCACCGGATCGCCCTCCGTCCGGGGTCTTCAGACCTCGGCCGGCTGCCCGGCAAGATCGGGCACGTCAAGCTCGACGTCTCCTTCGACGGCGGTGCCACCTGGCGCAAGGTGGTCCTGCACAAGCGCGAGACCGGCTGGTGGGGCGGACACTTCCGGGCGGCGAAGAAGCCCGGTGGCTACGTCGCGCTGCGCGCCAGCGCCGCCACCGACAAGGGCTACAGCATCAAGCAGACGATCATCCGGGCGTACGGCTTGCGGTGACCCACGATCTCCGCGGGCGCCGAGCCTCCCCCGTCCCGGCGCCCGCGGGCCTTCTCGACACCTCCCCTTCCGGGGGCGCGTCGCGATGGCGCATACTCTCCCCGCCGCGATCGTCGAGGTGGAGAGAGTTGCCGATGCTGGAGGCGCTGGGTGTCGAGCCCGGCGTGGAGGCGGTCTATCGGGCTCTGCTCGGACGTCCCACGACGACGGCGAGCGACCTCGCCGAGGTGCTGCACCGCCCCGCATCCGACATCGAGGCCCAGCTGGCGACCCTCGTCGCCACGGGACTGGCGCTGAGCTCCGGCGACGAGGCGTACATCGCCGCACCCCCGGCCGTGGCGCTGGGCGCGTTGATCACGGAACGTCGCGACGGCCTGCGGCTCGCTGAGCAGGCATTGGGCAGCCTGGCCGAGGAGTACCGGGCGGCGGTGGCCGGTCGTTCCATCAACGAGCTGATCGAGGTGGTGACCGGCATCGACCAGGTCCGGCACCGCTACCAGCAGGTGCAGGCGGCGGCGACGACCGAGCTCCGGATGTTCGTCACGGCCCCGTTCGTGGCGGTCCCCCCAGGCGAGAACACCGCCGAGACGGCGGCCGCCGACCGCGGCATCCGGATCCGTTGTCTCCTGGAGCGCGCGGTGCTCGACGAGCTGGACGCGCCCGACGAGGTGGTCGACTCCCTCCAGCGCGGCCTGGAGCTGCGGGTCGTCGACGAGCTGCCCCTGAAGCTGGTCCTCGCGGACGACGACTTGGCGCTCGTGCCCCTCGCGGTCGCGCCCGGCGGGGAGCCGGGCGCCGTACTCCTGCAGCGCAGCGGCCTGCTCGCCGCGCTGGACGCCTTGTTCGAGAGCGTCTGGCGGCGGGCCTATCCGCTCGAGCTGGCGGGTTCCGGCGACGCGGTGCTGCTCGCCGACGACCTCGCCTCCGATGCTCCGACCGAGCTCGACCGCCAGATTCTCGGTCTGCTGCTGGCGGGGCTGACCGACCAGGTCGTCGCGGCCCAGCTCGGCCTGTCGCTGCGGACCGTCCAGCGGCGGCTGCGTCACCTCCAGGACCTGGCCGGGGTCAAGTCACGCATGCAGCTCGGCTGGTTCGCCGCCCGGAACGACTGGGCCTGACCAGGCACGTTCGCACCCACGCAAGCCGGGTGACGGGGCACTGGCGTGCCCACACGCAATTCCAGCTCTTTGGTATCAGCGCCGGCCGATCTCCCTCCATGCAGTGCGGGCTCATCCACCGCTGACCGAACACTCACTGGGAGACACCTCATGAACCTTCGACCACTTCTCACGCTCACGACGCTCGGCGTCTCCACACTTGTGTGCGCGTCCGTCGCGACCGCCGGTGCGGCGACCACGGCAGCGTCCCTGGACCCGGAACGGATCCTCGACCGCAACGTGTCGGGTGCGACCGCGGTGCGAGCCCTCGGCAACGACCTCGACGTCGTCGCCCAGCGATACGACAGGACACCGGCCGAGCTGGCGACGCTGCTGCGCACCGACTCCTCGCTGTGGGTCGACCCGACCGGCATGCTGCACGTGAAGGAACCCCTTCCGACTCAGCCTGTCGAGAGCGCTGCGACACCGGAGCCCGGTCCCTTCGTCAACAACAAGACGTTCAGCCTGCACAGCAAGCTCGGCGCACAACGAACGATCTTCCTCGACTTCGACGGTGGGGCGGTGTCAGGCACCGCGTGGAACGACTTCTACACGATCCCGACCTCGTCGCAGCCGGCGTTCGACCTCGACGGGAACCCGGCGTCCTGGAGCCAGGCCGAGCACGACACCATCCAGAGCATCTTCCAGCGGGTCGCCGAGGACTTCCGGCCCTTCGACGTGGACGTGACCACACAGGACCCGGGGGCCGCCGCGCTCGACCGGTCGAGCGCGGTCGACACCCAGTTCGGGACGCGGGTCCTCGTCACACCGAGCACCGACGCCGCCACCCGGATCTGCAGCAACAACTGCGGCGGGGTCGCCTTCGTCGGCGTCTACAACCTGGTCGGGTCCAGCTACTACCACCCGGCGTGGGTGTTCCCGCAGCTGCTGGCCAACGTGGACAAGTACATCGCCGAAGCCGCCACCCACGAGGCCGGCCACAACCTGGGCCTCTTCCACGACGGCACCTCGACGGTCGGTTACTACACCGGCCACCACAACTGGGCCCCGATCATGGGTGTCGGTTACGACGAGCCGCTCGTCCAGTGGAGCAGCGGTGAGTACGCCGACGCCAACAGTGCTCAGGACGACATCGCCGTGATGCAGAGCTACGAGCTGCCGCTGCGCACGGACGACCACGGGTCCAGCTTCGCCACTGCCACCGCCATGGGCACGGCCAGGACCGCGGCCGGCGTCATCGAGCGGCGCACGGATACCGACGTGCTGTCGTTCCGTCGTACCTGCCGCGGCAAGACGAAGATCACCGTCAAGCCGTTCGAGAACAGCCCGAACCTGGACATCCGGCTCCGGTTGCACTCGGCCGGTCTGGCGCCGCTGGGCTCGAACGACCCGCTCTCCGGTCAGGCGTCGTTCGACGTGGCGACCGGCCTGAAGGCGACCGTCAAGCGTTCGCTCGCCGCCAGGACCTACTACCTGACGGTCGACGGCGTGGGGACTCTCACTCCGGCCACCGGGTACTCGGACTACGGCTCGCTGGGCAAGTACTCGTTGAAGATCTCACGCTGCCGGTGACTCTCCACTGAAGCACCAGTTGCAGCCCTCGCGCGCCGACTCCCGGGATCGGCGCGCGGGGGCTCAGGGACCTCTGATTCTCAGAAGGGGCCAGCGACCCGCTTCCCCCCTGGAGTCTCGGCGGCTAGGTTCTTGAACCATCAGCGCTCGGGCATGAGGGAACCCTGGCGCGTCCTTCTAGGAGGCACAAAGTGGTTCGACTAGACACCCGTCGCTGCGTCGCGCTGAGCGCGCTCGTGGCGTCCTCAGTACTGGCGGCCGTGACACTGGCTCCCACCCCAGCGTTGGCCGACCCGAACAACAACTCGGTTCGCAAGCTCACCAAGGCCGTGACGCTGAAGGGCGTGCTCCGGCATTCCAATGCGTTCCAGGCCATCGCCGACGCACACGGCGACAACCGGGCCTCTGGCCTGCCCGGCTACGACGCCAGCGCCGACTACGTCGCCGACAAGCTGCGCAAGGCCGGCTACCAGGTCACTGTGCAGCCGTTCGACTTCGCGTACTTCGAGGAGTTCGGCTCGTCCTTCTCCCAGATTGCGCCGAGCGCGACCAACTACGTCGACGGCGAACAGTACGACCTGATGGACTATTCAGGTGACGGCGTCGCCCAGGCCGAGGTGGTCCCGGTCGACCTTGCCCTGACCCCGCCCCGCGCTTCCACCTCGGGCTGCGAGGCGTCCGACTTCCAAGACGCCAACGGGACCAACATCGTCACCGGCAAGATCGCGCTGGTTCAGCGCGGAACCTGCCCGTTCGGGCAGAAGGTCGAGAACGCTGAGGCCGCTGGTGCTGTGGGCGCGGTGATGATGAACCAGGGTAACGGCGACCCGGTGGTCAACGCGGACCGCTACGACTTGTTCGAGGGCACGTTGGGCACCCCGGTCGGCATCCCGGCAGTGTCGGTGTCGTACTTCCTCGGGGAGGAGTTCGCCACCACGCCTGGGCTCGTGCTGCGGATCGAGGCGGACACCATCTCCACCATCCGTTCCACCTCGAACGTGTTGGCGCAGACCAAGAAGGGGCGGACCGACAACGTGGTGATGGCCGGAGCGCACCTGGACTCCGAACCGGACACGGCTGGGATCAACGACAACGGATCCGGCTCCGCGGCGCTGCTCGAGGTGGCGTTGCAGATGGCCAAGGTGAAGACCCCGAACGCGGTGCGTTTCGCCTGGTGGGGGGCCGAGGAGGCCAATCTGGTGGGGTCCACCTTCTACGTGAGCGAGCTGACTGAGGCCGAGATCGACGACATCGCGCTGTACCTGAACTTCGACATGATCGGCTCGCCCAACTACACGTTCGGCGTCTACGACGGCGACGACTCCGCTGCGGAGGGCTCGGGGCCAGGACCGGCCGGTTCGGCAGCCATCGAGGACGTGTTCGAGGAGTTCTTCGCGGCCCGCGGTGAGGCCACCAAGGCTTCGGACTTCACCGGTCGCTCGGACTACGGACCGTTCATCGCTGCCGGCGTGGACATCCCGGCAGGCGGGCTGTTCACTGGCGCGGAGACCATCAAGTCCGCCGCCGACGTGGCGCTGTGGGGTGGGCTGGCCGGTCAGCAGATGGACGTCTGCTACCACGACCCGTGCGACAGCCTGACCCCCGAGGCGGACGGTGCGCCTGCCGGCGTGCACGCAGCGCTGGAGGCCACCGGGTACGAGCTCTACGGCAACCTCAACACCTACGCGCTGGACGTGAACGCCGACGCGATGGCGACCGCGGTGATCACCTTCGCCTTCGACACCTCGTCGGTGAACGGAGAGGCGACCGCCCGCACCACGACGCGCGCGAAGGCGGCCAGGACCGACGTGCACGGCCACGCAACGCGGTGACAGCCGACAACTCAGCAGGACCGGAGGGTCGGGCGGGCAACCGCCCGGCCCCCGGGCCGGCAGGATGGAGGAGCAGGGTGGGTGACTCGACGCATGCGGCGTGATCCACGGCCGGGTAACCGACCGTCACCAGTTCGGAACAGCCGAGGCCTCCTGGTGGGAGGCGACGTAGCCTGCCTAGGACGGCGCCCATGGCGCCGGTGTCGACGGCAGCAGCCGTAGGGGGAGACATCAGACGTATGTACGCGCGACACACCAGTCGGCGTCGAGCCATCGCCGTGGTTCCGACAGCCCTGCTCTGCACCCTGGCGATGGCCCGGCTAGGTGGTGACGGCGCGCCCACTGCTGACCCGGTGTCCGCCCCACGTCCGGGGCCGTCGGTGCCGACCGACGCAGTGGAGGCCCCGGCCAGCGTGTCCCAGCCCGGGGTCGTGGTCGGTGGCGGCCAAGGCCGCCTCGGCGAACCAATGGCCTCCGCCTCCGCGTCTGCCACCGCCTCCGGCATCCCTGCCGCGGCCCTCTCGGCCTACCAGCGGGCCGAGACGGTGATCAACTCCGCCGACCCGAGCTGCCACATCTCCTGGCAGCTCATCGCCGCCGTCGGCCGGGTCGAGACCGACCACGGCCGAGCCAACGGCAACGCTCTCGACGACCAGGGCCGGGCCGTGCCCGGCATCTTCGGCATCGCCCTCGACGGCCGCCACAAGACCACGGTCGTCCGCGACACCGACGCCGGCCAGTACGACGGCGACACCAGGTGGGACCGTGCGGTCGGGCCGATGCAGTTCATACCCTCGACCTGGTCGCTCGTGGGCGTCGACGGCGACAACGACGGCGAGCGCAACCCCCAGGACATCGACGACGCCGCGCTCGCCACGGCCGTCTACCTGTGCTCCGGCAACGGCGACCTCTCCGCTGAGGCTGGTCGCCGGGCTGCGCTCTTCCGCTACAACCACAGCCACGACTACGTCGACCTGGTGCTCTCCGTCATGGGGGCGTACCTGACCTCCGACTTCACCAGCGTGTACAGCACGACCAGCTACGGCGGCAGTCTTGGCCTCGCGCCGGAGATCGCTCACGCCAAGTCCGGTCAGGGGTCGAGTGACGATCCGGCCGGCGGTCGCAACGGCAGCGGTCCCCGGGGTTCCGAGAACGACCACAGCAACGCAGGGGCGCTCACACCGGGCTCCGAGCCAGACCCCACACCCGGTCCCGGGTCGGACCCCACGTCCGAGCCTGATCCGACACCGGAGCCCGAGCCGGAGCCCGAGCCGGAGCCGGAGCCGGAGCCCGAGCCCGAGCCCGAGCCGGAGCCCGAACCCGAGCCGGACCCCGAGCCCGAGCCGGACCCCGAGCCCCCGCCGCCCTCGGTCCCGACCGAGCAGGAGGCCATCGAGGAGTGCCTCGTCGTCGTCGGGGCCACCGATGTCACCACCCTCGAGCAGCTCGGCCTGCTGGACGCCTTCACCACCTGCATGACGGAGCTCGGCTTCCCCGAGTGGTTGGCACCCTGACCACATGCCCGTTGCCCGGCTGCAGGCTCGGATGCGTAGTGGCAGACTCGACGGGATGGAGGATCCCGCCCTGGCGAAGCTATGACACCATCGCGGCGCTCGAGTTTCGCACTGGAACGAGAGTCGCAGCCCTGTCGATAGGGGGCTCGAGTGGTTGCGGTGAGCACGTGGCTTCGACGGCGACGTCAGGTTGCGGTGCTGGTTATCGGCGGACTGCTTGCGGTGACCGCCTGCGCCGGGGGACAGGGAGGCCCTCCGGAGTTGTCGGCGGGCAGTCTCAAAGGCTCGATCGACGAACGCCTCGAGCTGCGGGGCATTGACCAGGTACGGGCTGTCCTGGTTCTCCAGGACGGGGAGACCCTGCTGGCCGACTACCGCGATACCGATGCAGAAGCCACCTGGGACATCGAGTCGGTCACCAAGAGCATCCTGTCGATCCTGGTCGGTCAGGCGATCGACGAAGGCAGGCTCTCCCTCGATCAGACGCTGGCAGAACTACTCCCCGAACACGTCAACGCGATGGCTCGGTGGCAGCAACGCCTCACCCTGCGCGACCTCCTGACCCACACCGGAGGTTTCTCCGGCGACGAGGCCGCGACGGTCGGGCTGATGGCCGAGCCTGATCCGGTGGAACTCATGCTCAGACGCGCCAATCCGCCGGGCAGCGGAAGGTTCCTGTACTCCAACGAAGGTAGCCACACCATCGCGACCATCCTGAGGCGGGCCGTTGGCCAATCCTTGCTCGAGTACGCACGGACCACGCTCTTCGACCCCCTGGACATCAACACCAGACCCGTTCTTGACCGGCCACTCGCGGCCCAGCCAAGTGGGGCGCAGATCAAGGAATACCTCGAGGCGGGGTTCGCCTGGCCCGTCGACAGTGCCGGGACCCACCTCGGCTGGGGACTGATCAAGCTGACACCGATCGACATGGCGAAGATCGGCACGCTCATGCTCAATGGGGGCACCTGGGAAGGAAAGTCGGTCGTGCCTGAAGCGTGGGTGAGGGACTCGACTCGAAACCAGGTCACCACCGGAAGCGACGGCATCTGGCCCGCATACGGCTACCACTGGTGGGTTACGACAGCTGGAGACGAACCCGCATACCTGGCGTGGGGGTACGGCGGGCAGATGATCGAGGTAGTACCCGCCCGCGGCCTGGTCGTCGTCGTGGTCCGCGCGCTCGACTTCGACAACATCGACAGCGCCGGAATCGACCCACGTGAACTCACCGGCCTGGTCGAGGAGGTCATCGTGCCCCAGCTCCCGTGAGGGCCAGCCACATCCTCGGTGAACCGTCGGTGTTCTCGAGGGCGAGTCCACGCCTTAGGTACTCGAGCAGTGGCCCCGCCGGGCTACTCCTGTCGGTGCCGGTGTCGGATCCAGTCCGGGGGCGGTCGTCCCGCCTTGGCTGGCGGCAGGAACTCGGGTCTGCCGTCGTCGGCGAGCCGGACTTGCCAGGGGGTGTGGTGGATGGTGCGGTGATGGTGCCCGCACAACAGCACCAGATTCTCCAACGCTGTGGGGCCGCCGTCGATCCAGTGGCGGATGTGGTGGGCGTGGCCCATCACCGGTGGCCGGGTGCAGCCGGGGAAGGCGCAGTGGCGGTCGCGGGCGACCAGCGCGGTCCAGATCGCGGGGGTGACCAGCCGTCGGGTGCGGCCCACATCGAGCGGGCAGCCCTCGGCATCGAGCAGCACCCGGATCAGGTCGGCGTCGCACGCCATCCGCCGCACCGCCGTAGCGCTCGCTCACCTCGAGGCCGTCGTCGGTCACCCCGACCCCCGACCCTCGAGGAGCGCCCTCGTGGTCGTCGTGGAGGGTGTCGGCGTCGATGGTGACCGTGACCCGGGGTCGGGCGCCGTGGCTGGCCGGCGCGACGTCGGTGTTCAGGGCGTGCTCGGCGAGCTTCACCAGGGCGTCGAACATCCGGGCGCCGTGGTCGCGGTCATCCTCGCCCGGCTCACAGGCATCGTCATCTGGGGGCTGGGGCTTGGGTTTGGTGAACGGCAAGAGGGCGGCGCGCAGGGTGGCACCGTCCTCGACGCTGCCACGACCGCGGATCCGCACCCCGCCCAGGCCGTCGTCGGTGATCGAGAGGCCCCGGTCGAGGTGAGCGGCGCGTTCCTCGCGGTCCAGGTCCTTCTCCGCCCGCTTCTCCTCACCCTCCGGGTCGACCACCGCCAGCAGGTGTCGGCCGGCGCGGTGCAGCTCGGAGGCGTTCAACCGGGCG
>NZ_DASUTK010000212.1:0-18996 GCF_036374615.1 Nocardioides sp.
AACCTCCTCAACCACCGGGCATCCGCCACCACCAAGGGCTCGAAACCACCACCCGCGGGGTCCCCACCTAGGATGAGGACGTGACCACCGTCGACCTTCCGCTGCTCCCGCTCGGGCGAGGGCGAGACCTCACCACCGAGCGCGGCGTGGAGTGCCCCGGCGACCTGCCGGAGCCGTCGGACCCTGACCTGGTGGCGCGCGCCCGCGCGGCCAAGGCCGCCCTGGGCGAACGCGTGTTCGTGCTGGGCCACCACTACCAGCGCGACGAGGTCATCGAGTTCGCCGACGTCACCGGCGACTCCTTCAAGCTGGCGCGCGAGGCGGCGGCCCGGCCCGAGGCCGAGTTCATCGTCTTCTGCGGCGTCCACTTCATGGCGGAGTCGGCCGACATCCTGACCGCCGAGCACCAGCAGGTGATCCTGCCCGACCTCGCCGCCGGCTGCTCGATGGCCGACATGGCCCGGCTTGCCCAGGTCGAGGACGCGTGGGACGCCCTGGCCGCGGCCGGTGTGGCCGACGCGGTGGTGCCGGTCACCTACATGAACTCCTCGGCCGACATCAAGGCGTTCGTCGGCCGCCACGGCGGCACGGTGTGCACGTCCAGCAACGCGGAGACCGCGCTGGAGTGGGCGTTCGCCCAGAAGCCGGACGCGAAGGTGTTCTTCTTCCCCGACCAGCATCTCGGCCGCAACACCGCCGTGCTCCAGATGGGCTTCTCGCTCGACGACTGCGTCGTGTGGAACCCGCTGCAGCCGAACGGCGGGCTCACCACGGAGCAGCTCCGCGACGCGCGCGTGATCCTGTGGCGCGGCCACTGCTCGGTGCACGGTCGGTTCTCCGCGGACGTCGTCGACGAGCTCCGCGCGACGGTCCCCGGGGTCCAGATCCTGGTCCACCCGGAGTGCACGCACGACGTGGTGCTGAAGGCGGACCTGATCGGCTCCACCGAGTTCATCATCAAGACCATCGAGGCCGCCCCGGCCGGCTCGGCCTGGGCGATCGGCACCGAGCTGAACCTCGTGAAGCGGCTCGCGGCGGCCCACCCCGACAAGCAGATCCTCTTCCTCGACAAGAACGTCTGCTACTGCTCGACGATGAACCGGATCGACCTTCCCCACTTCGTGTGGGCCATGGAGTCGCTCGTGGCCGGGAACGTCGTGAACCGGATCGAGGTCGACCCGGAGACCGAGCGCCACGCATTGACCGCCCTGCAGCGGATGCTCGAGCTGCCGGGCAAGTCCCACCGCGACTGACTGCCTACTGGTCGGTCTCCACCTGCTCCCGGAGCGCGTCGAGCATCTCCTCCAGCCGTACGGCGTTCCGCTCGGCCCGTCCGATCAGGTCCAGCACGACCTGGTCGGCGTCCTCACCGAGCTCCTCGCGCGCCAGCTCGAGCGACATCCGGATCGAGGACAGCGGGTTCTTCAGGTCGTGGCTGACGCGACGGGCGAAGTCGGCGGCGGGATCGGGGGTCGTCACAGCCCCGGAGCATCCCACACCGCGAGCCAGCGCTTGAGGTCCTGCTCCATCGGCAGCTCCTGGGAGAGCACGTCGCGGACCTGCAGCTCGAGCAGGTTGTCCCGCTGCTGGGGACCGGTGGGAGCGAAGCCGTAGTAGGTCCCCTGCTTGTAGAGGTAGACCAGCCCGAGCCGACGCCCTGCCTGGTCGTGGAACGGGATCAGGGTGCACAGCAGGCCGGAGCCGAAGCCGGCGGACTCGAGGGTGGTGTTCACACCGTGCAGGTCCGTGCACAGACCTGCCGGGTCGGCCGGATCACCGGTCACGGTCAGCCAGGTGAAGCCGAACGAGTCGCGGGTCACCTCCACTTCGGGCGTCCCGGACGACGCCTCCAGCAGGTCGAGCACGTCCTGCTGGGTCTGTGCGAACGCCGCCCCGGCCGCGCCGCGGTAGCAGACCGAGCCGGTCCCCGACGGCACGAAGCCGGTCTCCGTCTGCAGGATCACCGCGGCACTGGGCACCTCGAACAGCGAGTCGAGCCGAGCGGGCACAGGCCCGCTACGGCCGGTGACGGCCTTCCAGAATCCCACGACGCCTCCGGCGGTCCTCAGGACGGGCGGCCGAGCTCGGCCTGGATCCGCGCCAGCTGCTCGAGTCGCTGCTCCAGCGACGGGTGGGTGGACGTGAGGGTCTTGAGGCTCGCGCCGCTGATCGCGGGAGCGATGAAGAACGCGTTCATGGCCTTGGACGCACGCAGGTCGCGCTGCGGGATGGCCGAGATCTCGCCGGTGATCTTCTGCAGCGCGGTCGCCAGCGCCTGGGGCTTCATCGTGAGGTAGGCACCCGCCCGGTCGGCCGACAGCTCCCGGTAGCGCGAGAGCAGCCGGGTCAGGAAGAAGCTCACGGCGTACACGACGAGGCTGACGGCGAGCGCGACCAGGAACGCGATCCCGTTGCTGCTGTTGCGGTCACGGGTCAGGGCGCCGAACTGCGCGCCGCGCGTGAGCATCCCGGCGACGATGCCGGCGGACGACGCCACGGTCATCACCAGCACGTCGCGGTGGGCGACGTGAGAGAGCTCGTGGGCGAGCACCGCCTCGAGCTCCTCGGGCGTCAGCTTGCCCATGATCCCGGTCGTGACGCAGACGACCGCCCGGTTCGGCGAGCGGCCGGTGGCGAAGGCGTTCGGGAGGTCGAGGTCGGCGATCCCGACCCGTGGCTTGGGCATGTCGGCGAGGGCGCAGAGGCGGTCGACCATGCCGTGCAGCTCGGGTGCCTCCTCGGGCGTGACCTCACGGGCTCGCATCGCCCGCATCGCGACCGTGTCCGAGCTCCACCACTGGTAGAACGCGACCCCGATGCCGGCGATGCCGATCAGCAACCAGAAGTCGGAGAACAGGTACATCATCGCGACGACCAGCGCGACGAACAGCGCGCCGAGCAGGAACAGCACGGTGGTCATCCGGACCGTGAGGCCGGAGTCGGGGACGAAGCGGGAGGACGCCATCAGGGGTCTACGCCGTCAGCCGGGGATCAGGCCGTCGCCGCTGAGCAGGTCACGGACCTCGTCGAGCGTGGCGTCGGCGTGGGGGAGGATCAGGTCGGAGCTGTCGAGAGAGCCTTCCTCGTGCGGCGCCGCGGCGTCACGGACGCCTGCCAGCAGGGCGTCGAGCGCGACCCGGAAAGCGGCCTCGTCACCCGACTCGACGCTGGACTCCACGGCGGTGTCCAGGTCGTTCAGGGTCGCCAGCGACTCGTCGGGGACGTCGAACTGGCCCTCCCCGAGGATCCGGATGATCACGCCCGCCCCTCGTCGGTGGTGGTGTCGGACGTAGGCTCCGCGGCCTTCTCCGGCTCGGCCTGGAGGATGTCGCCCTCGTCGCCCGCCTCGATCGCCTGCGGCTGCGAACCGGCCTTCAGCCGCGCGAGCTCGGCCTCGACGTCGCTGTCGGAGCTCAGGGCGTCGAGCTCGCGGGCGATGTCGTCGCCGCCACCGGGCTGGCTCACGTCGTCGAGCGCACCGGAGGCGAGCAGCTCGTCGATCGCGCCCGCCCGGGCCTGCATCTGAGCGGTCTTGTCCTCGGCGCGCTGGATCGCCATCCCGACGTCGCCCATCTCCTCGCCGATCCCGGACATGGCCTCGTTGATCTTGGTCTGCGCCTCGGCGGCGGTGTAGGTCGCCTTGATGGTCTCCTTGCGGGTGCGGAAGGCCTCGACCTTCGCCTGCAGCCGCTGCTGGGCGAGCGTGAGCTTCTCCTCCTCCCCCTGCAGCTGGGCGTGCTGGGTCTTGAGGTCGGTGATCTGCGAGGTCAGCCCGGACTTGCGGGTCAGCGCCTCGCGGGCGAGGTCCTCGCGCCCCACCGAGATCGCCTTCTCGGCCTGGCCCTGGAGCTTCTTGGCCTGCTGCTCGAGCTGGTTGACCTGCAGCTCCACCCGCTTGCGGCTGGTCGCCACGTCAGCCACGCCGCGACGGACCTTGACCAGCAGGTCCTGCTGCCGCTGGTAGCTGTAGTCGAGGGTCTCGCGAGGATCTTCGGCGCGATCGAGGGCCTTGTTGGCCTTCGACCGGAAGATCAGGCTGATGCGCTTCATGAGGCTCATGAGGCAACCCTAGACGACCGGGGCCAAGGGCTCACACGCTGATTTGCCCGGTCGGGCCCTCCGCCGGCGCTGCGACCCGGTGCGGGTCGTCCCGGTAGGGTTGCCCTGTCCCTGATGATCGTCCGGATCGTCCTGCCCGCCGTCCGAAAGCCAGTCGTTGTTCCGCCGAAGCAAGACCGAGACCGAGACCTCCGAGGTCGCCCCGAAACCGGGCGGCAAGGGTCGCCCGACGCCGACCCGCAAGGAGGCGGAGGCGCTGGCCAAGGCCCGCGCCAAGCCCCCGCGGAGCCGCAAGGAGCTCGCCGCCCAGCAGCGCCAGCAGCGCGCGGAGTCGAGCCGCAAGGTCCGGCAGGCGATGAAGACCGGCGACGAGCGGTACTACCTGGCGCGCGACAAGGGTCCGGTACGACGGTTCATCCGCGACTTCGTCGACTCGCGGTTCTCGTTCCTCGAGCTGATGATCCCGGCGATGCTGATCACGTTGGTGCTCGGCTACTCCGGCAACGCGCGGCTGATGCAGACCAGCAACTTCTTGCTGTTCGGCATGTTCCTGCTGATCATCGTCGACATCGCCACGGTCCGGTTCCGCGTCCGCCGCGAGCTCCGGAAGCGGTTCCCGGAGGAGAGCCTCAAGGGCACGACCTGGTACGCCGTCAGCCGCTCCATGCAGATGAAGTTCATGCGGCTGCCGAAGCCGCAGGTCAGGATCGGCGAGAAGCTCCCCGAGCACTACCGCTGACGGGCTCACCCTTAGCCGGCCAGCGGATCGGTGCGGAGGGGGCCGTAGGTGGCGCGGTACGCGCGCGGCCCGGCCAGCGGCGCCACGGAGTGGGAGACCCACCCGGGCAGGCCGGCGAGGCGGGACATCCGGTCCGTCGCCGCCTGCACATGCGCGACCCGGGTACGGCGGCTGTCTTCCCACTCAGCGCCGACGGTCGACCAGTCATCCCGCCGAGCCAGCAGGTCGGCGAGCACCAGCGCGTCCTCGAGGGCCATCGCCGCTCCCTGGGCCCAGACCGGCCCGGTCGCGTGAGCGGCATCGCCGATCACGACCATCCGTCCCCGGTGCCAGGTCGGCATCCGCACCTCCTCGACCCGCGAGTAGTACGGGGTGGGGTCTCCCTCGAGGACCTGGTCCACGGCCTTGACCGCGGGTGCGGGGAACGCGGCGAACGCCCGACCCAGCCAGCCGGGCTCGTCGACCGCGGCGGCCGCCCGGTTGCTGGCGGCGTACCCGTAGACCTCGCCCGGTGCCACCGGGATCAGCAGCAGCGTCACGCCGTGGCCGGTCCACGCCGTCCAGCAGTCCACCCCGGGATCGGCCGTGACGAACCGCCAGCAACCCGTCGTCATGAGCGAGGAGACAGGCGCCCCAGGAAGAGCTCCCGAGCGCACTGCTGAGTGGACGCCATCGGCACCGACGAGGAAGTCGTAGACCTCCTCGCTCCCGTCCGACAGCCCGACCCTCACTCCGTGGTCCTCGACCGTCACCCGTCCGCACGCGACGCCCCGCCGGACCTCAATCCCCTGGGCCAAGGCGTCGAGCACCACACCGTGACGCACGCACACCGAGGGGGCGATGCCCGTCCAGAACGCCGCCTCGTCGACCCCGAAGAGCAGCCGTCCGGAAGCCGACCGGTACTCACGTCGTACGACGGGCACGCCGGCCTCGGTGAGGGGCCGGTCCACGCCGAGCCGGCTCAGGGCGCGGACGGCGTTGCCCGGCAGGTTCAGGCCGAACCCCGACGCGGGCCGGTCCGCTCGCCGTTCCACGACGTCGGCGGCGATGCCGAGGCTGCCCAGCGCTCGCGCGGTGGCGAGGCCGGCGATGCCTGCCCCGACGACCAGCACCCGCCGGCTCATGAGCCGGTGAGCACGAAGTCGGACACCAGCTCGGCGACCCGGTCGGGGTGGCCCAGCCACGGCACGTGGCCCGCAGGCAGCAGCTCGAGCCGCGCGTCGGGAATCAGCTCAGCCACCTGCTCGGCGACCGCAGCCGACCCCACAGGGTCGCGGTCGCCCCAGACGACGAGCGTGGCGGCGCGGAGACGACGCAGCTCGTCGGCCGAGATGCTGGTGCGGCGCCGGAACCCGCCCCACCCGAGCACGGCCCGCAGCTCGGTGAGGTTGGCGGTCGCCACGGCCCGGTCGCGACCGGCTGCGACGAGCGAGTCGAGCAAGTCCGGGTGGCGAGGGAGCGTGCTGCCCTCCCCCATCACAGTCATCAGACGGAGCACGTCCTGACGCCTGGGCGGTAGGTGGCGGGTCAGCAGGTCACCCACCACCGGCGTCGTCATCGCGCGCAGCAGCCACGGCGGGCTGGTCCCCGGCAGGCCGGGAACCGCGCCCAGCAGGACGAGCCGGTCGACCCGATCCGGCCTGGCCAGTGCGTACCAGGTGGCCCAGCTCCCGCCCATCGAGCAGCCGACGAGCGCAGCGGACCGCACGGCGAGCGCGTCGAGGACCTGGTCGACGAACCGGACGGCCGCAGCACGGAACTCAGACCGTGCCGCGGGCACGGGATCGCTGAGCCCCAGCCCGGGTCGGTCAGGGGCCACGGAGCGGACCCGGTCGAGGCGCTCGAGGAGGGGCAGATGCGACAGGCAGCAGGTGGTGCTGCCGTGGAGGTGCAGGACCGGTGGGCCGGTCCCGGCCTCGACCAGGTGCACGCCCGCACCCGACGGTAGGGTGAGCCGTCGTCGGGTCATGCCGGCGCCGATCATCCGGTCGTGTGACTGCGCCACGGTGGTCCGGCTCGCCGACTCCCCCGGTCGGTCCGCCTGGGTCCTGGTCGTCATCGGTCCCGCTCCTCCCCCGCGCCCCCTCCTGCCGGCTCCACCGTGCGCTCGGACGGGCGCGTCGGTCCAGTTCGAACTTCGAACCGGGCACGAGCCGTCGCAGTGGGAGAATGACCGCGTGGAGCCGCACGACGGCACGGACTACTGCTCCTTCACCAAGGCCATCGAGCACCTCGGTGACCGGTGGAACCTGCTCATCGTCCGCGAGCTGGGCGTGCATGGTCCGCGGCGCTTCAACGAGCTGGCCGCAGCGCTGCCCGGCCGGATCTCCCGCTCGGTGCTGACCGAGAGGCTGCGCCGGCTCGAGAGCCTCGGCGTGGTGACCCGCGCCGACCGCGACACCCGCTCCGCGGCGTACCGGCTGACCGTCGCGGGTGAGGGACTGATGCCCACGTTGTGGTCGCTGCGCACGTGGTCGGCGACCTGGTTGCCGGACGACCCCTCGCTGGTGGAGCGCGACCCGGAGATCGTCTTCGACTGGCTCGCCCGCAGGGTCGACACCCGGCGGCTTCCCGAGCAGCAGGTCGTCGTGGAGATCACCAACCAGGCCCGGCGGACCCACCGTGGCTGGCTGGTGCTCGAGCGAGGAGCCGATCCCTACGGCTGCCTGCAGGACCCGCTGCTGGCCCAGGAGCGCTACGTGTACGTGCAGGCCGGGAGCACGGTACTGCTGGGGCTGGCGACCGGGCACCGCGACTGGGCCAGCGCCCTGGCCGACGGCTCGGTCGTGGCCAACGGCGCGCCCGAGCTGACCCGACAGCTCGCCCGGTGGTTCACGCGGCCTGTGCCCGACCCCGCGGTCCGGCGTCAGGCGTCGTAGTCGAGGACGACCTTCGCCGACGTGGGGTGCGACTGGCAGGTGAGCACGTAGCCGCGCTCGACCTCCTCGGGCTCGAGGGCGTAGTTCGCATCCATCTGCACGGTCCCCTCGACCAGCTTGGCGCGGCAGGTGCCGCACACCCCGCCCTTGCACGCGAACGGCAAGTCACGGCGTACGTCGAGCGCCGCCTCGAGCACCGGCGGCCCGTCCGGTCGCAGCGGGAAGTCGCTGGCCCTGCCGTCGAGCCGGATCGTGACCTCGGCGGCACCGTCGGCGCCGTCCACGAGGGCAGCGACCGGTGCGCGTGGTGCGGGGTCGGCGTGGAAGAGCTCGGTGTGGATCCGCTTCTCACCCAGGTCGGTCAGCGCCTGCCGCAGGTCGACCACCATCTGGTGCGGCCCGCAGAGGAACCAGTCGTCGGACCCGGCGAGGCCGAAGGCGTCGACGATCGCGCGGAAGCGCTCGGCGTCGAGCCGGCCCGAGAGGAGCTCGACGTCCTGCTGCTCGCGGGAGAGCACGTGGATGATCTGGAACCGGTCCGGGAACCGGTCCTTCAGGTCATGCACCTCATCGAGGAACATGATCGAGCGGGTGGTGCGGTTGGCGTAGACCAGCGTGACCTGCGAGCCGGGCTCGGCCTCCAGCACCGCGGCCATGATCGACAGGACCGGCGTGATGCCGGACCCGGCCGCGACGGCGACGTACCGCTTGGCGGTGGTGGGGTCGAGCTCGGTGGTGAACCGCCCGGCAGGGGTCAGCACCTCCAGCGAGTCGCCGACCTGCAACGAGCCGACGATGCCGTCGGAGAACGCGCCGCCGGGGAGTCGCTTCACGCCGATCCGCAGCACGCCTGAGGACGGCGGGGTGCAGATCGAGAAGCTGCGGCGCACGTCGTCGGAGCCGCGGACGGAGACGTGCTGGCCGTGCAGGAACGCGTAGTCGTCACGCAGCTCGTCAGGCACGTCGAAGGTGATCGCGACCGCGTCGTCCGTGAGCTCGTCGATCGCCGCGACCCGCAGCTGGTGCAGCTGGGCGTGGGTCGTCACAGGGTCTTGAAGTGGTCGAAGGGCTCGCGGCAGGCCTGACACACCCACAGCGACTTGCAGGCCGTGGACCCGAACCGGCTCGACTCGCGGGTGTCGAGGCTGCCGCACTGCGGGCAGCGGACGCTCAGCGTCAGTGGCACCGGCCCATCGTGCTCGGCGGCCCGGGCGGCCGGGGGTGCCACGCCGTACGCCGCCAGCTTGGCCCGGCCCTCGTCGGTCATCCAGTCGGTGGTCCACGCCGGGGAGAGCACGAACTCGACGTCGACCCGCTGGTAGCCGGCCGCGGTCAGCGTCGCCTCGAGGTCGGTGCGGATGGTCTCCATGGCCGGGCAGCCGGAGTAGGTCGGCGTGATCTGCACATGCACCCGGCCCTGGTCGTCCTCGGTGACGTCGCGCAGGATCCCGAGGTCCTCGATCGTGACGACGGGCAGCTCGGGGTCGAGCACGCCGGCCGCGAGATCGTAGGCGGGCGTGCGGGTCTGGGTCGGGGTCACCACGTCGCCCCCGGGTGCGATCGGGTGAGGTGCTGCATCTCGGCGAGCAGGTAGCCCATCTGCTCGGTGTGGAGGCCGCGCCGTCCCCCACCGACCGCGGGCAGTACCTCCGGCGTCTGCAGCGTCGCCTCGCGCAGCACCGGCATGATCCGCCCCAGTGCCGGCTCGCGCAGCGAGGCGGGGTCGACGGCGACTCCCTCCTCGAGCAGCTCCGGCGCGACCCACGAGCCGTCGAACAGCTCGTCGAGGTAGGGCCACTCGGCGTCGAGCGCTGCCTGCATCCGCCGGTGCGACTCCTCCGTGCCGTCGCCGAGCCGCAGCACCCACTGGCGGGCGTGGTCGAGGTGGTAGGCCACCTCCTTGACCGCCTTGCCGGCCACGCCGGCGAGGGTCAGGTCGCTGCTGGCGCGCAGCGCGGCGTACAGCTCGGCCTGGTAGGCCGCGAAGATCAGCAGCCGTGCCATCGCCACCCCGAAGTCGGACTGGTCGCGCTCGACGAGCTGCACGTTCCTGAAGTCGCGCTCGTCGCGGAGGTAGGCGAGGTCGTCCTCGCTGCGGCCGGCGCCCTCGACCTCGCCGGCGTGCGCGAGCAGGCTCCGCGCCTGTCCGAGCTGGTCGAGCCCGATGTTGGCCAGCGCGACGTCCTCCTCGAGCTGGGGCGCGCGGCTGATCCACCAGCCCATCCGCTGGGCGGAGATCAACGCGTCGTCCGCGAGGGCGAGGACGTACTCGAACTGGGGGGTCACAAATGCTCCACTCCCTCGGGTACGTCGTAGAACGTCGGGTGGCGGTAGATCTTGTCGGCCGCCGGGTCGAAGAACGAGTCGCGCTCGTCGGGCGTGCTGGCCTCGATGTCGGAGGACCGGACGACCCAGATCGAGACTCCCTCCTGGCGCCGGGTGTAGAGGTCACGGGCGTTGCGGAGCGCGAGCTCGGCGTCGGGCGCGTGCAGCGACCCGGCGTGGACGTGCGACAGCCCCCGGCGGGACCGGACGAACACCTCCCAGAGCGGCCAGTCGTTCATGCCGCGCCAACCGATCGGGCTGATTGCTTCTCGGCGTACTCCGACGCGGCCTCGCGCACCCACGCACCGTCCTCGTGCGCGGCGACCCGGTGGGCCAGCCGCTGCTCGTTGCACGGACCGTTGCCCTTGATGACCTCGAACAGCTCGGTGAAGTCGATCTCGCCGAAGTCGTAGTGGCCGCGCTCCTCGTTCCACCGGATCTCGGGGTCGGGCAGCGTCAGCCCGAGCGCCTCGGCCTGCGGCACCGTCATGTCGACGAACCGCTGCCGCAGTTCGTCGTTGCTGAACCGCTTGATGCCCCAGGCCATGGAGCGGGCACTGTTGGGCGAGTCGTCGTCGGGCGGGCCGAACATCATGAGCGAGGGCCACCAGTAGCGGTTGACGGCGTCCTGGGCCATCGCCTTCTGCGCCTCGGTGCCGTGGGACAGGGTGTGGAGGATCTCGAAGCCCTGCCGCTGGTGGAACGACTCCTCCTTGCAGACGCGCACCATCGCGCGGGCGTAGGGGCCGTACGAGCACCGGCACAAGGGCACCTGGTTGGTGATCGCGGCACCGTCGACGAGCCAGCCGATCGCGCCGACGTCGGCCCAGGTGAGCGTCGGGTAGTTGAAGATCGAGGAGTACTTCTGACGACCGTCGTGGAGCATGTCGAGCAGGTCGGCGCGGTCGGCGCCGAGGGTCTCGGCGGCGGCGTACAGGTAGAGACCGTGGCCTGCCTCGTCCTGCACCTTGGCCATCAGGATCGCCTTGCGTCGCAGGCTCGGTGCCCGGCTGATCCAGTTGCCCTCGGGCTGCATCCCGATGATCTCGGAGTGGGCGTGCTGGGCGATCTGACGGACCAGGGTCTTGCGGTAGCCCTCCGGCATCTCGTCGCGCGGCTCGATCCGGCCGTCCTCGGCCAGGAGCGCGGTGAACGAGGCGGGTTGGTCGGGGTCGGCCGTCAGAGCCGGCTGCGGCTGCTGCTCGGACCGCCCCTCGGGCGCGGTGAAGTCGTTGCCGTACACATGCTCAGGGTACCACGATTGTTACATCTTGCGACTCCTGCGACGCGTCGCTGTAATACTCTCGTGCGGGTGTCAGGATGGCTGCATGAGCTCCCCCACCGCGGACGTCTCCTGCCGGGTGGCGTGGACCGACGACGCTCCGGCGATCGCGCGGCTGCAGCTCCGCACCCGGCAGCACGACCTCTCCGAGCTGCTGCCCGCCGAGCAGCTCGAGGTCGACCCGTCCGTCGCGGAGGAGGCCTGGAAGCGGGTGCTCAGCCGGCCGGCCGACGCCCGCGTGAGGGTCCTGGTCGCCCTGGAGCGCAACCGTGTGGTCGGCTTCACCATCACCTCCCCGGCCTCCGACCCGGACGCCGATCCGGTGGCCGATGCCGAGCTGATGGAGCTCACCGTCGACCCCGAGGAGCGGGGCCGTGGGCACGGCTCGCGGCTGCTCCAGGCAGCGGTCGACACGATGACCGCCGACCGGTTCCGCCGGGCGGTGTGCTGGACGGTCGCGTCCGACGACGCCGTACGCCGGTTCCTCACCGAGGCCGGCTGGGCGACGGACGGGGCACATCGTGAGCTCGACCTGGACGGCACCGGCGCCGTGACCGCCAAGCAGGTCCGGTTGCACACGCAGTTCACCTGAACGGAGTATTGATTTCGGGCGCGCCTGCGTCACCATGGAGTCCCGAGAGACAGGGGTTGGCCATGGGTCCGTTGCCGCAGCTCCACCGCTTCCTGATCGCCGCCGTCGTCCTGGTGCTGAGCCTGGGCGTCGGCCTCTGGCTGGCCAGCTACCACGACCTGCCCCTCGCCGGCGTCGGGGTGGGTCTCGGAGTCGGCTGCCTCATCGCCTACCTGCTCATCCACGACTTCCACCGGCCGCGCTCGGTGCGGGTGACCCGGCGCCGCTGAGCCGCCCGCCGGGCAACTAGGGTCGCCCGGGTGACGACAGCGGGGTCCGATCGCCGCGCGGTGATCCGGGACAGCCTCGGGGTCGGCGTCGCCACCGGGCTCTACGGCACGTCGTTCGGTGCTGTCTCGGTCGCGGCCGGGCTCTCGGTGGCCCAGACCTGTGCGCTGTCCCTCGTGATGTTCACCGGTGCGAGCCAGTTCGCGTTGGTCGGTGTCCTGGCTGCCGGGGGTACGCCGCTGGCGTCGGCGCTGACCGCCCTGCTGCTCGGGTCGCGCAACACCCTCTACGGCCTGCGGATCGGACCATTGCTGGACTTCCGTGGCGGTCGTCGGGTGGCAGCCGCGCAGCTGCTGATCGACGAGTCGACGGCGATGTCACTGAACCGGCCCGACCGCACGCTGGCGCGCGTGGGGTTCGTCGCGACCGGACTGTCGATCCTCGTGCTGTGGAACCTGTTCACCTTCCTGGGCGCGGTGGCCGGCGAGGCGCTCGGCGACCCGAAGACCTACGGCCTCGACGCCGCGGTGGGCGCGGCCTTCCTGGCACTGCTGTGGCCGCGACTGTCCGACCCGGTCAACCGGGGTGTGGCGCTGGCCGCCGCCGCCCTCGCCCTGGTGCTCGTGCCATTCACCCCGGCCGGCCTCCCCGTGCTCGCCGCGGGTGGGGTGGCGCTGCTGGTCGGACTGCTGTCGAAGCACGAGGACCCGACCGAATTTCCGGAGGCGGGGGGATGACTATCTGGCTGACCGTGATCGGCGCAGGGATCGGCTGCTACGTGCTCAAGCTCGCCGGGTTGTCGCTGCCGCCGAGAGTTCTCGAGCACCCCGTCGTCGAACGGATCGCGGACCTGATCCCGGTTGCGCTGCTCGCCGCGCTGGTCGCGGTGCAGGTGCTGGCCGCTGATGCATCGCTGGTGATCGACGCCCGGTTGGCCGGGCTCGCCACGGCGTTCGTGCTGCTGCTGGTGCGCGCGCCGTTCCTGGTCGTGGTGTTCGGGGCAGCTCTGGTGGCGGCGCTGCTCAGGCTCTGGGGCTGACGTGTGCGCCGCCGCTGATCGGGTCCGTCAGTCGAGGTCCAGGAAGTGCTCGAGCCCGACCGTGAGGCCGGGGTGGTCGGCGATCGCCCGCAGTCCGGTCAGCACGCCGGGCGTGAACGAGGAGCGGTCGAGTGAGTCGTGCCGGATCGTGAGGGTCTCCCCCAGTCCCCCGAGCAGCACCTCTTGGTGCGCCACGAGCCCACGCAGCCGGACCGAGTGCACCCGCACGCCGTCGACGGTCGCTCCGCGGGCGCCGTCGAGCGACGTGGACGTGGCGTCCGGCACCGGCCCCGCAGCCGCGTCGCTGCGGGCGGCGGCGATCAGCTCCGCCGTACGGCGCGCGGTGCCGGAGGGCGCGTCGGCCTTGTCGGGATGGTGCAGCTCGACCACCTCGACCGACTCGTAGAACGGTGCTGCCACCTGAGCGAACCGCATCATCAGGATCGCGCCGATCGAGAAGTTGGGAGCCACCAGCACGCCGGTCCCTGGCGCGGCACTCAGCCAGTCCCGCAACGTCGCGAGCCGGTCCTCGTCGAAGCCAGTCGTGCCGACGACCGCGTGCAGCCCGTGCTCGATGCAGAATCGCAGGTTGTCCATCACGGCGTCCGGGTGCGTGAAGTCGACCACGGCCTCCGCCCCCGCCCCCACCAGCTGGTCCAGGGAGTCATCGGCGTCGAGCCGGGCGACCAGGTCCATGTCAGGTGCGGCGTCGACCGCTCGGCAGACCTCTGCGCCGACCTTCCCGAGGGCGCCCAGCACCCCGACGTTCAGCGTGTCGCTCACGGCCCCAACCTAGTCCGCGACGATCCCAGGTGCCTGACTAGGCGTGCCGGTAGTGGCAGGCTGTGCCCCATGCCGAAACTGCAGGTCCCCGCGCGGCTGGTGTGGGCGGTGAACGTGATGGACGTCCAGCCGGGCGACAACATCCTGGAGATCGGCTGCGGACCGGGCTACGGCGCCGAGCTGATCTGCCAGCGGCTCGAGACCGGCAAGCTGTTCGCGATCGACCGCTCCGAGTCCGGTGTCGACCGCACCAAGCGTCGCTGCGCCAAGTACGTCGAGGCAGGGCGACTGACCGTCCGCCAGATCGACCTCGCCACGCTGCGGGTCCCCGTCAAGCGGCTGACCAAGGTGTTCGCGTTCAACGTCAACCTCTTCTGGGTGCGTGACTGTGCCGACGAGGTGGCGCTGCTCCACGAGCGGGTGCTCCCAGGGGGCGCGGTCTTCCTGTTCTACGAGGCCAAGCAGCCCGAGCTGGTCCCGACCATCGTCCAGAAGGGCTCCGCCGCCCTCACCAAGGCCGGCTTCCGGGTGTCCGTGGTCGAGCAGAAGGCCCCACCGGTGGTCGGCCTGATCGCCAAACGCTGACCCGTCAGTTGCGCAGGATCGAAACCCGCCGAGCCGTCACTTGCGCAGGTTTGAAACCCGCCGAGCCGTCACTTGCGCAGGTTTGAAACCCACCGAGACGTCACTTGCGCAGGTTTGAAACCCACCGAGACGTCACCGTCGCGGCCGCGCACGCTGCACGAGTGAGAGCTGGACACACCTTCAACCTGCAGCAGTGACGGTTCGCACCACCATCAGCCTGCACAAGTGACGGCTGGACGCACCTTCACCCTGCAGTAGTGACGGGTCGCGCCACCTTCAACCTGCACAAGTGACGGGTCGCGCCACCTTCAACCTGCACAAGTGACGGGTCAGGCGGGGCCGGCGACGGCGAGGATCTCGGGCTGGCGGAAGAGGGTGGCGGCGAGGTCGCGGACGTCCTCGAGGGTCACGGTGTCGATCCGGTGGATCACCTCGTCGAGGGAGAGCAGCTCGTCGTAGATCAGCTCGGCCTTCCCGATCCGGGACATCCGGGAGGCGGTGTCCTCCATCCCGAGCACGAGTCCGCCGCGCAGCTGGCCCTGACCGCGCCGCAGCTCCTCCTCGGTGATCCCGTCGGCCGCTGCCCTCTCGAGCTCGCCGCGCACGACCCCGAGCACCTCGTCGAGCCGCCGCGGCAGACAGCCCACGGAGACCCCGACCAAGCCGGCGTCGTGGTGGTGGGACGCGAAGCTGAAGACGCTGTAGGCGAGGCCGCGGAGCTCGCGCACCTCCTGGAAGAGCCGGGACGACGTACCACCGCCGAGGGCGGTGTTGAGGACGCCGAGGGCGTAGCGACGGTCGTCGTGCCGGGTGATCCCGTTGACGCCGAGCACCAGGTTGACCTGCTCGAACGGCCGGGTGGCCGTCATGGTGCCGGCGTGGACCCGCCGGGTCGGCCGGGACACGTCGGGCACGACCGGCGGCTCGTCCCCCTCGAGGAAGCCGTGCCGGTCGAACGCCGCCTTGACCAGCCGTACGACGGTGGCGTGGTCGACGTTGCCGGCCGCCGCCACCACGGTGTTCGCAGGCCGGTAGTGGCGCCGGTAGAAGCGCGCCACCTGGTCGCGGGTGAGGGCGGTCATCGAGTCGACAGTGCCCGCGATCGGTCGCCCGAGCGGGCTGTCTCCCCACGCCTGCCGCGCGAAGAGGTTGTGCACCACGTCGTCGGGGTCGTCGTCGTGCATCGCGATCTCGTCGAGGATCACCTCGCGCTCCGCGGCGACGTCCTCCTCGCGCAGCAGCGAGTCGGTGATCATGTCGCCCAGCACGTCGACCGCCAACGGCAGGTCGTCGTCGAGCACCCGCGCGTGGAAGCAGGTGTACTCCTTGGCGGTGAAGGCGTTGAACTCGCCACCCACCGCGTCGAGCGCCACCGAGATGTCCATCGCGGAGCGGTTGCCGGTCCCCTTGAAGAGCAGGTGCTCGAGGAAGTGGGAGCAGCCGTGGAGCGCCGGCGTCTCGTCCCGCGACCCGACGCCGACCCACACGCCGACGCTCGCGGACCGCACGCCGGGCACCTGCTCGGTCACGATCCGCAGCCCTTCGGGCAGGGTCGTACGCCGGACGCGCGACGTCACCCGACCCTGGCCGTCACGGACGGTCTCCAGGGTGCGGGTGACACCGCGAGAAGCGGAGGAGGTCACTCCTCGGAGTCGTCCGCGCCGCTCTCGGCGGCAGCGCCGTCCTCCTCGACGACCGGAACCAGGGACAGCTTGCCGCGGTCGTCGATCTCGGCGATCTGGACCTGCAGCTTCTGTCCGACCGAGACGACGTCCTCGACAGCCTCGACCCGCTTGCCGCCGGCGAGCGAGCGCAGCTTGCTGATGTGCAGCAGCCCGTCCTTGCCCGGCATCAGCGACACGAAGGCGCCGAAGTTGGTGGTCTTGACGACGGTGCCGATGTAGCGCTCGCCGACCTCGGGCATGGTCGGATTGGCGATCGCGTTGACCGCGGCCTTGGCGGCCTCGGCCGCCTCACCGTTGGTCGCACCGATGTAGACGGTGCCGTCGTCCTCGATGGACAGCGTCGCGCCCGTGTCGTCTTGGATCTGGTTGATGATCTTGCCCTTGGGGCCGATGACCTCACCGATCTTGTCGACCGGCACCTGGACCGTGATGATCCGCGGTGCGTAGGTCGACATCTCCTCGGGAGCGTCGATCGCCTCGCCCATTACGTCGAGGATCGCCAGCCGCGCCTCGCGCGCCTGGGTCAGCGCCGCCGCGAGCACCTCGGCGGGGATGCCGTCGAGCTTGGTGTCGAGCTGCAGGGCGGTGACGAACTCGCGGGTGCCGGCGACCTTGAAGTCCATGTCACCGAAGGCGTCCTCGGCCCCGAGGATGTCGGTGAGCGCGACGTACTGAGTCTCGCCGTCGACCTCACCGGAGATCAGGCCCATCGCGATGCCGGCCACGGCGGCGCGCAGGGGCACACCGGCCTGCAGCAGCGACATCGTGGAGGCACAGACCGAGCCCATGGAGGTGGACCCGTTGGAGCCCATCGCCTCGGAGAGCTGCCGGATGGCGTAGGGGAACTCCTCGCGCGTCGGCAGCACCGGCAGCAGCGCCCGCCGCGCGAGCGCGCCGTGGCCGACCTCGCGGCGCTTCGGCGAGCCGACCCGACCGGTCTCACCGGTGGAGAACGGCGGGAAGACGTACTTGTGCATGTAACGGCGGTGCTTCTCCGGGGAGAGCGTGTCGAGCTGCTGCTCCATCTTGAGCATGTCCAGAGTGGTGACACCCAGGATCTGGGTCTCGCCGCGCTCGAACAGCGCGGAGCCGTGGACGCGGGGCAGGATGCCGACCTCAGCGTGGAGCGGCCGGATGTCGGCCAGCCCGCGACCGTCGATGCGCACCTTGTCGCGGAGCACGCGCTCGCGCACGACCTCCTTGGTGACCGAGCGGAACGCCGCACCGATCTCCTTCTCGCGACCCTCGAACTGGTCGGCGAGCTTGTCGAGCAGACCCGCCTTGATCTCGTCGCTGCGAGCCTCGCGCTCCTGCTTGTCGCCGATCGTCATCGCGGCGGCCACGTCGTCGCGCACGGCGGCGTTGACGGCCTCGAACACGTCGTCCTCGTAGTCGAGGAAGATCGGGAACTCCTGGACCGGCTTGGCGGCCACGTTCGCGAGCTCGACCTGAGCCTCGACGAGCTGCTTGATGAAGGGCTTCGCGGCATCGAGGCCGCTGGCCACGACGTCCTCGGTCGGCGACTGGCCACCGCTCTGGATGAGGTTCCAGGCCTGCTCGGGCGCCTCGGCCTCGACCATCATGATCGCGACGTCGCCCGTCTCGGTCACACGACCGGCCACGACCATGTCGAAGACGGCGTTCTCGAGCTGGGTGTGCGAGGGGAAGGCGACCCACTGGCCCTCGATGAGGGCGACGCGGACGCCGCCGACCGGTCCCGAGAAGGGCAGGCCGGAGAGCTGAGTCGACAGCGACGCGGCGTTGATCGCCAGCACGTCGTACGGCGCGTCGGGGTTCAGCGCCATCACGGTGATGACGACCTGGACCTCGTTGCGCAGGCCCTTCTTGAAGGTCGGGCGCAGCGGCCGGTCGATCAGCCGGCAGGTGAGGATCGCGTCCTCCCCGGGACGGCCCTCGGAGCGGAAGAACGAGCCCGGGATCTGGCCCGCGGCGTACATCCGCTCCTCGACGTCGATGGTGAGCGGGAAGAAGTCGAAGTGGTCCTTGGGGGTCTTGCCGGCGGTGGTCGCCGACAGCAGCATCGTGTCGTCGTCCAGGTAGGCGGTCACCGAGCCGGCGGCCTGTCGGGCCAACAACCCGGTCTCGAACTTGACGGTACGCGTGCCGAACTTGCCGTTGTCGAGAACGGTCTCGACGGCGGAAATGGTGGGTTCCACGAGAATGTGGTCCCTTTCTGTTCGCGGAGCGATCCCGCGAATGACCCGCGTGGGTGGCCGGTCTTCGATCGAGGCTCGCAGGATCACAGATCCTGAGGGCCACTACCGAGGACCGGGCCGATGTTCGCGGATCGCTCCTGTTGATGGATTTCTGTTCAGTTGTGACTGTGAATCTACCGCGCCAGATGCGCGAAGAGGGCCCGCGGTTGCGGACCCTCTCGTGACGTCAGCGGCGCAGACCCAGGCGCTCGACCAGGGAGCGGTAGCGCTCGATGTCGGTGTCGCGCAGGTAGTTGAGCAGTCGGCGGCGCTGGCCGACGAGCAGCAGCAGACCACGACGGCTGTGGTGGTCGTGCTTGTGCTCCTTGAGGTGCTCGGTCAGGTGGCTGATCCGGTGGCTCAGCAGTGCGACCTGCACCTCCGGAGAACCCGTGTCGCCCTCAGACGTGGCGTACTCGGCGATGATCTTCTTCTTGGTCTCCGCGTCGGTACCAATCGACATGAAGGCTCCTTCTCGGTTCTCGTTGCGCGGCGCGCCGGGGCCTGTTCACCCGGGCACTCTGTGTCCGCGGCCGTTGCACGGC
>NZ_DASUTK010000213.1:0-3040 GCF_036374615.1 Nocardioides sp.
CCCGTGGAGCGCTACATGCGCGAGGCGAAGGTGATGCAGATCTTCGAGGGGACCAACCAGATCCAGCGGATGGTGATCGCCCGGCACCTCGGCACGGACAGCGGCGGCTCGATCACCCACGACAGCTAGTCCGCCGCCGAAAGCACCGCGAACTCAAGCCCGATTCAGCGCTCGACGAACCACCGCGCGAGGAGCGTCCCCTCGTGCTCGACGAGCGAGTGCAGGTGGAGCGGTACGTCGACCGGCGGGCCGTTGCTGATGCGGGGATGGAGCCCGCCGATCACGTGCGGCACTGTGGTGACGCACAGCTCGTCGGCCACGCCCTCGTCGAGCAGGTCCCGCAGCAGGTGCGGACCTCCCTCGGACAGGATCTGCCGGAACCCGCGCTGCACCAACGCCTCGCGCAGCGCCGCGAGGTCGACCCGGTGCGACCCGAACACGAGCACCTGCTCCTCACCCAGCAGCTTGCGGGCCTCGGCGATGCCGGGGGCGCCGGCACACGTCGCGAGCAGCACCCGCCCCGGCGGGGAGCTGCGCAGCGTCGGCGGCACCCTGCCACTGCGACTCACCGCCACGATCGGCAGCGGATTGGGCCGGTAGCCTTCCTCGCGCAGGGTGCCCGCTCCCACGACGATCACATCGGCCTGCGCTCGCAGCAGTCGGAAGACCTGCTGGTCGAACGGGTTGTTGATCGACCGGCTGGTCCCGTCGGCGCCCGTGGCGGCGCCGTCGACGGTCACGACCATGTTCACCCGCAGCCAGGGCTCGGCCGGTGCGGCGTACAGCTCCTCGAGCGGAACGTCGGGACCGACCAGCACGCGCATGCGCCGACCGTATCGGAGCCCTGCCTAGACTCCGTCGGGTGATCTCCCTCGGCGACCTCGCGGCCCTTCACCAGCAGTTCTCCGACGACCTGGCTCGGCCGATCACCCCGGTGGCCGTCGCCGACGACGTGGTGATCGAGGACGGCCTGCCGACCCTGATGGGGGTCGTGAACCTGTCGCGCGACTCGACCTACCGCGAGAGCATCGCCGGCTCCACCGAGGCGGCGCTGCACAAGGCGCGGGTGCTGACCGCGCAGGGCGCCCGGATCGTGGACTTCGGAGCCGAGGCGAGCGGCGACGACGCGGACCGGGTCGGACCCGAGGAGCAGCTCGAGAAGCTGCTGCCGGTGGTGGAGCGGCTCGCCGACGAGATCGTCGTCTCGGTCGAGACCTATCGCCCCGCCGTGGTCAGCGCGGTGCTGGATGCCGGCGCCCGGATGATCAACCTCACCGGGCGCGAGGACGAGGACGAGATGCTCGCGTCTGTCGGCGAGCACGACGCGACGGTGCTGATGTGCTTCGGGACCTCGGCGAACGTGCGTGAGCAGGACGAGCTCCCCGAGGAGGACGACCTGGTGCCGTTCCTGGTGGACCACTTCGCCGAGCGGATCGAGCACGCTCACTCGCTCGGGGTGCGGAAGATCGTGGTCGACCCGGGGATGGGATTCACGTTCCCCAACCTCGGCGGCGTCGAGCGCGCGAAGCTCCAGACCCGGACCATCACGCAGAACTTCCGGCTCCGCTCGCTCGGCGTACCCACGGCGAGCGTGCTGCCGCACAACCTCGACATCTTCGAGGACGAGTTCCGCAAGGCCGAGGGCTTCTTCACGGTGTTCGCGACGCTGGGCGGCGTCCACCTGCTGCGGGTGCACGAGGTGCCGCACATCCGCACCGTGCTGCGGGCGATCGAGACCCTCGCCGTCAGGTGAGCACCATGCCGCGCACGTCTGGCTGGTGCGCGGGCAGCCACGGGGGCCGCAGCCGGCACACCTCCACCCAGCCGACCGCCTCGTAGAGCCGCAGCGCGCCGGCGTGCACCGGCGCGACGTCCAGGCACGGACCGCGCCCGTGCGCGCGCAGCCACTCGACCGCCACGTCGTGCAACCGGCGGCCGAGACCCGCGCCACGCACGTCCGGGTCCACGAACAGGGTGCTCATCACTCCCAGCCGCTCGCCGGGCAGCCCGTGGCCCCACTCCCAGTGCGGCAGGAACAGCTCGTCGGTGGCCTCCTGCACGGCGACGTGCCCGACCGGGCGGCCGTCGGCCAGTGCCGTCCACGTGGCCAGCTCGCCCCGGCGTACGACGAACTGCTCGATCGGGAACGGCAGCGGCCAGCGCATCGGATAGCTGCTGGTCGGCTGCTGCGCCGCGAGCACCTCGACCAGAGCCGGTACGTCGGTGTCACGCCGCGGCCGGATCTCGAGCTGGTCGGGCACCATCAGATGTCGGTGATCCGGATCCCGGAGTGCGCCTTGTAGCGGCGGTTGATGCTGATCAGGTTGGCGGTCAGCGCCTCGATCTGGTGGCAGTTCCGCAACCGACCGCCGTACACGCCGCGCATGCCGGGGACGACCGATGCCAGCGCACAGATCAGGCCGATGGCCTCACGGTCCTCCCCGAGCACCAGGACGTCGGTGTCGATCGAGGTCACGTCGGGGTCGTCGAGCAGCACCGCGCTCACGTTGTGGAAGGCACCGACGACGGTGGAGTCCGGCAGCAGCGCCGCCGCCTGCTGGGCCGCGGAGCCCTCCTCGACCGGCAACGGGTAGGCACCCTGCTTGTCGAAGCCGAGCGGGTTGACGCAGTCGACGACGACCTTGCCGGCCAGCTGCCCCGCGAGGTCGCGCAGCAGCTCCGCGTGGCCGTCCCAGGGGACGGCGACGACAACCACGTCGCCCTGCCCGGCGGCGGTCGCATTGTCGGCACCCGACACCGTCCCGCCGGTGGCCTCCCCCAGCTCGGTCGCGGTCTCGGCCGCTCGCTCGGCGGACCTTGAGCCGATCACGACCGGGACCCCCGCCTGCGCGAACCGGCGCGCCAGCCCCCTCCCGTGCGGACCGGTACCTCCCAGCACGGCGACGATCCGATCGGTCGGGAAGCTGGCGGCCTCGGTCATGGCCGGTGAGCCTAGTGGTCCGGCGGCGGCCCACCATCGGCGGCGTGTGCCTGAGAGTGCGCCATGGCGCACTGTTGTGTCTCAGGACATCGCGGACAC
>NZ_DASUTK010000214.1:0-4886 GCF_036374615.1 Nocardioides sp.
GGCAGCACGCCCGAGGAGATCGAGAGCAAGCTCGGCTTCGCGACCCTGCCGACCCAGGACACCGACTTCGTTCCTCTCGGTGGGATGGGCATGCACATCTCGGCCTACGCCTCCGACGAGGCCCAGGCGGAGGCCCTGAACTTCATGAAGTGGTTCGAGCAGGCCGACGTCCAGAAGAAATGGGCCGCCGCGGGCGGGGTGCCGTCGCGCACCGACGCCCTCGAGTCGTCGGAGTTCCTCGACGCCGGACCGTTCAGCCAGGTGTACGCCGACTCGGTCTCCCGCCTGCGCGACATGTGGAACGTACCCGAGTACGCCCGCCTCATCGACATCGAGAACACCAACGTCAACGCCGCTCTCAACGGGGCCAAGGACCCCGAGGAAGCACTCGACGACATCGCCACGGAGCAGCAAGAGGTGCTGGACTCCGGCGGCGGCGGCGGGCTGTGATCTGACCCCATGAGCACGACGACCGACCACCCGGTGCAGGAGGCGTCCACGACGCCGCCTGCACCGGGGCGGTCCCGCCGCCTCAGCGACCGCGGGCTCGCCGTGGCCTTCATCTCCCCGGCGATGCTGTTGCTGCTCGCGATGTCCGTCTTCCCCTTGCTGTGGGCGCTCTACCTGTCGTTCACCGACTACTCGGCCACGCGGGACGTGCCCGCCAACTTCGTCGGGCTGCAGAACTACATCGACATCCTGACCTCGGCGCAGGTGCGCCAGCGGGCCCTGACGACGCTGATCTACGTCATCGGTGCGGTCACCCTGCAGACCGTGCTGGGCTTCGCCATCGCCTACCTCATCTCGCGGCGCACCCACGGACGGGGAGTGCTCACCACCCTGTTCCTGGTGCCGATGATGCTGTCACCGGTCGTGGTCGGGCTGTTCTGGCGCTTCATGCTCGACGCGCAGTTCGGCGTGATCAACAGCATGCTGGGCTCGCTCGGGTTCGGGCAGGTGGAGTGGCTCACGCGGCAGCGCACCGCGTTGCTCTCCCTCATCGTGGTCGACACCTGGCAGTGGACGCCGTTCATCATGCTGATCGCGCTCGCCGGCCTGACGGCGGTGCCCAAGTACCTGTACGAGGCCGCCTCCATCGACCGGGCGTCGGAGTGGTTCCGCTTCCGCAACATCACCCTGCCGCTGGTGTGGCCGCTGCTGCTCATCGCCGTGATGTTCCGGGCCATCGAGGCCTTCCGGCTCTTCGACCTCGTGTACATCCTCACCAGCGGGGGTCCGGGGGTGTCCACCGAGACGCTGTCGTTCCACGTCTACAAGGTCGCGTTCCTCGGCTTCAACACCGGCGTCGCCTCGGCGTACGGGATCCTCATGGTCCTGGTCGTCATCGTCCTTGCGCAGCTCTACCTGCGCTACCTCAACAAGCTCAAGGAGGGCTGATGGCCATCTCCATCCAGGAGGCCGTGCCCACCGGTCCTGTTCCCGACGATCCGCCACGCTCCCGCCGTGGTGGTCGGGGCCGCGCGGTGGTCGAGGTCGTCCTGCTCGCCGCGCTGGCGATCGCCATGCTCTTCCCGGTGCTGTGGATCCTCGAGACGTCGATCAAGGAGAACCGGGACGTCTACGCCGTCCCGGCCAAGTTCTTCGGCTTCAGGGTCACGCTCGACCACTACAAGGACGCGTTCGTCGCCGCCGGCGGCGGTCGCTCGGACCTGTCCGTCGCGTTCCTCAACTCCGTCATCGTGGCCGGGGGATCGACGGCGCTGGCCACGCTGTTCGGGGTCCCGGCGGCGTGGGCCTACTCGCGCTTCGAGCTGCGGGCAAAGAAGGACCAGCTGTTCTTCATCCTGTCCACCCGCTTCATGCCGCCGGTGGTGGTCGTGATCCCCGTCTTCCTGATGTACCGCCAACTGGGGCTGATCAACACCAAGCTCGGCCTGGTGCTCATCTACGCCGCGTTCAACGTCTCGTTCACGATCTGGATGATGAAGGGGTTCGTCGACGAGGTGCCATCGGAGTACGAGGACGCCGCCATGCTGGACGGCTACACCCGGTTGCAGGCGTTCTGGCGCGTCACCCTGCCACTGCTCGTGCCCGGTATCGCCGCGACGGCGGTCTTCGCGCTGATCTTCTCGTGGAACGAGTTCGTGTTCGCCATCTTCCTCACGTCCAGCCAGGACGTGCGCACGGCCCCACCGGCCATCGCCGGCCTCATCGGCGGCACCACGGTGGACTGGGGTCTGGTCGCCGCCTCCGCGACGGTGTTCGCGATCCCGGTGCTCGTGTTCGCCTACCTGGTGCGCAAGCACCTCGTCGCCGGCGTGACCCTCGGGGCGGTGCGTCGCTGATGGCGGGCATCGAGGTGACCTCCTTGCACAAGCGCTACCCCGACGGGACCGTCGCGGTGGAGCACGTCGACCTGTCCATCCGCGACGGGGAGCTGTTCGTCATGCTCGGTCCGTCGGGTTGCGGCAAGACCACCACGCTGCGCGCCGTGGCCGGCCTGGAGAGGCAGACGTCGGGTGACATCCGCATCGGCAGCACGCTGGTGAACGACCTGCCGCCCGGTGAGCGCGACATCGCCATGGTGTTCCAGTTCTACGCCCTGTACCCGCACCTGAAGGTCCGCGACAACCTGGCCTTCCCGCTGCGGGCCGAGGGACTCCCCGAGCCGGAGGTGCGTGAGCGGGTCGCGGAGTCGGCCGAGATGATGGAGCTCGGTCCCCTCCTGAACCGGCGGCCGCAGCGGCTGTCCGGAGGGGAGCAACAGCGGGTTGCGCTGGCGCGCGCGCTCGTACGCCGCCCACGCGCGTTCCTGATGGACGAGCCCCTCACCAACCTGGACGCGGAGCTCAGGGCGGACATGCGGACCCGGATCAAGCACCTGCAGGCCGAGCTCGGGACGACGATGGTCTACGTCACCCACGACCAGGTCGAAGCCATGTCGCTCGGTCACCGCATCGCCATCCTCAACCAGGGCCGGGTGGAACAGATCGGCACACCGCTGGAGGTCTACGACCGTCCGGCGAGCCTCTTCTGCGCCGCGTTCATCGGTTCCCCGCCGATGAACCTCATCGAGGTCGAGGTAGCCGACGGGGTGCTGCGAGGTCCGGGCGGGCTCACCCTCACACCACCCCCCGGCCTCCCTCGCGACGGCTCCCTCGTCGCCGGGGTCCGGCCGGAGGCATTGGAGGTCACGGTCCCGGGAGCGGAGCGATCGATCCCCGCGCGGGTGGTCTCGGCGGAGGCGCTGGGCGACGAGATCATCTATGTCGTCGCCCACGGCGGCGAGCGCGACGTCCGCGTGCGGATGCCACCGACCGCCCGTTTCGCCGCCGACGCACCGGTCGGCCTGCGGCACGCGGGCGGCACACCGCCCGTGTACGACAAGAGCACGGAAGAGCTGGTGGCCTGATGGGCGCCGTGGCTGCGCAGGGACTGCGGAAGGCCTTCGGTGAGGTGCAGGCCCTGGACGGCGTGGACCTCGACGTGCCGGACGGGGCGTTCTTCGTCGTGCTGGGGCCGTCGGGTGCAGGCAAGACCACGACCCTGCGGGCGATCGCCGGTCTGGAGAAGCTCGACGCGGGGTCGGTCCACCTGGACGACAGGGACGCCACCGATGACACCCCGGCGGCGCGCGACCTGGCCATGGTCTTCCAGAGCTACGCCCTCTACCCACGCCGCACGGCGTACGAGAACATCGCCTCGCCGTTGCGGGCGCGTCGCGCGTCGTCCGGAGAGATCGCCGCCGCCGTCGACAAGGTGGCGAAGCTGCTGCACATCGAACGTCTGCTGCAGCGTCGGCCCGCGCAGATGTCGGGTGGTGAGATGCAGCGCGTGGCGCTGGCCCGTGCCCTGGTCCGTCGCCCGCGCGCGTTCCTCATGGACGAACCCCTCACCAACCTCGACCTCAAGCTCCGGGTCGAGATGCGCACCGAGCTCACCCGGATCCACCGCAGCCTCGGCGGGACCTTCGTCTACGTCACCAACGACCAGGTGGAGGCCCTGTCCATGGCCGACCAGGTGGCAGTCCTCCGGGATGGGAGGGTGCAGCAGGTCGGGACGCCGGCCGAGGTGTACGAGCGACCGGCCAACCAGTGGGTCGCCAGCTTCGTCGGGAGCCCCCGCATCAGCCTGCTCGCCTGCCACGCCGAAGGCGACCGCCTGGTCGGCGTGGACGGGTGGACGCTGCCGCGCCCCCACTGGACCACGGCGGAGGAGGGCCGCCCCCTGCTCCTCGGCCTGCGCGCCGAGGACCTGTCGGTCGAGCATCGTGGGGACGCCGCCCTGCCCGGTGAGCTCTACGGGCTCGAGCCGCTCGGCGACCGCACGGTCGTCGACGTCAAGGTCGGCGGGGAGATCCTCAAGGTCAAGGCACGGCCGACCGTCAGCGGGACGCCCGGGGAGCGCCTGTCCGTCACCGTCGACCTGGACCGTGCACACCTGTTCGACGCAGGCACCGGGCTGGCGCTGGCCGAAGCCGGGCGGTAGCCGCGCGAGCCCCGACAGACTCCCGGCGGCTCCCGGTCCGCATCCACCGGGAGCCGCCGCGGACCTCACGTCCCGATCGCTGAAGCGCGGAGCAAGAAGGAGCATCCATGACAACCAGCACCCTCGATGCGTCCCCCGACCGTGTCCTCGGAGACGAGCTGTCGGTCGGGATGGTCGGTCATGCCTTCATGGGTGCGGCGCACTCGCAGGCCTGGCGCAACGCACCTCGCTTCTTCGACCTCCCGCTGCATCCCCGGATGACGGCGGTGGCGGGTCGCGACGCCGGGCGCGTGGCCGACGCGGCGGACCGGCTGGGCTGGGAGTCCACCGAGACCCCGTGGCAGGCCCTGGTCGCGCGCGACGACATCGACCTGGTCGACGTGTGCACCCCTGGCCACACCCATGCGGAGATCGCCATCGCCGCCCTCGAGGCCGGC
>NZ_DASUTK010000215.1:0-4770 GCF_036374615.1 Nocardioides sp.
TTCCTCACCCCATTGTGTATCGGCCGTTCGGTCATTTGGCGATGGTTTCGGTGGCGGCGCGCCGAGGAACGTGCCCGAATCAGTGGCGTCGAGGCCCTCAGGTATTCCGCTCCTCGGTGTGGGAACAGCGACATGGACACCCGTTAGGAGCCGGACGGGAGAGGGAGGAAGATCGTGGTGAGAGGCAGATCAGGCGTCGAGGAGAGGGCATGACCAGCGTGTCGTCAGGGACGAATCCGGCAGGGAACCGCCACCGCGTCGTGGTGATCGGCTCGGGCTTCGGCGGGCTGTTCGGCGCCAAGGCCCTCCGCCGCGCCGACGTGGACGTCACCCTGGTCGCGCGGACCAGCCACCACCTCTTCCAGCCCCTGCTCTACCAGGTCGCGACCGGCATCTTGTCCCAGGGCGAGATCGCGCCGTCCACCCGCGAGATCCTCAGCCGCCAGCAGAACGCCCAGGTGCTGCTCGGCGAGGTCGTCGACATCGACCTCGAGGCCCGGACGGTCACCTCCGACGTGCTCGGCCGCAAGACGGTGACGCCGTACGACTCGCTGATCGTCGCGGCCGGCGCCGCGCAGTCGTACTTCGGCAACGACCACTTCGCCGAGGACGCCCCCGGCATGAAGAGCATCGACGACGCCCTCGAGCTGCGCGGCCGCATCTTCGGCGCGTTCGAGATGGCCGAGCTCGGCGCGCTGCGCGGCGAGAACGTCGACCACCTGCTCACCTTCGTCGTGGTCGGCGCCGGTCCCACCGGTGTGGAGATGGCCGGCCAGATAGCCGAGCTCGCCCACCGCACCCTCAAGCGCGACTTCCGCGCCATCAACACCCGTCACGCCCGGGTGATCCTGCTCGACGCCGCACCGCAGGTGCTGCCGCCGTTCGGGAAGAAGCTGGGCGAGCACACCAAGAAGGACCTCGAGAAGCTCGGCGTCGAGGTCATCCTGGGCGCGATGGTGACCGACCTCGACGAGCGCGGCATCGACGTGGCCTACAAGGACGGTCGCACCGAGCGGATCGTCGCGGTGACCAAGATATGGGCCGCCGGCGTGCAGGCCAGCCCGCTGGGCCGGACGCTCGCCTCGCAGACCGGCGCTCCGCTGGACCGCGCCGGCCGGATCGGCGTGAACCCCGACCTGACGCTGCCGGGGCACCCCGAGGTGTTCGTCGTCGGCGACATGATCGCCCTCGACAACCTGCCCGGGGTCGCACAGGTCGCGATCCAGGGGGCCAAGTACGCCGCGAAGTCGATCCAGCGCCGCGTCGACGGCAAGCCGCCGCAACCGCCGTTCAAGTACTTCGACAAGGGTTCGATGGCCACGATCAGCCGCTTCAAGGCCGTGGCGCTGATCGGGAGGTTCCGGCTGACCGGCTTCGTCGCCTGGGTCGCCTGGCTGGCGCTGCACCTGATCTACATCACCGGCTTCAAGAGCCGGCTGACGGCGCTGATGCACTGGTTCGTCTCGTTCCTCGGCCGCGGCCGCTCCGAACGCACCACGACCGAGCAGCAGATCTACGCCCGGGCTGCTCTGCAGCGGCTGCGCGGCGGGGCGGCGGACCTGGTCTCGGCCCCGGGCGCGTACGACCGGGCCCAGGAGATCCTCGAGGTCACCCGGCGGGCCGAGCTGGAGGCGCGGGCCATGGAAGAGGCTCGGCTCACCGACTCCGGCGAGCGCGGGCAGCGCCCGGACTCCGTCAAGGCCTGAGGCCCTGCCGCTCAGCCGACGTGGTGGTAGGCCTCGAGCACGCGGGTGAAGTGGCGGGGGTCGACCATCGTGCGGTCGATCACGAAGGGCGTGTTCGCGGGTCGGTCGATGAGCACCCGCCAGCGTCCGCTGCGCGGCTTCCCGATCGTGCGGATCTTCGTGTAGTGGCTGGTGAGGTCGAACCGTTCGGTCCGACCGGCCCGCTGCACCTCGAGGATGCCGCCGTGCACGTGCAGGTGGGAGACGGGCGAGGCCGCCCACGCGGCCCACAGCACGATCGTCAGCGCGCCGAGCGTGGCGGCGATGCCGAAGGAGATCGGGGTGCGCTCCTCGTAGGCCTGCCAGCCGAAGTAAGCCGTCGAGGCCAGGCAGACGAGCGTGAGGAAGCCGACGACGCGCCGGCCCGTGCCGCGTGGTTTGAACTCCACGGAGTACACGGACGCGTCGACGACGCGGCGCCCGCTCACCGGGTCGGCCTGACCACTCACGGAAAGCAAAATAACGCGAACGTGGCCCCGGGGGGGCCGAACCGTGAAGTCGGTCCAGACCGGTGGTCGTTCGGTAGGCCCCGTGGGACTCGAACCCACAACCTAAGGATTAAAAGTCCTCAGCTCTGCCAATTGAGCTAGGGGCCCGGGAGCGCCCGTCGAGACGGTGCGCGAGCGGCCAGGATAGGGCTGCGGACGAACCCACCCCGATGGGCGGTGCCTCGATGGTTGTCATGGACCTCTCCGTTGGTAAGGTAGGCGTTGCTCAGGTGCAAGTTCCAGCAGGTCAATGCCCGCGGAGTTTGTCCAACGGCGATTCGTTTTCGTGCGATCCACTCACGCAAGTCGGAACGACGTGGCACTGCATCTGGTGCGGGTCGTCGAAGTGGCGACTCTCGTTCCGATAACAGGAGTAACGAGCACATGGCTCAAGGCACCGTGAAGTGGTTCAACGCCGAGAAGGGTTTCGGCTTCATTGCGCAGGAGGACGGCGGCGACGACGTCTTCGTGCACTACTCGGCGATCCAGTCGCAGGGCTACAAGTCCCTCGACGAGAACCAGAAGGTCGAGTTCGACGTCACCCAGGGTCCGAAGGGCCCCCAGGCGGAGAACGTCCGCGCTCTCTGAGTGCGGATGTCGACACACTGACATCGCACACGAGGCCTCGTCCCTTCGGGGGCGGGGCCTCGTGCCGCGTGTAGGTCTATACCGGTGCGCTTGTTCTGGCTCCGCCTCTCCGTGACACGGGGTCCGAGGGTTTAGGTTCGTCCTTGGAGGGAATCATGCTTCGGGGGTAGGGCTGGCGCGAGCGTGCCAGGAAGCTGAGGGGAGAGGGCGTGCACGACCAGTTCGACGTCACGCTGGAGGACCAGGACCTGCTCCGCGAGGTGGAGCTGACGACCAACCTGATCATCGCCGCGAGCGAGACCGACGAACACCTCTCGCTCGAGGAGATCGACCAGATCCTGGGCGTCGCGCGACCGGCCGCGGGCTGAGTCCGACACCTCCGCGCGCCTCGCGCATACCCGTGGGGGGTACCATGGTGGCATGGCCCACGAGCACGGTTACATCAGCCGCAAGGACGACTACCTGAAGCGCCTCCGGCGCATCGAGGGGCAGGCCCGGGGCCTGCAGCGGATGGTCGACGAGGAGCAGTACTGCATCGACATCCTGACCCAGGTGTCGGCGATGACCAAGGCCCTGCACGCCGTCTCGATCGGCCTGCTCGAGGACCACATGAACCACTGCGTCGTCGACGCCGCCCGGGTCGGTGACTCGGAGGCCCGCGAGAAGGTCGCGGAGGCCACCGAGGCGATCGCCCGGCTGGTGCGGTCCTGATGCCAGGCCCCACGACCGTCACCCGCGTCACCGTCGCCGGCATGACCTGCGGCCACTGTGTCGCCTCGGTCTCCGACGAGATCGGCGAGCTGGTCGGCGTCGAGCACGTCGACGTCGTGCTGGAGACCGGTGAGGTCACCATCACCAGCGGCGCGCCGCTCGACCCCGCCGACGTCGAGGCGGCCGTGGCCGAGGCCGGCTACGCCCTGGCGTGAGGGGGAGCCTGACCATGCGCACCGTGGACCGCGTCCTGGCGTTCGTGTGCGCCGTGACGGCGGTGTTCGCGCTCTCGTTCGCGGCAGGTCGCATCGTCGGACCCGTCGGTCCCGCCCCGGACCCGCCCGCGCCGACGCAGGAGCACGACGGTGACCACTGACGTCACCCTCGACATCGCGGGCATGACCTGCGCCTCGTGCGCGCAGCGGATCGAGCGCAAGCTCAACAAGCTCGACGGCGTGACCGCGAGCGTCAGCTATGCCACCGAGAAGGCCGTGGTCGCGTTCCCGGACACGCTCAGCGCCGAGGACCTGGTGGCGACGGTCGTGGCGGCCGGGTACGCCGCGACGCCCCTGCCCGTCGTACGCGAGCGACCGCAGCCCGGGACGGGTGCGTCGGACCGATACGAAGCGGAGCTGGCCGCGCTTCGCCAGCGGCTGATCGTCAGCGCTGCTCTCACGGTGCCCGTGGTGCTGATGGCGATGGTGCCCGCGTTCCAGGTCGAGCACTGGCAGTGGGCCTCGCTGACGCTCGCCGCGCCCGTGGCGGTGTGGGGAGCGTGGCCGTTCCACCGCGCCGCGTGGGCCAACCTGCGGCACGGCGCCACGACCATGGACACCTTGGTCTCGCTGGGCGTCCTGGCAGCGTTCGGGTGGTCGCTGGTGGCGCTGTTCGCCGGCTCGGCCGGGGATCCGGGGATGCGGCACCCGTTCAGCCTGACGGTGGAGCGTGCCGACGGGCTGGCGTCGATCTACCTCGAGGTCGCGGCGGGCGTGACGACGTTCCTGCTCGCCGGTCGCTACCTCGAGAAGCGGGCGAAGCGGCGGGCCGGCGAGGCGCTGCGCGCGCTGCTGGACCTCGGCGCGCGCGACGTCGCGGTGCTGCGCGACGGCGCCGAGGTACGCGTCCCGGTCGACGAGCTGGCCGTCGGGCAGGAGTTCGTGGTGCGGCCCGGCGAGCGGGTGGCCACCGACGGCGTGGTCGTCCGCGGCACCTCGGCGATCGACGCCTCCCTGCTCACC
>NZ_DASUTK010000216.1:0-5263 GCF_036374615.1 Nocardioides sp.
GGCGCTCGACGAGAGCCTCGAGGCCGCGATCGGCGAGGCGGTTGAGCGCGGCCTCGTCGCGGACGCCGTCGTCGCCGGCAGCCCCGCCCAGCGAGCGTCGCTGTGGCTGCTGCGGGAGGGGATCTCCGAGGCGCAACGGCACGCCCGACCCGGCCTCAGGCACGACGTCACCCTGCCGATCGCCGACCTGGCCGGGTTCGTCGAGGAGGTCGGACCGCGGCTCGACGTACTGGTGCCGGGGGTGCGGCTGGTGACCTTCGGTCACGTCGGCGACGGCAACCTGCACGTCAACCTGGCCGCGCCGGCGGGCGGCGCGGCCGACGACTCGTTCATCCGGCGCAGCGAGGAGCTCACACGCGTCGTGTACGACGCGGTGGCGGGCCGCAACGGCAGCATCAGCGCGGAGCACGGTCTGGGCACGCTGCGCCGTGATGCTGCCGCGTCGTACAAGTCCGATGTCGAGCTCGACCTGATGCGGGCTATCAAGCAGGCGCTCGACCCCGCCGGGCTGATGAACCCGGGCAAGGTGCTGCCCGAAGAGGTGCTGCCGGGCTAGGTGCTGCTGACCAGCGGGGCCGCTCAGCCGAGCCGCTCGGTCAGGTGCACGGTGACGTCGTCGCCGTCGGTCTTCCCGATCGCCTTCCGGATCGCGGCCGCGACCGGCAGCTTGTGGGTGCCGTCGCCGAGCGCCATGAACGATCCGCGGAACGGCTCGCCGTCGACCGTGCCGGCCACCTTCACCAGACCTCTGGTGCCGAAGATCGTGGCGGAGTCGGGTAGCTGGACACAGGTCCAGGTGTCTCCCTCGCGAGCCTTGCCGAGGGTCGCGGTGAACGTGATGTCGAGCGGTCCCTTGTCGCCGTGCATGATGGCCACCTCTCGTCGTCGGGACACCTGTGCAGACCCGCGACCCGCCCGGAAGTCATCGCCCGGCGCGACCGGGATGGCTCGACCGACGGGCTGCCGCACGACACGATCGGGACATGCGCACCGTCGATCACATCCTCGAGGTCCCCGTCGACCACCGCCTGCCCGACGGCCCGACCCTGTCGCTGTACGCGCGAGAGGTGCGCGAGCCAGGGGGCGAGCAGCGGCCGTACCTGTTGTTCCTCCAGGGCGGGCCCGGCGGTGAGAGCCCGCGGCCGAGCACCGTCGACGGCCCGGCGTGGCTTCAGCGCGCTGCCCGCGACTACCGGGTGCTGCTGCTCGACCAGCGGGGCACCGGACTCTCGAGCCCGGTAGGCCGGTACGACCAGATCCCGGGCGACGACGTCACCGCGAAGGCCGACTACCTGACCCACTTCCGAGCCGACGCGATCGTCCGCGACTGCGAGCTCCTCCGCGAGCACCTCGGCGTCGAGCGGTGGAGCCTGCTCGGCCAGTCCTTCGGCGGGTTCACCTCGCTGACCTATCTCTCGCTCGCGGCCGAGAGCCTCGAGACCGTCTACGTCACCGGTGGTCTCGCGGGAGTCGGGGTCTCCCCCGACGACATCTACGCCGCGACGTACGTGACCATGCAGGCGAAGTGCGAGCGGTACTACCGCCGCTTCCCCGGCGACCGCGATCGGGTGCGGGCAGCGCTCGATCTCGCCCGGGCGGGCAGCCTGTCGCTTCCCGGGGGCGACCCGCTCACGCCCGGTCTGCTGCGCTCGATCGGCGGGGTCCTCGGCCGCGACGGCGGCGGCGACGCCCTCCACCACCTGCTGGAACGCGACCCCACCTCCCCCGCGTTCAGCCACGACCTCGAGCGGCTGATCCCGTTCCACGGCCGCAACCCGATCTACACGCTCCTCCACGAGGCGTGCTGCGCGGACGGCAGCGCGAGCCGGTGGTCGGCGCACCGGGTCCGCCCAGCGGCGTACGACGAGGACGAGACGCTGCTCACCGGCGAGCACATCGCGCCGTGGTTCTTGCAGGAGCGCTCCGAGCTCCGCCCGTACGCGGAGCTCGCCGACGTGCTCGCCGAGCGCGAGTGGCCGCGGCTGTACGACGAGGACGCGCTGCGGGAAGCCGACGTCCCGGTCGCGGCGGCCGTCTACTACGACGACGCGTTCGTCGACCGGGAGCTGTCGGTGCGCACCGCGTCCCTGCTCCGTCGGGTCCACCCGTGGATCACGAACGAGTACGAGCACAGCGCGCTGCGCACCTCGGGCGAGAAGGTGATCGACCGGCTGATCACGTTGGCCCGCGAGCTCTGACCGACTGGTGCTTGGATGACGGGATGCGACTTCTGGTGATCGGCGGCACCCGGTTCGTGGGGAAGCACCTGGTCGAGGCCGCGTTGGCGGCCGGCCATGACGTGACCCTGGTCCACCGCTCGTCGACGACCCTGTTCCCGTCCGCCCGACACGTGCTTGCCGACAGGAACCGCGACCTGTCAGCACTGGGCGACGGCGAGTGGGACGCGACCGTGGACGTGTGCGCGTACCTGCCCACGCAGGTGCGGGCCCTGGCCGACGCACTGGGCGATCGAGGGGGCCACCACGTGCTCGTCTCGACCGTGTCGGTGTACGGCGACCTGCCCGGGCCGGACGGGGACGAGGACAGCCCGCTGCTCCCGGTCGCGGGCGACGACGTCGAGGAGGTCACCGACGAGACGTACGGGCCGCTCAAGGTGGCGTGTGAGCGCGCCGCAGCCACGGCGTACGGCGATCGACTGAGCGTCGTCCGCCCGACCTACGTGGTCGGCCCGGACGACCCCACCGGCAGGTATCCCTGGTGGATCCGCCGGATGGCCCGCGGAGGAGAGGTTCTGGCCCCTGGCGCTCGGACCGACCCGGCCCAGGTCGTCGACGTACGCGACCTGGCCGCGTTCCAGCTGCGACTCGCGACCGGCCAGGTGTCCGGGGTCTTCAACGCGGTCCGGCCCGCGCAGCCGTGGTCAGAGCTGCTGGAGGCCACCGCCGAGATCGCCCCGACCGGCACCAGCCTGACCTGGGTGGACGGGTCGTGGCTGACCGAGCAGGGCCTGACGGGCGCGGACCTCCCGTTGTGGAGCGAGGGCGTCGCCGACTGGGAGTCCGCGATGTCACCGGCGCGGGCCGAGGCGGCCGGGCTCCGGCACCGGCCCTTGTCCGAGACGGTGCGCGACACCGCCTCCTGGGCCACCGACGACCACCTCGTGGAGGGGGTGGGACTCACGGCCGCCCGCGAGACGGAGTTGCTTGCGCGCTGGGTGTCGCAGTGAGGCTGCCGACGGAGACCCCCGTCCTGCCGACGGCGCGCGCGATGCTCCGGCCCTTCCAGCCCACCGACGTCGAAGGCCGACGCGTCCTGGGCCAGGACCCGGAGATACTCCAGATGTTCGGGGGCCAGCCGGACTTCACCGAGCCGGTGCCGATGACCACCACCGACGCGCAGGAGTGGTACGACCACGTCACCTCGGGCCCCACGCCGTTGCACTGGGCGATCGAGCACGAGGGCCGATTCGTCGGCACCACGAACCTGCACACGCTGCGCGAGGACGACCAGAAGGCGCAGTTCGGCGTGGGGCTGCTCGACCGCCGGATCTGGGGCCTCGGCCTCGGGGCGGAGGTCACGCGTGAGGTGGTCCGGTTCGGCTTCGAGGAGGTCGGCCTGCACCGGATCGGACTCAAGGTCTTCGCCCACAACGCCCGCGCGATCCGGTGCTACGAGCGGTGCGGCTTCGTGGAGGAGGGACGCGAGCGCGAGGCCGCCTTCGTCGGCGGATCGTGGCGCGACGACGTGATCATGGGGATCCTCGTCACCGATCCTCGGTGATCTGCCCTGATCCTCAGCGCAGCACCAGCCCGTCCTCGCCCACGTCGACCGTGACCGACTCCCCGTCGGTGACCTCGCCGGAGATCAGCTTCCGCGCCAGCGGGTCACCGATAGCCGACTGGATCAGCCGACGCAGCGGTCGCGCGCCGTACGCCGGGTCGTAGCCGGTGTCGGCGAGCCACTCCTTGGCGGCGTCGGTGACCTCGATCACGATCCGCCGTACGGCGAGCCGCTTCTCCAGCAGCGCGAGCTGCAGCTCGACGATGTGGGTCAGGTCGTCCTTCGTGAGCGCGTCGAAGACCACGATCTCGTCGAGCCGGTTCAGGAACTCCGGCTTGAACGAGGAGCGCACCGTGGCCATCACGGACTCCCGCTTCTTCTCGGGATCCAGCAGGGGGTCGACCAGGAAGTGCGACCCGAGGTTGCTGGTGAGGATCAGCAGCGTGTTGCGGAAGTCGACGGTGCGGCCCTGGCCGTCCGTCAGGCGCCCGTCGTCGAGCACCTGGAGCAGGATGTCGAACACCTCGGGGTGCGCCTTCTCGACCTCGTCGAGCAGGACCACGGAGTACGGGCGGCGCCGGACCGCCTCGGTCAGCTGGCCGCCCTCGTCGTACCCGACGTAGCCCGGGGGCGCGCCGACGAGGCGCGCGACCGAGTGCTTCTCGGAGTACTCGCTCATGTCGATCCGGACGATCGCCCGGTCGTCGTCGAAGAGGAAGTCCGCCAGCGCCTTCGCGAGCTCGGTCTTGCCGGTACCCGTCGGGCCGAGGAACAGGAAGGAGCCGGTCGGACGATTCGGGTCGGAGATGCCGGCGCGCGAACGGCGGACAGCATCGCTGACGGCGGTGACGGCCTCGCGCTGCCCGATCAGCCGCTCACCCAGCACCGACTCCATCTCGAGCAGCTTGGCGGTCTCGCCCTGCAGCAACCGGCCGGTCGGGATGCCGGTCCAGGCCTCGACGACGTCGGCGATCTGCTCCGCGCCGACCTCCTCGCCGACGAGCGGGTCGATGTCGGCCTGCTCGGCATCCTGGACCTCGGCGATCTGCCGTTCGAGCGTGGGGATCTTGCCGTACTGGATCTCGCTGGCCTGCTCGAGGTTGCCCTCGCGCAGGTGCTTCTCGGCCTCGATCCGCAGCGCGTCGAGCTGGCGACGCAGCTCGCCCTCGCCCTGGAGCTGGTCCCTCTCGCGCTCCCAGCGCGCCTCGAGCCCCCGGAGCGTCTCCTCCTGGTCGGCGAGGTCCTGGCGCAGCGCGGCGAGCCGCTCCTTGGAGGCCTCGTCGGACTCCTTCTCGAGTGCGAACTCCTCCATCTTCAGCCGTTCGACCCTGCGTCGGAGCTCGTCGATCTCCTCCGGGCTGGACTCGTGCTCCATCCGCAGCCGGGACGCCGCCTCGTCGATCAGGTCGATCGCCTTGTCCGGCAGCTGCCGGCCCGTGATGTAGCGGTCGCTCAGGGTGGCGGCCGCGACCAGCGCGGCGTCGGTGATGCGGACGCCGTGGTGGGCCTCGTACTTCTCCTG
>NZ_DASUTK010000217.1:0-28659 GCF_036374615.1 Nocardioides sp.
GGCGAACGCGACCTGCGCTCGGGGCCGGGAGTCGATCACCCCCGCGTCGCGCGCCCTCGAGATCCACCGGGCGAGCGCGAGGTAGCTGTCACGCGCGTTGGAGGCCACCGCGAGATCGCGGACGGTCTGCGCCGTCACCTCTTGGAAGGTGAGCCGGAACAGGTGTGGCTTGTCTTCAGCGAACCAGGGCATGAGCTCGGCGGCGCAGCAGGCCGCGGCGCAGCAGGCCATGGCACTCGCCGAGAGCCTGGCCGGGCGGAGCTCACTCCCCTGGGCTACCCGGGCCCACGCCCGCGCCGCCGACCGCGTCGTGGAGACGCCCTGGCGGGTGGCGACCGGTGCGGACTTCATCTACCCCCGGACGGGCGGGCGCAAGCCGCCGGGCACCGACCGGCTCAACCCTTACCTGGAGCGGGTGATGCGCGCCGCGCCGTACGACGAGCGGGTGAACCTCGCCCTCACCCGCGTGCAGCTGCTGCTGGCGCGGCCCGAGACGCTGCTGGCGCCGACGGTGGTCGCCCGCACGCTGTTCCGCACGCCGTCGCGGCGTGCGGCCCCGGTCGAGGCCAAGCGGCGTGTGCCTGACAGTGCGCTATAGCGCTCGCGGAGGCACACGACTCGACGCCAATGTCGGCTCAGACGGTCAGCCCTGGTCCAGGAGCCGCTTCAACAGCCGGCGCAGCTCCCGATGACCGCGCTCACCGAGGATCGCGGTGATGCTCTCCTCGAGGGTGGTGATCGTGGCGATCCCGGCCGCAACGCATGCGTTCCCCTTCTCTGTCAGCACGATCAGCTTGGCGCGGCCGTCGGTGGGATCAGGCCGGCGGACGACGTACTCCATCTCCACCAGCTCGTCGACCAGCTCGCCCATCGCCTGCGGCGTCATGTTGGCGCCCCTCGCCAGCTCCGTGAGCCGCGAACCCTCTGGCTTGATCTGCGCGAAGACTGCTGAGTGTGACGGCTTCTGCGGGAAGCCTGCGCCGACCACGCCGTCGACGATCTGGAAGCCGAGCAGGCTGTAGGCACGGCCCAGCATGCTCACGGTGCTGAGCTCTTGTGGGACAGACGGCACTTTACTAAGGTAGCCTGAATATCTGGCGTTCGGGCGGGCGGCACGTCGTCTAGGAGCGGCCCATGGCAATGCGAACGCGTGCACTGTGCGCCTGCCTGTGGGGAACCTCGGCGGCCCTCAGCGCCGCCACGGCTGTCCTCACTGTCATGGCGTGGAGTGACCTCGAGCCTGCCGACCAGGCGATTGCTGCGATCAACCCGGTCGCGAGCCTGCTCTACGCCAGCCTCGGCGTGCTGGTCGTCCTGCGGGTGGCGCACCGCATCGGGTGGATGCTGCTTGCTGTGGGCGTCGTAGGCGGCGCGCAGTCCGCGACGACGATGTACGCCGTGGCGGCAGTCCTCACGCACCCGGACACGTTTCCCGCCGGAGAGCTCGTGGGCTTGGTCTGCGAGCTGCTGTTCCTGCCGCTCTTCGTGCTGCTGATCGGCATGCTGGTGCTCTTCCCGGACGGCCACCTCCCCTCCTCGCAGTGGCGGGCAGTGACCACCGTGATCCTGGGTATCTGCGCGGTGGAAGGGATGCTGTTTGCCGTCGCACCCCGATCGGTCGCAATTCCCGCGCCGGGTGGCGTCTCTCTGTCCTATGACAACCCCCTCGCTCTTGACTTCCTCGGAGACTTGGGCCGACTGGTGGGGTCACTCGAGGCGCTGGCCGTGATCTACCTCCCGCTGTTCCTCTTGGCGCTCGCTTCCCTGGTCGCGCGGTATCGAAGGGGAAGCAACGACGTACGCCGCCAGATTCTCTGGCTCGCTCTCGTAGCCGGTCTCAGCGTCGGCCTCCAGGTGGTCGCCTCGACCGGCCAGCTGGTCTGCGAGTGCACGTCGTCGCCCGTGATTCTCGTCGCGCAGCAGGCGGAGGGCGCTGTGGTACTCCTCGGAATCCCCGCGGCGATCACCGTCGCGATCCTGAAGTACCGGCTGTACGAGATCGATCGGATCCTGAACCGGGCCCTCGTCTACGGAGGGCTCACGATCATCCTCGGTGCCGTGTACTTCGTCTCTGTCCTGCTCCTCCAGCTCGCCCCGAGCGCGATCAGCCCCCGTTCCGACGTGGCGGTCGCCGCCTCCACGTTGGCGGCGGCGGCGCTGTTCCGGCCGGCACGGCGGCGCGTCCAGGACGCCGTCGACCGACGCTTCTACCGAAGCAGGTACGACGCGACCACCACGCTTGACGCCTTCGCCGCCCAGCTGCGCCATGAGGTGGACCTCGACTCAGTCGCCCGAGACCTCCGAGACGCCGTCGACAAGACCTGGCAGCCGGACCATGTCAGCGTGTGGCTGCGCTCACAGGCAGGTCTGGAGGAGGAGATACCGGTGCCCCCGGTGGGGGTCGAACCCACACTGCGTCGCTTTTAAGGCGACTTCCTCTGCCGATTGGGATACGGGGGCGGCGCTTCCTCGCGCGTCATTGTGTCAGCGCACGCGCCCGGCCCAGCACCTCGTCGAGCATCTCGGGGGTCAGTCGGCCGGTGAATGTGTTGTGCTGGCTGGGGTGGTAGCACCCGACCAGGGTGATCCCCTCGAGCTCGACTTCGGCGCCATGACCGAACCGAGGTCTCGGGCGCGGGATCCTGACACCCGCCGCGGCGAGGCCGCGTAGCGCGCCGGCCCACCCGTAGGAGCCCAGCGCCACGACGGCGCGCACGTGCGGCAGCAGCAACCTCACCTCCCGGGCCAGCCACGGCTCGCAGGTGTCGCGCTCCTGGACGGTTGGCTTGTTCAGCGGCGGCGCGCAGCGGACGGTGGCGACCATCCGGGCGTCGACGAGCCCCTGCCCGTCACCGGCGTGCACCGACGTCTCCTGGGTCGCGATTCCCACCCGGTGGAGGCTGGCGAACAGCCAGTCTCCGCTGGAGTCCCCGGTGAAGACCCGGCCGGTGCGGTTGCCGCCGTGGGCCGCGGGTGCCAGTCCCACGATCAACAGGCTGGGGGTGGGTGAACCCCAGCCGGCGATCGGCCGGCCCCAGTAGGGCTGGTTGGCGAACGATGCTCGCTTGGCCACCGCCACGTCCTCGCGCCAGCGCACCAGCCGGGGGCAGGCACGGCAGACGCTGACCCGCGCGTCGAGCCCTGCCAGCTCGTCCATCCCGCTCGATTGGGCAGATCCGGCAGTCCGGCTCGGCGTGTCGCCGCCGTTTGTGTCCAAACGGCCCGCCGCCAGCCTCCGCACCTGCGCGGCCGTCCGGGCCACTGGCGTGTCGGGCGCGGCCGGATCCTCAGGCCAGCCGGCGCCGGGCGGCACCGGGGACGGGAACGGCGTGCCCGTGATCGGGTGCGGCAGCATCACACCATCGTCCACGCGATGCCCTCCAGGATGTCGGCCTCGCTGACCACCAACCGGTCGACGCCGGTCCGGCGCAGCACCCGGTCGGCGATCAGGACCCCGGCGTCGATCACGTCGGCCCGGCCGGGATGCATGTAGGGCAGCGCCCGGCGCTCCGCGACGGTCATGGCCACGAGCCGGTCGACGGTCGCATGCACCTCGGCTCGATCGTGCACGGACCCGTGCACAGCGTCCGGGTCGTACGCCGGTAGGTCGAGGACCGCCGCTGCCAGCGTGGTCATCGTGCCGGCGATCCCGACCACCGTCTCGGCGTCGCCCAGCGGCACGCCGCAGGCGTCGAGCCCGGCGTCCACGTCGGCCACGACCGCCGCGACCTCGTCGGGCGTGGGTGGGTCCCCGTTCACGTGTCGCTCGTGCAGCCTGACCGAGCCGACATCCATCGACCGCGCGGCGCGGACGCCGGACCGGTCCCCGAGAATCACCTCGGTCGAACCCCCGCCGATGTCGACCACCAGGACCGGGGTCGCGAGATCCCTGGGCAGTGCCTTCATGGCACCCGAGAACCCGATCGCCGCTTCTTCGTCGCCGCTGAGCACCTCGGGCGCCACACCCAGCCGTGCGACGACTCCACGGCGGAACACCTCGGCGTTGCTCGCGTCGCGCGTGGCCGACGTGGCACAGAACCTGATCCGCTCGGCCGGTACGCCGTGACGGCGGATCAGCTCGGCGTACTCGTCGATCGCGGCGAACGTCCGCGCGAGCGCCTCCTCCGCCAGCTCCCCGGTCGCGTCGACGCCCTGCCCGAGCCGGACCATCCTGGTCTCACGGACGAGGACGTCCGGTGGCCGGCCGACGAACAGCTTGATCGTGTTCGTGCCGCAGTCGATCGCGGCGACCAGGCCGGGGTGCGGGCCCGGGGGTTTCGAGGCTCGCGGAGATGTGGGTTGAGGAGGGCGCGAAGCGCCCGTCTCGAAACCTCGCACCTCAACCACCGGGAGTGTCGACGCACGGCCCGGAGGACCACCAGTCACCCAGCGCCTCGAGCACCTCGTCGCCGAGCGGGTTGACGCCCGCGCCCGCCGCCAGCGCGTGGGCGGCCAGCACGTGCAGACACTTCACGCGGTCGGGCATCCCGCCGGCGGAGATGCCCTCGATCTCCGGCACGCTCTGTCCGGCGGCCCGGCCGACCGCCTCCCGGTCGGCGAGATAGGAGTCGTGCGCCGCCCGGTAGGCCGCGGCCAGCTCCGGGTCGGACCCGAGCCGGTCCTCCATCTCCTTCATCAGCCCCGAGCCCTCCAGCGTGCCGATCCGGGACGCCGCCCGCGGGCAGGAGAGGTAGTACGTCGTCGGGAAGGGGGTGCCGTTCGGCAGCCGCGGCTCCGTGGTCACGACGTCGGGGAGGCCGCAGGGACAGCGGTGCCCGATCGCGGCGATGCCGCGCGGCCTGCGCCCCAGCTGCCGCTCGATCGCCGCGACCTCGGAGGGGTTCGCCGGGTCGGGAGCGCTCACGATCGAGGCTTGTCCAGGTCCGTTGCAGGCGGCGGCTCGTCGTCGGGCGGGTCGCCGGCCAGCTCGACTGACGCCCACGCGTCCTCCCACCAGGCAGTGGGTGGGGCCGCGAGCAGCTCCTCCGCATCGTGCAGCCGGGCCCGGCTCTCGATCGGCTCACCGTTCTCGTCGAGGACGACGTACGACGTCTCGCCCGGCATCACGTACCCGAACCTCTCACGGGCCTGCGCACGCACGAACGCGTCGTCGTTCCAGCGTCGCTTCTCCCGCTCGAGCTCGTCGATGCTGGCTGAGGTCTTCTCGATCTGGTTCTTGAGGTCCTCGATGTGCGCGCGCTGCTGGAGATAGGCCTTGAGCGACGACGCGTACGACACCGCGAGCACGGCCAGCACCAGCAGCAGCACGGCCGCTCGACCGGTGATCCGTGGCCGCCGCGCGGTGGCGCTCTCACCGCCGCCGTTCGCACCTGCGACCGGGCGCGCGGACGTGCGACCGGCACTGCGGCGACCCGGGCGACGGGGTCCGCCGGGTCCGCTCGCGCGCTGGCCTCCACGAAGCGGGCCGGGTCGATCACTCACCGGCCCCACGGTAGTCGGCTCAGCCGCCGAAGCGCGGGAACGCGCCCGCGCCGGCGTACCGCGCCGCGTCACCGAGCAGCTCCTCGATCCGCAGCAGCTGGTTGTACTTCGCCACCCGCTCGGACCGCGCCGGCGCCCCGGTCTTGATCTGGCCGCAGTTCGTGGCGACCGCCAGGTCGGCGATGGTGGTGTCCTCGGTCTCACCGGAACGGTGGCTCATCATGCACCGGAAGCGGCTGCGGTGCGCGAGGTCCACCGAGTCGAGGGTCTCGGTCAGTGAACCGATCTGGTTGACCTTCACCAGCAGCGCGTTGGCCTGACCACCGTCGATGCCGCGCTGCAACCGCTCGACGTTGGTGACGAACAGGTCGTCGCCGACCAGCTGCGTACGACCGCCGAGCTCGTCGGTGATGGTCCTCCACCCCGCCCAGTCGTCCTCGTCGAGCGGGTCCTCGATCGAGACGATGGGGTACGACGACACGAGGTCGGCGTAGTACGCCGTCATGTCGTCCGAGGATCGCTTCTTGCCCTCGAAGACGTAGCCCTTCTTCTCGTGGAACTCCGACGCGGCCACGTCGAGGGCCAGGCCGATGTCGCGGCCGAGCTTGAAGCCGGCCGACTTGACCGCGTCGGCGATCAGGTCGAGCGCATCGCGGTTGGACGGCAGGTCGGGGGCGAACCCGCCCTCGTCGCCGACGCCGGTGGCGAGGCCCTTCTTCTTCAGCACCGCCTTGAGCGCATGGTAGACCTCGGCACCCTGCTGGACCGCCTCGCGGAACGTGGCCGCACCGATCGGCGCGATCATGAACTCCTGCACGTCGACGTTGGTGTCGGCGTGGGCGCCGCCGTTGAGGATGTTCATCATCGGCACCGGGAGCAGGTGGGCGTTGGGTCCACCGACGTAGCGGAAGAGCGGCAGGCCCGCGGAGTCGGAGGCGGCCTTCGCGACGGCGAGCGAGACGCCGAGGATCGCGTTGGCTCCGAGCGAGGCCTTGTTGGGCGTGCCGTCGAGGCTGAGCATCGCCTGGTCCACCAGCCGCTGGTCGTCGGCGTCAAGCCCGGTGATCTCCGGTTCGATCTTGTCGACGACCCCGGCGACCGCCTTGGCCACGCCCTTGCCGGCATAGCGCTTGCCGCCGTCACGCAGCTCGACCGCCTCGAACGCACCGGTCGACGCGCCGCTCGGCACGGCCGCCCGGCCGTACGACCCGTCGTCGAGGGCCACCTCGACCTCGACGGTCGGGTTGCCTCGGGAGTCGAGGATCTCGCGGGCTGCGACGGCGGAGATGACGGCCATGGGTGTGCTCCTGAGGTCGTGGGTCCGGTCAGTCGCAGCCTAGTGCCGGCGCGCGGGCGGTCGACCAGCCGTCCACGCAGCCGTGACCGGCATCTACGCTGCTCGGCGTGAGCCAGCCCTCCCTCGCGCGGCGGCTCGGCACCGGCGACGCAGTCGTGGTCGGGCTGGCCGCGATGCTCGGCGCGGGTGTCTTCGTGGCGTTCGGGCCGGCCGCCGAGGCCGCCGGCTCCGGCCTGTTCGTGGGGTTGGGGATCGCGGCCGTCGTCGCCTTCTGCAACGCGACCTCGTCGGCCCAGCTGGCGGCCGTACACCCGTCGTCGGGCGGCACCTACCTGTTCGGCCGGGTCGTCCTCGGACCGTGGTGGGGCTTCCTCGCAGGGTGGGGCTTCGTCATCGGCAAGACCGCCTCGTGCGCCGCGATGGCGATGGCCGCAGCGGCGTACGCCGTGCCGGTGGACGGGTGGCCACAACGCGTCGCCGCGGCGCTGGTCGTCGTCGCGTTCACCGCCGCCAACCTGCGCGGGGTCACCCGCACCGCCGCTCTCGCGCGAGTGCTGCTGGTCGTGACCCTGATCGTGCTGGTGGGCTTCGTCGCGCTCTGCTGGGCGTCCGGGCCGACACGCGTGCCGCTGCCGCTCGAGTCGGGTGGCGGGGTCCTCGGCGTGCTGCAGGCCGCGGGGCTGCTGTTCTTCGCGTTCGCCGGCTACGCGCGGATCGCCACCCTCGCCGAGGAGGTCCGTCGCCCCGAGATCCTCGGCCGGGCGATCCTGCTCGCGTTGGGTACCGCGGTCGTCCTCTACCTTGCCGTCGGCCTGACCCTGGTGGCGGTGCTCGGCGCGGAGCTCCCCGGCGCGCACACCCCGGTCGCGGCCGCGACCGCTGCAGTGGGCGCCGTGTGGGCGGAGCCGGTGGTGAGAGTGGGCGCCACCGCAGCGAGCCTCGGGGCGCTGCTCGCACTGCTGGCGGGCGTGAGCCGCACGACGCTGGCGATGGCTCGTGAACGAGACCTGCCGGGGTGGCTCGACTCGGTGTCGGAGCGGCACCGGGTCCCGGACCGGGCTGAGCTCCTCGTCGGTGCGGTGGTCGTGGCCCTGGTCCTGGTGGTCGACCTGCGGGGAGCGATCGGGTTCTCGTCGTTCGGGGTGTTGCTCTACTACTTCGTCGCGAACACGGCGGCGCTCCGCCAGCCCGCCGGCGAGCGGCGGTGGCCGCGGGCGCTGCAGGTGCTGGGTATGGCCGGCTGCCTGCTGCTCGCGGTGACCCTGCCGGTCGGCTCGGTGCTGGTCGGGTTGGTCGTGCTCGCACTCGGCATCGTCGGTCGCGCGATCGGCCGCCGGTAGCAGTCGTCTAGCGGTCGGCCCGGTCCGGTGCGGCCAGGTCCGCCACGAAACCGGCCGCCGTCGCCCGGAGTGCCGGCACCGCTCGATCGACCAGGTCGGCCGACATCCGGGACACCGGCCCCGACACGGAGAGCGCCAGCCGCAGCGGGCCGTCGTCCAAGGCGACTGCGACGCAGCGCACCCCGAGCTCCTGCTCTTCGTCGTCCACCGCGTAGCCGGCGCCACGAATCGTCGCGAGCTCTTCGTGCAGTCGCCCCACCGTCGTGATCGTGTGAGGGGTGTGAGCCACCAACCCCGTGCGCTCGATGAGCGTGTCCACGCGCGAGTCGGGCAGCCGCGCGAGCAGCGCCTTGCCGACCGCCGTGCAGTGCGGGTCGACCCGTCGCCCGACCTCGGTGAACATCCGCATCGAGTGGCGCGACGGGACCTGCGCGACGTACACCACCCGGTCGCCGTCGAGCTGCGCGAGGTTGGCCGTCTCCCCGAGCTCGTCGACTAGCCGCGCGAGGTGTGGGAGTGCCCAGTGGGACACCATCCGTGCCGAACGCTCACCGAGGTGGATCATCCGTGGTGACAGCGCGTACCGCTTGTCGGTGTCCGCCCGCACGTAGCCCAGCGACACGAGCGTCCCGACCAGTCGATGCACCGTGCTCAGCGGCAGCCCGGCCCGCCGCGCCAGGGTCGAGAGTGACACGGGGGCCTCCTGCGCCAGCACCTCCAGGATCTCGAAGGCCCGACTGATCGACTGGACCGATCCCTCGCCCGTCGGCATCGAGCCCATGGTTTCGTCCGCCTCCCCGCGCTCGGGCGGCGGTTGACCCCGCCACCTCACCGCTCTAGTCTCCTAGATTGTAGAAGCGCACTTCCACATCGTGGAAAGGTTTTCATGCCGACCCAGGAGTCGACCGGGCGCTCCGTCGACGTGGCAGGCGACGTCCACACCCGCTTCGACGAGATCCTCACCCCCGATGCGCTCGACTTCCTCGCCGTCCTCCACAGGGAGTTCGAGCCGCGACGGCAGACGCTCCTCGGCGCGCGGCACGAGCGTCACGCGGCGATCGCAGCCGGCGCGGACCTCGCCTTCCTGGACGACACCCGCGACGCGCGCGAAGGCGACTGGCAGGTCGCGCCGCCCGCGCCGGGACTGGTCGACCGGCGAGTCGAGATCACCGGCCCGACGGACGCGAAGATGGCGATCAACGCGCTCAACTCCGGCGCCAAGGTGTGGCTCGCCGACCTCGAGGACGCCAACACCCCGCTGTGGGAGAACCTGGTGCAGGGACAGCTCAACCTCCGCGACGCGGTAGCCGGCACCCTCGCGTTCACCAACCCGGACGGCAAGGAGTACCGGCTCGGTGACGATTTCGCGACCATCGTGGTCCGGCCGCGGGGCTGGCACCTGAGCGAGAAGCACCTGCTCGTCGACGGCGAGCGGATGTCGGGCAGCCTGGTCGACTTCGGCCTCTACTTCTTCCACTGCGCCAGGCCCCAGCTCGACCGCGGCTCCGGGCCGTACTTCTACCTGCCGAAGATGGAGAGCCACCTCGAGGCCCGGCTGTGGAACGACGTCTTCGTGCGAGCACAGGACGTGCTCGGGCTGCCCAGCGGCACCATCCGGGCGACCGTGCTGATCGAGACCGTGCCGGCCGCGTTCGAGATGGAGGAGATCCTCCACGAGCTCCGCGAGCACTCGGCGGGGCTGAACGCCGGCCGCTGGGACTACATGTTCAGCATGATCAAGCTCTTCCGCGACCGAGGAGACGAGTTCGTACTGCCAGACCGCAGCACGGTCACCATGACCGTCCCCTTCATGCGCGCCTACACCGAGCTTCTCGTCCGGACCTGCCACAAGCGCGGCGCACACGCGATCGGCGGCATGGCGGCGTTCATCCCCAGCAAGGACGAGGCGATCAACGAGCAGGCGTTCGCCAAGGTGCGCGACGACAAGGCGCGGGAGGCCGCGGACGGCTTCGACGGCTCGTGGGTGGCCCACCCGGGCATGGTCAGCTTGTGTGCCGAGGTGTTCACCGACGTGCTCGGGTCGAATCCCGACCAGCGCCACCGCACACGAGACGACGTGGAGGTCACGGCTGCGCAGCTGCTCGACCTCTCCGGACTCCCGGGCGAGGTGACCGAGCAGGGCCTGCGCACCAACGTGCGGGTCGGCATCTCCTACCTCGAGGCCTGGCTCCGTGGCATCGGCGCGGTCGGCATCGACAACCTCATGGAGGACGCCGCCACCGCGGAGATCTCACGGTCTCAGGTGTGGCAGTGGCTGCACCACGGAACCACGCTCGCCGACGGCCGACCGGTCACACGAGACCTCGTCGACGACATCGTCGAGGACGAGTACCAGAAGCTGGTCGGGGACGCGGACTCCGACCGCCGCTGGGCGGAGGCGCGCGCGCTGTTCACCCAGATGGCACTGGCGGAGACGTACGAGGACTTCCTCACGATCCCCGCCTACGAACAGATGCCCTGACTGCAGGGGCCGCGACTGCAGGTGCCGTGACTACTCGAGGAGTCCAGCAATGAGCCAGCACACCGAAGCCCGTGACGTGGCGACGGAGATCCCCCACCAGCACGTGCCCCCGGCGACGTATGCCGACCTGCCGGAACCCGCCCCACTGAGCAAGGTCGTCGGGCCCAGCGTGCTGCTGCTCGCCGGCGCCATCGGCTCCGGCGAGTTCATCCTCTGGCCCTACATCACGACCCAGGTCGGGCTCGCGCTCGTGTGGCTGGTGGTCATCGGTGTGACCACGCAGTACTTCCTCAACATGGAGATCGAGCGCTACACCCTCGCCACCGGCGAGACCGCGGTCACCGGCTTCACCCGGCTCTGGAAGCCGTGGGGCGTGCTGTTCATCGTGATGGCCGTCGGTGCGTGGATGTGGCCGGGCTGGGCCACCGGTGGCACTACCACGGCCTCGTTCGCGCTCGGCTTCTCCGAGGACGCGATCCCCCTGGTGACGATCGGCGTCCTGGTGCTGATCGGGATCGTGCTCACCGTGTCGCCGGTCGTCTACCGGACCGTGGAGAAGATCCAGTTCTTCCTGGTGGCGCTGATCGTGCTCTTCGTCGTGTACGCCGCCCTGATGCTGCTCGGCGTCGACGGGTACAAGGGGCTGGGCAAGGGCTTCGTCGAGGTCCAGAAGATCCCCGACGCGATCAACACCATCCCCATCGCGGTGCTGATGGGCGCGATCGCGTTCGCCGGCGCCGGCGGCGTCATGAACCTGGTGCAGTCCAACTGGGTGCGCGACAAGGGCCTGGCGATGGGCGCTCGGATGCCGCGCGTCGTGTCGCCGTTCACCGGCGAGGAGGTCGCGGCGCCGACGACCGGGTTCTTCTTCAAGCGCACCCCCGAGAACCTGCGCCGTTGGCAGGGCTGGTGGCGGGTGGCCGACCGCGAGCAGCAGCTGACGTTCCTTCTGATCGGTGGCGTCGCACTGCTCGTGTTCATGACGCTGACGTTCGTCACGGTGGGCACCGGCGGAGACGCGGAGGGCCTCGACTTCATCAAGATCCAGGGTGACGCGCTGGCCGCCTCGTCCGGCGACTGGCTCAGCACGACCTTCTGGCTGATCGGGTCCGTGGTCCTGTTCTCGACGAACCTGACAGTGCTCGACATGGTCGCCCGGCTGACTGCGGACGTGCTCAAGACCGGAGCGCTGCGCGACAGCGTGACCTGGAGCGAGAGCCGGCTCTACTTCCTCACGGTGTGGGGCATGATCGTCGTCGGCTCGGCCATCCTGCTGTCCGGTGTCGACCAGCCACTCGTGCTGCTGGTGATCGCGTCCGCCCTCAACGGCGTGGTGATGTTCATCTACTCCTGCCTGCTGCTGAAGCTCAACCGGGGCGTGCTGCCGCGGGAGATCGGGCTGACCGGAGTGCGGTTCGGGGCGATCATCTGGGCGGTCCTGTTCTACGGGATCTTCTCCGTGATCCTGCTCTGGGACCAGATCGGTCAGCTGGTCTGAGACAGGTCAGGGCACCGGCCGGGCCTCGACGATCCGGTTGAACTGGTAGCGGCCGGCGGCCACGTCGTACGCGCCGCCGCAGGTGACGAGCACCAGCCGGTGCGGCCGATCCTGCTCGAAGAGGTCTGAGCGTTGTGACAGGTTTGCCCGTGCCAATAGGTAGTTGCGGGTCACCCGGTAATGCTGCCGGTCACCGTCCCCGGCGAGCTCGACCACGTCCCCGGGAGCGAGCTCCGCCAGCGCGGCGAGATAGCCCGCCGGATCGGTGTCGGAGTCGAGATGACCGGCGACCAGCACCGTCCCGAACGGTGCACCCGCGAGCGACCCAGCTCGCCACCAGCCGACGCGGTCGGCGTCGCCAGGGAGCTCGAGGGTGCCAGCGACGACTGAGACCGGGTCGACCGCGGCCGTGACTCCGTCGGCCGCCTCCCCCAGCGACACCCGCGTCGGCACGAACTCCGGCCATTGTGGCGGGAGCGTCCGACCGGTCGCCGCAGCCGGGCGCTCCTCGTCACGCGCCACCGCAGAAGTGCCCAAGGTGGTCGCACGGTCAGGCAGTGGTGCCGGATCGCTCGGCGACTGAGCAGCGACGAGCAGGCCGCCCCCGAGCACCGCCATCGCGGCGGCCGCTACCAGTCGTCCGGAGCGCCCGATCACGGGTGATCCGGGACGCTCCGACGTACGAGTGCCGAGCCGAGCAGCACGAGCGCTCCGGCCAGGCACGCCAGACCTGCCCACCCGAGCACACCCGGACCACCCACCGCTTCGTCTGCGTACGTCGGTCCACCGGAACCTCCGGGCACGTCGGAGGGCCGCTCCTGCGACCCGGACACCGGCACGTCCATCGTGTGCACGACCGCGTCCATCGTGCCCTCGGCGGCGACTCCGACCGCGAACACGCGCATCAGCTTTCCGGGCGGCACCGGCAGGTCGACCGGCCCGAGCACCGGTGGGCTGTCCGTCGCCGCGGGGACGACGGCCACCCGGTAGGTGTCGCCGGGCACGACCACGGTGAGCTCTTCGCCGCTCGCGACGTCGGCGAAGAGGACCTGGCCGTCGACTTCGATGTCGGCCGGGCCTACAGCGGCGGTGTGGGCGATCGACAACCGGGTGCTGCCCGCCGGCACCGGCGAGCGGTCGTTGACGAAGCTGGTGAGGACCGGAGTTCCGTCGGCCTCGACGGGCAGGTGCAGAACCACGTCGAGGCTCTGGCCGGCCTTCACGTCGATCGCGGCAGCGACCGAGGTTCCGTCGTCCGACGTCGCCGTGACCTCGTGGCTGCCCGGGTCGAGGTCTCCGGCCGGCACGATCTCCTTGGCAGCGACCCCGTCCTTGACCACCTCCCCGTCGACACTGAGCTCCCACTCGGAGTCGACGACGCCCTGGACGAGGTACACCTCGCCGGCCGGCGCCGGTGGTGCCGATCGCGACGCTGTCGGGGTCGCGAGCACGACCAGGACGAGTGCGAGCAAGGCGACGAAGCGACGTGCAATCACGGCAGAACCCCCCGATTCCCCGTCGGTCGGCCAGGTTCCCCCTCGGTTGGGTGAGTGCCGCCCGGATTCGCAGTATGCGACCGTTCGGATGAGGGGGGAACCCCATCTGGAGAATTTCACCTCGTCGGCGGGGGCGTAGACTCACGGCGTGGGGCGCACGGGGGGTGCGTGCCCGGGAGGGACACCACGATGCAGCTACGTCGGGAGTTCCAGCGCTGGCGGGCGGACGCCGAGTACCGGCACCTGTTCCGGGAGCAGATGTGGGAGCAACGGCGCCAGCGGCTGCGGTGGGAAGTGCGCCGCCGGCGCACCCAGCTGGGCGCGCGCTCGACCCGTCGAGCCTCCGTCGCCACCGCCGTAGTGCTCCTGGCCGGCGTGGGCGGCTACGCGACGGTCCGCGCCGCGGGCGACCCGGTCGGCGGTCGGCCGGCGGCCGAGGAAACGGCGCGGCCGGCGGCCAACAACTCCTCACCCGACGACCGGCGGGGGCGGGAGCCCGGTGCGGTCAGGCCCGGCATCATGCTCACCGTCGCTGTCGACGACTTCGGCGTGCTGGAGGTGGCCGAGGTGGCTCATGCCCGGCAACCGCTCCTTCACCTGTCACTGGTTCCACCGCCGGCGCAAGCGGGCACGGACGGCACGCCACGACTGGAGGATGTCCAAGTCTCCGCAGACGGCGAACCGGTCTCCGTCCCCGACACGATCGCCAGCGCAACCGAGGTCACGCTGGCCGAGGCGGCCACCACGATCGAGCTGCGATACCGCGTCGTGGGCGCGACCGCCCGCAGCGCGCCGGCCCCACCGGGGCGGGCCACGCTCTCCCTGCGCCCGGCCCTCGCGTCGACGCTCGTCGGCACGCGCGCAGTCGTTCAGGTCCACGGTGCCGAGGTGCACAACCTGGTGTGTGTCGATCGGGTCCCAGAGGAGCGTCTGTGCGGCATCGACCGCGGGGACGGCTGGCGGACGCGGCGGATCCCCATGGCCTCGTCCGCTGTGGTGGCGCTCGTCGACCTCCCTGACCCGGCGGCGTCACGCTCCGCCGGCAAGAGCGTCGCCTGTCTAGACCGGCCGGGAACCCTCCGATTGGGGGAGGTTTCCCCAGCGGCGCGAGAGTACCCTCGCTGGACCGGGTGCGCGGGGGTGCGCCCGGGAGCACGAGGTGCTCGGGGGGTGAACCATCATGCCGATCCTGCAGGAGCTCCGGCTGCGCCACGCACGCTGGCAGACGGACGCGACCAACCGCGTCCTGCTGCGGCAGCAGCAGCGACTGGAGCGGCGCCAGCGACTCCGCTGGGACCTGCGCCGGCGTTGGGAGGGACGGCCCCGGCTCCAGCTGCGTCGTCGATGGGAGATGCGCCCTTCCCTGGACCTGCGTGGAGTGTGGCAGGAGCGTCCCCGCCTCTCCCTTCGACAACGATGGGACCTGCGCCCGCGGTTGGACCTGCGCCAGCGCGTTGGCGCCCCGCGGTCGGACCTGCGCCAGCGCGTTGGCGCCCTGCGCTCACGGATTGACCTGAGCCGCCGATGGGCCGAACGCCCACGCCCCCGGGTGGAGCTGGGTCGGCGCTCGGAGCGTGCCGGGTTCGACGGCCTCGCGGTCGGACGGATCGCAGCCGTCACCTCGGTGATCCTCGTCGGCAGTGTCGCCGGGTACGCCGCCATCCGGTCTGCGGACGAGGGCACGGGCAGGCCGACCGCGGAGGACACGGTCAGGCCGGCGGCGGACCAGTCGCCGCTGGCCAACGGTCCGACGCAAGCGCCGGGGCTGACGATGCCGGGGGTCTTCCTCAGCGTCGCCGTCGACGACTCGGGAGCGCTCGAGGCGTCGGAGCGAGTTCGTGCCAGCAAGCCACTCGGGGAGCTGTCCATCGTCCCGCCGCCCGCCCATGCCGGCGGGCCGCTCCCGCAGCTGCAGGACGTCCAGGTCTCAGCGGACGGCGAGCCGGTGGCGGGCGTGGCCCGCACGATCGAGGTCACCACGGTCGTGCCGCTGTCCGAACCGGCGACCAGGATCGAGCTTCGCTACCGGATCGTCGGCGCAGTCGACCGTGACAGGCCGTCGATGCCCCGGCAGGCGACGCTCTCCCTGCGCCCGGCTCTGGGGCCGATGCTCGAAAGGGCGCAGGCAGTCGTCGAGGTCTACGGCACGCAGGTGGGCGAGCTGCTGTGCGTCGGCAAACAGAAGCAGGCGCAGGACTGTAGCGTCGACCTCGACGAGGGTCGGCGCACCCGCCCGATCGACGCCACGTCCACCGTGCTGGCCCACGTGCGCCTGCCCGAGCAGACGACCTGAGCCCGGCTCAGAGCACTCGGCGGACGGCGTCCCGCAGCGCCTGCTCGGGATCGACCCCGGAGGCCCGGGCCTCGGCCACCAGCGCGAGCAGGCGGTCGCCGAGGTCGTCGGACTCCGGTACGACGGGAGCGGCACCAGCGCGGCTGAGCCGGTCGAGCACCTTGTCGGCGTACAGCAGCGCGGGGAGCCCGGGTGCGAGTCCCTCGATGACGGAGGAGCGCTGCTTCTCGAGCGCCTTCCGCGACTCCCAGAGCTCGTTGACCGCCGCCGGGGCCAGGTCGTCAGCAGGCCCGTCACCGAAGACGTGCGGGTTGCGCGTGATCATCTTCTCGGTGATGTCGCGGGCGACGTCGCCGGTGGTGAAGTCTCCCGCCTGCTCGGCGATCGCCGTGTGGAGGAAGACCTGGAGCAGCAGGTCGCCGAGCTCCTCGCGCAGATGGTCGCGGTCGCCGGTGTCCATCGCCTCGAGCGCTTCGTGCGTCTCCTCGAGCAGGTAGCGCGCGAGCGACCGGTGGGTCTGCGCCGCATTCCAGGGACACTCGGCGCGCAGCCGACGCATCACGTCCAGGAACTCGAGGACCGCCCCGTCGTCCGGGGTGGCCGCGTCGCTCATGGCGAGATCAGCGTCCGCAGCGCTGGGCAATGGTGAGCTGGCGTGCGGCCACCGCGTTGGGCTGCTCCGCGCTGCCCGCCTTGGCCCGCTCACTGACGGCGAAGGAGACCGCCTGGTCACTGATGGTGAAGGCGCCGTCCTTGATCTCGGTGTTCAGGGAGGGATCGAACTGCACGTCCTGCTTCGTGATCCACGCGTCGAACTCCTCGCGGCCGGCTGCGGCGATCTCCTCGTCGTCGCCGCCACCCTCCAGCACTGCCTCGCCGACCGCGAGCTGCACCGCCTCGACGTACGCCGAGGCGGTCTCGATCTCGATCACGGCCTCGCGAACCTCCTCGGGGACCGTCTGGAGGCCGCGCCGCAGCTCGGAGACCGCGTTGAGGTAGTCCTCGCTGTCCGCCTCGACGCCGTGCTCCTCGGCCAGCTGTTCGGCCGCGGTCCGGAGCGCCAGGGTGCCGGCGACGTAGCTGCGGAGGAAGGAGTTCTGGATCGACTCGGCCTGCTGCTCCAGCTGCGGCTCGATGGCGCGGCAGAAGTCGGTGGTCACCTCGTCCACGCGCGATGTGGTGATCCGCTCGTCCCCGACCTCGACGGCGGTCCCCGGCCGGAGTGCACCACATCCGGTGAGGGTGAGGACAGCGACCGCCGCGACGGCACCCACGGTGCGGGCTGTCCCCGCGCTCCTGACGGCTCTGCCGTTGGTCCTGACGGCTCTGCCGTTGGTCCTGGCGGACGTGCTCACTGCTGCTGCTCCTTCGGGTCGATCACCGCGTCGATGACGGTACGGGCCCATTCAAGCAGGGCCACTCCTTCGAGCGGACGACCCCCGGGCGATCCCGGTCGGGGGACCAGCACCGTGTCGAGCTGGGTCTTGACGATGCTCTTCGGGTACAACCGCTGCAGCCGCAGCACGCGTGACTCGGGCAGCCTGACCGGCGCGAACCGGACGTTGCGACCCGCGATCGTGACCTCGCCGATCCCGGCCTGCCGGGCGCGGGCACGGAAGCGCGCGACCAGCAGCAGAGCGGCGACCGGCTCGGGAGGCTCGCCGTACCGGTCGACCAGCTCTTCGCGCAACAGGTCGACGTCGTCGTCAGCGCGCACCTCCGCGAGCCGCTTGTACATCTCGAGTCGCAGCCGTTCGCTCGGGATGTAGTCGTGAGGCAGGTGAGCGTCGACCGGAAGCTCGATCCGGACCTCACGGAGCTCGGGTTCGCCGCTCTGCCCACTCGAGAGGGCCTTGAACTCCTGCACGGCGTCGCCGACCAGCCGCACGTACAGGTCGAAGCCGACGTCGGCGATGTGGCCCGACTGCTCGCCGCCGAGCAGGTTGCCGGCGCCGCGGATCTCGAGGTCCTTCATGGCGATCGCCATGCCGCCGCCGAGGTCGGAGTGCTGCGCGAGCGTCGCGAGCCGCTCGTGCGCGGTCTCCGTGAGGGGCTTCTCGGCCGGGTAGAGGAAGTAGGCGTACGCCCGCTCGCGGCTGCGCCCCACGCGACCGCGCAGCTGGTGGAGCTGGGAGAGGCCGAGCGCGTCTGCCCGCTCGATGATCATGGTGTTCGCGTTGGAGACGTCGAGTCCCGACTCCACGATCGTCGTGCACACGAGGACGTCGAACCGCTTCTCCCAGAAGTCGAGCATCACCTGCTCGAGCAGGTGCTCCCCCATCTGTCCGTGGGCGGTGGCCACCCGCGCCTCCGGCACCAGCTCCCGGATCCTGGCGGCGGCCTTCTCGATCGAGTTCACGCGGTTGTGGATGTAGAACACCTGGCCGTCGCGCAGCAGCTCGCGGCGGATCGCGGCGGTGACCTGCCGGTCGTCGTACGCGCCGACGTAGGTGAGCACAGGGTGCCGCTCCTCGGGCGGAGTGGTGATGGTCGACATCTCGCGGATGCCGGTGACGGCCATCTCCAGGGTGCGCGGGATCGGGGTCGCGCTCATCGACAGCACGTCGACGCTGGTGCGCAGCCGCTTCATCTGCTCCTTGTGCTCGACGCCGAACCGCTGCTCCTCGTCGACCACGATCAGGCCGAGGTCCTTGACCCGGATGTCCGGGTTGAGCAGGCGGTGGGTGCCGATCACGATGTCGACCGAGCCGTCGGCCAGCCCGTCGACGACCGCCTTCGCCTCGCTGTCGGTCTGGAAACGCGACAAGGGCTTCACAGTGATCGGGAAGGCGCCCATCCGCTCGGTGAACGTGGAGAGATGCTGGGTCACGAGCAGGGTGGTCGGCACGAGCACCGCCACCTGCTTCCCGTCCTGGACCGCCTTGAACGCCGCGCGCACCGCGATCTCGGTCTTGCCGTAGCCGACGTCGCCGCAGACCAGCCGGTCCATGGGGACGCTGCGCATCATGTCGCCCTTGACCTCGTCGACCGTGCTGAGCTGGTCGGGTGTCTCCCTGAAGGGGAACGCGTCCTCGAGCTCGCGCTGCCAGGGGGTGTCGGCGCCGAAGACGTGACCCTGCGTGGCCTGCCGGGCGGCGTACAGCTTGATGAGCTCGGCGGCGATCTGTCGCACCGCCTTGCGGGCGCGGTTCTTGCGCTTGCTCCAGTCGGACCCACCGAGCCGGTCGAGGGAGGGCTGCTCGCCGCCGACGTACCGCGTCACCTGGTCCAGCGCGTCGGCCGGGACGTAGAGCCGGTCGGGAGGGCCGCCCCGCTTGGAGGCGCCGTACTCGAGCACGAGATACTCGCGGACCGCGCCCTGCACCTCGCGCTGCCGCATCTCGACGAACCGGCCGACGCCGTGCTGCTCGTGGACGACGTAGTCGCCGGCGACGAGCTCGAGGGGGTCGATCTGGCGCTTCCGACGCGCGGGCATCCGCCGCATGTCGCGGGTCGACGACTTCTGGCCCGCGAGGTCGTCCCCGGTCAACAGGACGAGTCGCGACGTCGGGTCCACGAAGCCGTGGTCGAGCGCGCCGCAGGAGACCGTGACGACGGCCGATCGGGGCTCCAGCTCCTCGGGCTCGACCAGCGCCGCGGGCACGTCGTGGTCGGCCAGCACCTCGACGAACCGCTGCGCTGGACCGTGGCCTTGGTGCACCACGACGACCCGGTGGTCGTCGGCCAGCCAGCCTCGGATGTCCTTGACCGCCTGCTCGAGGTCGCCGCGATAGTTCTCCACCATCCGTGTCGCGAGCGCGCGCGACTCGACGGCGCCGTCCTCGTCGGCGGTCACGACCCCCTCGATCCCGAAGGGGCTAGCACTCCACCAGGCCCGGCCGCGCGCGAGTACGTGCTCGCGGACGTCGCCGAGGGAACGGTACGACGCGGCGCCGAGGTCGATCGGAGCCTGGCCGCCGGACGCCGCGGCGGCCCAGCTGGCCCCCAGGAACTCCTCGCTGGTCGCCACCAGGTCGTGGGCACGCGACCGGACCCGCTCGGGGTCGAGCACCAGCACGTGGGAGTCGACCGGCAGCAGGTCGACCAGCAGCTCCATCTCGTCGACCAGCACCGGCGCGAGGGACTCCATGCCCTCGACAGCGACGCCGGCGGCGATCTTGTCGGTCATCTCCAGCAGCTGCGGATGCGCCTCGCCCAGGGCGGCTGCCCGCCGGCGTACCTCCTCGGTGAGCAGGAGCTCCCGGCACGGCGGCGCCCACAGCCGGTCGACCGGCTCGAGGGTGCGCTGGTCGGCGACCGCGAAGCTCCGGATCTCCTCGACGTCGTCGCCCCAGAACTCCACCCGCACCGGATGCTCGTCGGTCGGCGGGAAGACGTCGACGATGCCGCCTCGGACCGCGAACTCGCCGCGCTTCTCGACCAGGTCGACGCGCGAGTACGCCGCGTCGGCGAGCCGCTGAACGACCTCCTCGAGCGGCACGCTGTCACCGGGCACGAGCTCGACCGGTGCGAGGTCGCCCAGCCCAGGGACCTGCGGCTGCAGCACCGACCGAACGGGTGCCACCACGACCCGCAGCGGGCCGTGCGGCCCTGACACGTCCGGATGACGGAGGCGTCGCAGCACCGCGAGTCTGCGACCGACGGTGTCGCTGCGGGGGCTGAGCCGCTCGTGCGGCAGCGTCTCCCAGCTCGGGAACAGTGCGACCGACTCCGGCGGCAGCAGGTCACCCACGGCGGCCACCAGGTCCTCGGCCTCACGGGTGGTCGGGGTCACCGCCAGCACGGTCCGCTGCCGTTCCGCGAGTCCGGCGACCACGAACGGCCGCAACCCGACCGGCCCGGTCAGGTCCAGCGTCGGCAGCACTCCGCCGTGGGCGTCGGCCATCGCCTGGGCGAGGACCGGTTCGGACAGGACGGCGGTGGTCAGTCCGGTGAGGCTCACAGGTTCCTCTCGAGCAGGTGGGGCGGGCACGCAGGCAGCCCCCGACCGGGACCGGTAGGGGGTTGCAGGGTCGAGTCTACGGTGGCGGAATGGATCGCCGACGAGCCGCCGCAGGCGTCCTGGCCGCAGCACTGCTGACCGGGTGCGCCGGCGGCAGCAGCGAGCCAGCCCCCGGGTCGCAGCGTCGGCCGTCCGCCGCCCCGTCGGACCCGGCGTCGAAGCACCCGTCCGCGCGGCCGTCCCCGACGGTCCCCGAGGGTGCCGCCACCCCGACGCCTCCGGACTCGCCCCGGGCCGCCGCCGCCCAGATCCTCGCGGCTGAGCGGGTGATCGGAGAGCGGCGTACCTCCACACGAGAACTGGCCATGGCTGCGCACTCCCAGCAGCTCGTCTACCGCGAGCTCGGAGACCGTCCCGGTTGGGACAGGCGGGTCCTCGAGCTCCTGCCTCGCTCGCTACGCGGCGTCGTGACCGACAACGTCGCCGCCCGCCGCGCGTTCCGCTCCATGCACCCGACCCGCCCCTCGGACCTCGCCACCGAGCTGCCGGCGTGGCGGATCGTCGCCCCACGTCCCGCCGCCGAGCTCCGCAACGCCTACCGCGCCGCCGAGCGCCGTTACGGCGTCGACTGGGAGTACCTCGCCGCGATCAACCTGGTCGAGACCGGCTTCGGCCGGATCAAGGGCACGTCGGTCGCCGGTGCGCAGGGTCCGATGCAGTTCATCCCTGCCACCTGGGACCGCTACGGCCATGGCGGGGACGTGCACGATCCGCACGACGCGATCCCGGCCGCGGCACGACTGCTCCGTGACTACGGGTTCGCCGGTGATCCCGCCTCCGCGCTGTACCACTACAACAACTCCTCCTCGTACGTGCGCGGCGTGACGCTCTACGCCGAGCTGATGCAGCGACGTCCTCCCGCCTACCTCGGCTACCACCAGTGGCAGATCTACTACCTCACCCGGCGGGGCAGCATCCTGCTGCCGGAGGGGTACGCCGAGCGGCGACCCCTGCCGGTGAGGCAGTGGCTCGCCCGCTCTAGCAGGTGAGCACGTAGTCGATCTGGATCGGGGTCTCGCGGATGGTCGCGACGGCGGGTGGCCGAGTTCGGTAGTGGTGGCCGGTGGGGTGGTGGTCTCGACGTGATGTTCACCGTTGACACCAGGGCTGGGGGTGGCGTGCCAGCCGGGTGCCCGCTTGGCGTAGTTGCACGCCTCGCACGGACCTTGCCCGTTCAGGCTGCTGGTCTCCCCGTGCTCCTCGGCGGGTTGGAGGCCACCGACACTGGAAAGGCTCGACCGCAGCCGGTCGAGAAGGCCCTCGACCTACCGCCGATCTCTGCATGAGCCTGCCCGACCAAGGAGGCGGTAGCCCTTGGCGAACCTGATGGTCTGTGAGCTCAACGGACGGAACGGCGTGGGCATGACTACCTCCTGGACGCACGACGAAATCTGCTGACGAGCTCGAGCATTCCCCTAAGGTCAGCCGCCCGGATCAGGCGAACTACCTAACCGTGCGGCGTACCAGGTCAGCCGGGCCCCTGTGCAACTAGGAGATCAACAGGCCGCCGAGCCGGAAGCGAGAACCTTGCCCACCTGGGACAGCGCCGTGGCGTCGATCCCGACAAAGGCACGCTCGGTATCGTTTCCGATCGTCACGTTGCCTTCTCGTCTCCGTGAAACGGGGGCTGAGGCCTCGGTGGGCGGGCCGCTGTCGAAGGTGACCACGACAGTGACAGTCGCGGTCCCGCTGGGATAGGAGACCAAGCCGCTCTCAGCGGTGCAGGAGACGGTGAGACTCTTGGCGGCGTAACTCGGCGGTGACACGAGCATGGTGCCGAGGACGACGGCCGAGACGAGACCGCCGAGGCGTGCAGTGGGGCGCATGAGGTGTGTCCTTCTCTGATTGCGCGGCCCGGGGGTCGGCCACTTCCTGGAGTGCGTCAATCGCCACTTCGTGGCCGACCCGAGCGCCCTGACGTTCCCACCGTCCCGTGGCCCCAGTCAACGATCTTGGTCTGGACGTCGTGGCTGGTCTGGACCCCCGGGCCTCGCCCCGGCCAGACGCCCAAGCTTGTCTCTCAGGGTGAGCGGTCTCTTCGTGCGCCCGCGTAGCCGCTGTCAGTGCGCTCCATCCTGCGTGGGAGGCGTGCGCTTCGGATCGGGGTGCGCTCTGCCTACCGTGGAAGACATGGACTTGCTTCGAGCAGTGCCGATCCTGACGGCGCCCGATGTCGATGCCGCCGTACGGGAGTACTCCGAGTTGCTCGATCTTGACGTGCTCATGGATCTGGGGTGGGTGGCGACCCTGGGAATCCCGACATGTCGCTCGAGGTGCCCGACGTCGACGACGCCTACCAGCGGGCGCAGGATGCCGGTGCTGAGATCGTCCATCCGCGGCAAGACGAAGACTGGGGCGTCCATCGGTTCTTCCTGCGATGGGTCACCGGCGACGGTGCCCGATGCACGCGGCCTCGTTAGGCGGTGGGTCGTGGCTCAATAGTTGACACCAACCCACCGCGCAAGGCTCGAGAAGAATGTCACCCGGAAAGAGGCGATCGGTGAAGTACGCCCTCCCTGCATGGAGATACATCGGCTGGCATTGACTGCCTGAGTGCGAGGCCGAAACGTGGCTGATTGCGCGCCGTGGAAACGACTTCCCGAGGCGCAATCAGCAATTGTGCGTATCCCCGGGGAACTGGTCGCGCGTAATCTCGTGGTGCGCGATCCGCGCACCACAACGAGCGGGCGGCGCGCAGGGCGGGGCCCGATATGCACCACAGTCTCTGAGGAGTGGAACCGAGGATGTCATCGCTACTGGTACGACGCAGACACAGGTCGGCTCCAGATCGATGACCTCCAGGCGCGGGTGACCGAGCGCGGTTGGTGGTGGCAAGGCAGGAGGTGAGATAAGTCCTACAGGGTCCGCACGCTGCAGCCCGGCCAGACGCGACATTTCCACGGGACCGGCGACACTCTGCCCTGCGCGCACACGGCTCGCACCGGATGCTCCTACTTCAAACCGGCCGAAGTATGGCTGACCAAGGACGGGAGTTACCGCTGGACCCGCGGCAGCAAGGACGAGCGAGGTCACTACAAGGCGCTGGTGGATTCACGGCTACAACTCGACCCAGGTGCTCCCGGCGGGAGGACCAAGACCGTGCCGCTGGGCATCTTCGGGCGGGTTATCGACGGTGACTGGCGACTGCTCCGCTTCCGTCTCGGCAACACGGTGACGCGTCCCGAGTCGACCAGCCGCACAGGCGAGTGACGCCGCACTGGAAGACAACCAGACACCGCAGATACCGCGTCTGCGCTATTGATCTGAAAACCCTACGAAGACTCCAGACGCGACAGCTTGTCCAGGTCGCGTTTGCAGAACCCGTGGTGAGCCCAGTCCTCGTTGAGCACGGTGCCGAGGCATTGCCGCACTGCCCGCCCCTTGGCATATGGCGGCCATCTGTCGTCGTCGGGCACCGGCGCGGTCTGGTCGAGCTGATCAGGCGTGACCTCGGCCAGCCACGTCTCGACCTCCGAAGCCTGCCGATCGCGCACGGCGAGCACCTCGTCGAGGCTCGGTTGGGCGGACGGGTCGAGCCCGCTCTCCTCCTGGTCCATGAGGAACTGTGGACCCAGTCCCATGGCCGTGAACGGCTCGGTGAGCCCGAGCACGCAGCGTCGGAACCAGGAGTCGTGCACGAAGACAAGATGACGCAGGGTTTCGACCATCGACCACTCGCCGTCGACGCCCTGATGTTCGCTGTTCTCGGGCATGGACCGGACTCGCTCGGTGGTCCTCGCCCAGTCATCCCGCAGCTGTCGCCAGGCCTCGCGCAGGTCGGCCGGCTCATCGGAGCGGATCAGCAACCGTACCGGGTGGCGGCGGTCGAGCTCTGCCTCGACGTAGGTCATGACCTCGACGCCGTTGACCACCAGATTGGTGACCAGGCCGTCGATCTCGGCGTCCTGCATGACCACGCCGACCAGCCGGGCTCTGCTCAGGTCGCACTCGCGGAACTCTGCGCTGGTGAGGTCCTCGTCGTCGAAGCGTCGCATGCAGACAGGCTAGGCCGCACCGCCCACGCAACGCGCAGATCTGCCGCAGTGGGGGCGGGTGCCCGACGTACCGTCGGAGCATGGGCAAGGTCGTCTACCACACCGCCTGCACGCTCGACGGATTCATCGCCGACGAACACAACTCGCTCCAGTGGCTCTTCGACACGCCCCACGAGGAGAGCGAGGACGCCGGAGGGTGGGACGCGTTCGTGGCGCGGATCGGCACGATGACGATGGGCGCCACCACGTATGAATGGGTGCTCGAACACGAGCGGCTGCTCGAGCACCCCGACAAGTGGCGCGAGTGGTACGGCGCCCGCCCGTGCTGGGTCTTCACGCACCGAGATCTACCAGCGCTGCCGGGCGTCGACATCAGGTTCGTGCAAGGGGAGGTGCGGGTCGTGTATGACGACATGCTCGCCGCCAGCGAGGGGGACACGTGGATCGTGGGCGGCGGCGACCTGGTGGGACAGTTCGACGACGCGGGTCTGCTCGACGAGATCCAACTCGGCATGTGCCCGGTCACGCTTGGCGCGGGCGCGCCGTTGCTGCCGCGTCGGATCACGTCCCGCCGGATGACGCTGAGGTCAGCGCACCAGGAGGGGCAGCGAGTGCGCGTGGTGCTCGACGTGGACCGCAGGACCGCGCGCTGACTGGGGCTGTCTGCGCCTACTCGTCCGGCTCGTCGTCCAGGTGCGGCCCGTCCCACGTGGACAGGCAGAAGGGGCGGCCGGGTGGCGCGGGACGGGGACCCAGGTCAGGTCGACCGCAGGTAGCTCAGAACCGCGAGCACCCGACGGTGGCTGCTGTCGTCGTCCGGGAACAGGTCGAGCTTGGCGAAGATCCGCTGCGTGTGCTTCTCGACGCCTCCGGGCGTGACGGTGAGGGCCTCGGCGATCGCGGCGTTGGACATCCCCTGCGCCATCAAGGAGAGCACCTCCCGCTCACGCGGGGTCAGCGAGGCCAGCGGGTCGCGGTTGCGGGACATCAGCTGACGGACCACGAGCGGGTCGAGCACGGTGCCGTCGGCGGCCACGGTCGCGACGGCGTCGAGGAAGTCCTCGAGGTGGCTCACCCGGTCCTTCAGGAGGTACCCGACCCCACCCCTGCCATCCGCCAGCAGGTCGTCGGCATAGGAGACCTCGACGTACTGCGAGAGCACCATCACCCGCGCCTGCGGCCAGCGCCGCCGCACCTCGACGGCGGCCCGGAGGCCCTCGTCGGTGTGGCTCGGTGGCATCCGGACGTCGACGATCCCCAGGTCGGGGCGGGCCTCGATCATCGCGTCGACGAAGCCGGGGCCGTCGCTCACCGAGGCCACCACGTCGTGGCCGGCCTCGGCGAGCATCAGCTGAAGCCCCTCGCGCAGCAGGAAGGAGTCGTCGGCGACGACCACCCGTAGTGGTGTGCTCACACAGGGATTTCAGCACGGACGACCGTGGGCCCACCGACCGGCGAGGTCACCTCGAACGTGCCGTCGACACCCGCGAGCCTCTGCTGCAGGCCGGCGAGCCCTTGTCCCTTGCCCAGGTGGGCGCCGCCGGAGCCGTCGTCCTCGACCCGGACCTCGACCTTTCCGTTCCGCTCGGTGACGTCGACCGTGACGGCCTGCGCTCCGCTGTGCTTGGCGACATTGGTCAGCGACTCCGAGACCACGAAGTAGATCGCCGTCTCGACGTGGGGCGGCAGGTCCGCGGGTACGTCGAGGTGGGCCGACACGGGCACCGGCCCACGGTTGACCAGCTCCTGGAGGGCCACCGTCAGGCCGCGGTCGACGAGCAGCGGTGGCGCGATGCCCCGCGAGAGCGCGCGCAGCTCGTCGACGCTCGCCCGAGCCTGCTCGAGGACGGTGTCCAGCGTCTCGCCGGCGCGCGCAGGGTCGTCGGTCAGCTGCTTGCGAGCCCGGCTGACGTCGAGGGTCAGCCGCATCAGGCGTTGCTGGGGACCGTCGTGGATGTCGCGCTCGAGGCGTCGCAGCGAGTCCGCCTCCGCACGACGGGCGGCGTCCCTGCTCCCTTCCACGCGGCGCACCTCGGCCTGCAGCTCGGCCCGGCTGCACAACAGAGCCTGGCCGAGGCCGGCGTGCACGGCAGCGACCGCGCGGACGACCACGGGCAGCACGAGCAGCGCGACCGCCCCCACGACCAGGTACAACACGCTCTCCGCAGTCTGCCCCTCCCCGAGGCCGATCAGCTCGACCAGGGTCGTGTCGTCCTGGGGCACCCAGCGCTGCCAGAACCAGTAGGTCAGGCCGCCGAGCACGACCGCCCACCACGTGACGGTGACGACGAAGGCCACCAGACCGGTGACGAACCCGACCACACCCCAGAGCAGGTCGAGCCACGACTGCGGGTCGCGCAGCGGAGTCAGCAGACGACGGACCCGCGAGGCGCCGGCAGGTGCGGCGACGTACACCGGAGCCGGCGCCGCACGTAGCTGCAGGCTGCGTAGCCGCTGCCGCTCGAGGTGGGCCACGCCGCGCGCGAGGATCAGCGTCCCTGCCAGCACGGCCACACCGATCCAGACCACGGCCAGCCCGACGCCGAGCGCGAAGCCGATCACGGACACGGCGAACGCGATGATCGCCAGCGGCAGCGCCGAGAGGGCGTAGGCAGTGTCGAGGGCCAGCCGCCGTAGCAGCGTCGGTCGCACCACAGGCGCGTCGGGCTCGAGGGAAGTCGTACTCGTCATCGGGGTCATCCGCAGGGTCTCGGTCATGACCACCACGCTAGGTAGCGGGGGCCGACGGTTCGATCCTGCCAGCCCGACAGCTTGGTGTCGGGCTGGCCCGACGGAGTCAGGTCCGCTCGACGGGCTGCCACAGCTCGCAGGTCGCGGTGGTGAAGCCCTCGTCGTGGTCGAGCACGGCCACGATCGACGGTCCGGGGCGCAACCGCCACGGGTTCGAGGGGAACCACTCGGATGCGGTGGCCGCCCAGGTCTCCTGCAGCGCTTGTGGATGCGGACCCTCGGACGTGAACACCGCCCAGCTCCCAGCCGGTACGGCGATGCTGTCGAGATCCTCCGGAGCGGTCGTGTCGCCGGTGACGGCAACACCGTGCATGTAGGTCAGCTCGGTTCCCTCGCTGTCCGCTGGGCCTAGCTGGTCCGTGATCTGGAGCAGGCCGCCGGGCACTCCGTTGCTGAGGTCCTTGAGCCGTTGGTGCTCCGTCATCGGGATCGCCTCGACATGGGACGAGATGTGCGGGTTGACGCCCTCGTGGATGAGCGGGACCCGGGCGGCGTGGCCCACGAGGCGGAAGGCCGGTCGGTCGACGATGCGGACGTTCATCGGGGTGCTCCCTTCGACGGTCAGGCGGAACCTGAGCTGCTGTTGGCTGCGGAAGGGACCTCCATCGCGACGGGCCTCGGTCAGGCCGATCCCGTGCACGGCGCGGAACGCGCGGCCGAACGCCTCGGTCGAGCCGTAGCCGTGTCTCACGGCGATCGTCATCAGGTCGTCCCGCGACGTCGGCACGTCGGCGGCCGCGAGCGACATCCGGCGTCGACGTACGTACTCCGACAGCGGCATGCCTGCCAGCGACGAGAACATCCGGCGCAGGTGGTGCTCGGTCGTGCCATGTGCGGCGGCGACCGCGGCGACGTCCACGTCCTCGGCGCCGGCCTCCTCGACCACGTCCACCAGTCGGTTCAGTGCGACCAGCATGGGGCCTCCTTCCGGCACTCAGTCTCCGGTCTTCCGAGGCGGTGCCGCCCGACCGCCGCGGACCGGTTCGATCAGCCGCCGGGCCGCCTCATCGGCAGCCCCAGCGCCGCAGCTCCAGCCACCAGTCGATCGAGTCCGTCCCCGTGCCTCCAGTGCATCGCCCGCAGCCCCACGGACCGAGCCCCG
>NZ_DASUTK010000218.1:0-4940 GCF_036374615.1 Nocardioides sp.
ACTCTCAGGCACACGCCGCGGTCTCTTCTGGAACCCTGGTGCCGTGAGATCTGCCAACGGATTCGACCTGGCCGCCTACCTCGACCGGATCGGCGCCGACGCGGAACCGCCGTCCTACGATGCCCTCGCGCGACTGCAGGCTGCCCATGTCCGCACCCACCCCTTCGACAACATCGACGTGCTCCTGGAGCAACACCCCGGCGTCACGCTCGCGGCGGTGCAGGAGAAGTTCGTCGGCCGGGGTCGCGGGGGCTACTGCTTCGAGCACGCCACCGTGTTCCACGCGGCCGTGGTCGCGTTGGGGTACGACGCGACCCTGCGGCTGGCCAGAGTCGGCGACCCGGACGCTGCCCCGCGCACCCACCTCGGCGTGGTCGTGACGCTCGACGGCGTCCGCTGGCTGGCCGATCCCGGGATCGGCGTACCCCCGCTGGCACCGGTGCGGCTCGAGGACGGTGCCCGCCTCGACGGCGGCATCTGGCCGCACGAGCTGCGCCGGGTCGAGGAGGGGCCGTCAGGCCCCGGCTGGCAGCTCTGGCGCGAGCGCTCGTCAGGGTGGGAGCTGATGCACACCACCGACGAGCTGCCGGTCCGAGCGGTCGACGTGACGATGGGCCACCACTTCACCAGCACCTACCCGACGTCCCACTTCCGCAGCACGTTCATGCTCTCCCGGCACGGGCTCGCCGACGACGGGACGCCGGTGCAGACGACCGTGACCCTCGACGGGGTGACCAGCCGACGGGCGGGTGCGCCGAGCACGCAGCGCCCGCTGGACCTCGACGAGCTCCCCGAGCTGCTCGACGGCCTCGGTGCGAACCTCACCGCGGGCGAGACGTCACGGCTCGTACGACGGCTGGAGGGACTGCTCGCGGAGCGCTGACCGCCTGCGTGTCGTGCCCGGATCGGCCGGGTCCGGCGTCTAGCGTGGACACGAACACACGTTCGGACAGGAGGCCCACGGTGCGCGTGCTCGGAATCGACCCCGGTCTGACCCGCTGCGGGCTCGGCGTGGTCGAGGGTCAGGTCGGCCGGCCGTTGCGGCTGGTCGACGTCAACGTGGTGCGGACCTCGGCCGACCTGGCGATCGCCGACCGGCTGGTCACGATCGAGCGGGGGATCGACGCCTGGCTCGACGAGTACGACCCGGAGGCGGTCGCGGTGGAGCGGGTCTTCGCCCGGTCCGACTCCAGCACGGTGATGGGCACCGCCCAGGCGAGCGGGATCGCGCTGGTCGCGGCCGCTCGGCGTGGCCTGCCGGTGGCGTCGTACACCCCGAGCGAGGTGAAGGCGGCCGTGTCGGGCAGTGGCCGCGCGGGGAAGGCCCAGGTCGGGGCGATGGTCACCCGGATCCTTCGGCTCGACGCCCCACCGAAGCCCGCCGACGCGGCCGACGCGCTGGCGCTGGCCATCACCCATGTCTGGCGCGGCAGCGCCCAGTCGAGGATCGATGCGGCCGTCGCGGCCGCCGGGAGGAAGCAGTGATCGCGTTCGTGCGCGGCCAGGTGGCCGCGGTCGGGCTGACCTCGGCGGTGGTCGAGGTCGGCGGAGTCGGACTCGAGGTGCTGTGCACCCCGGGGACCTTGGCGACCTTGCGCCCCGGACAGCCAGCGACCCTGCCGACGAGCATGGTGGTGAGGGAGGACTCTCTGACCCTGTTCGGCTTCCTCGACGAGGACGAGCGGACGACGTTCGAGCTGGTGCAGACGGCCTCCGGCGTCGGACCCAAGCTGGCGCAGGCGATCCTCGCCGTCCTCGGTCCCGACGACCTGCGGCTCGCCATCACCAGCGAGGACGTGAAGACCCTGACCAGGGTGCCGGGCATCGGCCAGAAGGGCGCGCAGCGGATCATCCTGGAGCTCAAGGACCGGATCGGTGCGCCCACCGGCTCTTCCGGCGGTGTGTCCGTCGCCCCGGTCGGCGCCGACTGGCGGGGTCAGGTGCAGCAGGGGCTGGTGGGCCTCGGCTGGTCGACGAAGGAGGCCGACCGGGCGGTCACCGAGGTGGCCGACCAGGCCGGCGACGTACCCGACGTCGGAGCACTCCTGCGGGCCGCCCTCCGAACGCTGAGCAGGGCGTGATCGGCCGATGAGCGACCACCACACCGACACCGACCGTGAGACCGGCGAGGACCTCGAGCTGACGGCGGCTGAGGAGGCCCACCTGCGCTCGCTGACCGCGGTCGAGGCGGAAGGAGACGAGCGGGCGGTCGAGGCGGCGCTGCGCCCCCGCACCCTCGACGAGGTGATCGGCCAGGCGCGGGTCCGTGCTCAGCTGGGGCTGGTGCTCGAGGCAGCCCGGCAGCGCGAGAAGGCCCCCGACCACGTGCTGCTGTCCGGCCCGCCAGGGCTGGGCAAGACCACCCTCGCCATGATCATCGCCGCCGAGATGACCTCGCCGCTGCGGCTCACCAGCGGGCCCGCGATCACCCACGCCGGTGACCTCGCCGCAATCCTGTCGGGGATGAACGAGGGGGACGTGCTCTTCGTCGACGAGATCCACCGGATGTCTCGTCCTGCCGAGGAGATGCTCTACCTCGCCATGGAGGACTTCCGGGTCGACGTCGTCATCGGCAAGGGCCCCGGAGCCACCGCCATCCCGCTCGAGATCCCGCCGTTCACGCTGGTCGGCGCCACCACCCGCGCGGGCCTGCTGCCAGGCCCGCTACGCGACCGGTTCGGCTTCACCGGCCACCTCGAGTTCTACGACCCGGCCGAGCTGGAGCAGATCGTGCGCCGCTCCGCCGGGCTCCTGGAGGTGGAGCTCACCGACGAGGGAGCGATCGAGATCGCCTCCCGCTCGCGCGGCACGCCCCGGATCGCCAACCGGTTGCTGCGCCGGGTGCGCGACTACGCCCAGGTGCGCGCCGACGGCATCGTCGACCTCGACGTCGCCCACCGCGCCCTCGAGCTGTACGAGGTCGACGAGTCCGGTCTCGACCGGCTCGACCGGGCGGTGCTCGGCGCGCTGTGCACCAAGTTCGGCGGTGGCCCGGTCGGCGTCTCCACCATCGCGGTGGCGGTCGGCGAGGAGCGGGAGACGGTCGAGGAGGTGGCCGAACCGTTCCTGGTCCGGATGGGCCTGCTGGCCCGTACGCCGAGGGGTCGGATCGCCACGCCCGCGGCCTGGGCGCACCTGGGACTCGCGGCGCCGCCGCCGGTCGACCCGGTGCTGTTCGACGAGTGAGCGTCCCGCCAGCCCTCTGACCAGCCGCCGAGTGCCCGCCCGCTGCCGCGATCGTTACACTTCTGCGTTGGTCGGCCACCCGGTGGTCGCCGCCCCCACCCCGTCACCCGAGAGGCCCCATCGTGCAGGAGCTCGTCTCCCTGTTGCCCATCATCGGAATCGCGCTGCTGTTCTGGCTGCTCATCATCCGGCCCCAGTCGAAGCGCCAGCGCGCCGTGCGAGAGATGCAGTCCGAGCTCCGGGTCGGCCAGGAGGTGATGCTCAGCTCCGGCATGTTCGGCACGATCGAGCAGCTCACCGACGACAACCTCCACCTCCGGATCGCCGACGGTGTGACCGTCAAGGTCGCCAAGGGAGCGGTCGCGAACGTCGTCGACAGCGCGGAAGACGTCGAGCAGCAGCCGCCGTCCGAGAGCTGAGCCGCCCGATCGGAGCGAGGCGACCCATGAGCGATCGGCAGTCCGACCGACTGGCAGCGGCCCGCGACGCTGTCGGGCGGCTCGTCGTCGACGTGCCTGACTTCCCGGAGCCGGGTGTCGTCTTCAAGGACATCAGCCCCCTGCTCGCCGACCACGACGGCTTCACCGCCGTGATCGACGCGTTGGCCGACGCGGGGCGCGACGACGCGGGCGACGTCGTCGTCGACAAGGTGGTCGGGATGGAGGCCCGTGGGTTCATCCTGGCGGCGCCGGTTGCGCTCGCCCTCGGTTGCGGGTTCGTCCCGGTCCGCAAGGCCGGCAAGCTGCCGCGGGAGACCTACGCCGTGGCCTACGCGCTGGAGTACGGCGAGGCGACGCTCGAGCTGCACCAGGACTCCGTCGCGCCGGGCGAGCGGGTGCTGATGGTCGACGACGTGCTGGCCACCGGCGGCACGGTCGCAGCCACCACCGAGCTCATCCGTCGATGCGGCGGCGAGGCGCACGCCGTGTCGGTGCTCCTGGAGCTCGGCTTCCTCGACGGTCGGTCGAAGACCGGCGCGCTCCCGGTCGCCAGCGTCGTCACGCTCTGAGCCGCACCTCCGGTCGCCCGTAGAATGGGGTCATGGCCGACGAGCAGACCCAGACCGCTCCTGAAGCGGCTCCGTCTGCGCGTGGGATGCGGGCTCGGCTGGCGCGGATGGGAACCCGGAGCCAGCCCGGCAACCCGGTGCTCGAGCCGCTGTTCCGCGCGGTGCGGGCCAACCACCCGAAGGCTGACCTCGCGCTGCTGGAGCGCGCCTACGACACCGCCGAGCGGCTGCACGCCAACCAGGTGCGCAAGAGCGGCGACCCGTACATCACCCACCCGCTTGCGGTCACCACCATCCTCGCCGACATGGGCATGACCGAGCCGACGCTGGTCGCCGCGCTGCTGCACGACACGGTCGAGGACACGCCGTACGCGCTCGACGAGCTCACCCGCGACTTCGGCGAGGAGGTGGCCCGGCTCGTCGACGGGGTGACCAAGCTCGACAAGGTCAAGTACGGCGAGACGGCGCAGGCGGAGACCATCCGCAAGATGATCGTCGCGATGTCGCGCGACATCCGGGTGCTGGTCATCAAGCTCGCCGACCGGCTGCACAACATGCGGACGCTGCGTTACGTGAAGCGGGAGTCGCAGGAGCGGACCGCCCGCGAGACCCTCGACATCTACGCCCCGCTGGCCCACCGGCTGGGCATGAACACGATCAAGTGGGAGCTCGAGGACCTCGCGTTCGCGACCCTGCACCCCAAGATCTACGACGAGATCGTGCGGATGGTCGCCGAGCGGGCGCC
>NZ_DASUTK010000219.1:0-43408 GCF_036374615.1 Nocardioides sp.
CGGCCCTGCTGGCCGTGCTGGTCGTGACGGCGGTCGCGATCGCAGGGGCCGCGCTGGTGCTCCTCCCCGACCGCGCCACCGGTCCCGGCCTCGGCGGGCCGGCGACGACCTCCACCACCACGAGCGACGCGTCTGACGTGACGCCGCAGCAGCAGACCACCCGGACCGGAGCGACGCTGAGTCCCTGCCCACGCGGCGATGCGGAGCGGCTGACGGTCCTCAGCCTCAACGTCCACTCCGGCCGCACCAAGGCAGGCACCCTCGACCTCGGCCGGATCGCGGCCGAGCTGCGGGCGTGGGACGCCGACCTGGTCCTGCTGCAGGAGGTCGACCAGGGTCGCCGGCGTACTCACGGAGTCGACCAGCCCCGCAGGCTCGCGCGGCGACTCGGCTACTCGCACGTGTACGGGCCGACTCGTCGGTTCCGGCCCGGCTCCACCGGCAACGCGATCCTGTCGCGATGGCCCGTGGTGGACGTGGGGCTGCGCCACCTCCCCCGCGGGTCCGGCGCGTACCGGCGTGGCCTGGTCCGTGCGACCGTCGACGTGCACGGGCAGCAGGTCGACGTCTTCTCGACCCACTTCGACCACGCCTCTCGCCACGCGCGCCGGGCACAGGCGCGAGTAGTCGCGGCGAGCGTGCGCCGCTCCTCGTGGCCCGTGGTGCTGGGCGGTGACCTGAACGCGGAGCCCGGCATGCCTGCGGTGCGGGTGCTGGAGCTAGCCGGACTCGTCGACGGCTGGTCGCTCGTGGGTCGGGACGAGGGCCTGACCGTTCCGGCGGCCTCGCCGCACCGGCGGATCGACTACGTGCTGGCTGACGAGTCGTTCGTACCGGTGCGGTCGAGGGTGCTGGTGAGCTTCGTGAGCGACCACCGTGGCGTCATGACGACGTACGACCTGCTGCCGCAGCGCTGTCAATGAGGTCTGAGGACTTCGAGGTCCGGCCGGCGCCTAATTTGCGTTCGAGTCCACCGGGCCAGCGGTGAGCCAGCCGCGCCACCGGTGCCCCAGCCACCGCCGACCCACACGTCGGCTCCCGTGACCCTGCGTTCAGACGACGCTCAGCGGCAGCAGCTTCTGGCCGGTGGGACCGATCTGGATCTCAGTGTCCATCTCGGGACAGACGCCGCAGTCGTAGCACGGGGTCCAGCGGCAGTCCTCGACGTCCTCGACACCGTCGGGGTCGGCGGCTGCGGCGAGGGAGTCCTCCCAGTCCGCCCACAGCCAGTCCTTGTCGAGCCCGGAGTCGAGGTGGTCCCAGGGCAGCACCTCGTCGTAGTCACGCTCGCGCACCGTGTACCAGTCGAGGTCTACGCCGCCCTCACCGTCCGGAAGGGCGGACAGGGCACGTTCCGCGCACTCGGTCCAGCGCTCGAAGGAGAAGTGCTCGCTCCACCCGTCGAACCGGCCACCGTCGCGCCACACCTCCTCGATCACACGACCGACGCGCCGGTCGCCGCGAGACAGCAGCCCTTCGATGATCCCCGGCTTGCCGTCGTGGTAGCGGAAGCCGATGGCGCGGCCGAACCGCTTGTCGGCGCGGACGGTCTCCCGGAGCAGCCGGAGCCGCTCGTCGGTGGTCTCGTGGTCGAGCTGGGCGGCCCACTGGAACGGCGTGTGGGGCTTGGGCACGAAGCCGCCGATCGACACGGTGCAGCGGATGTCGTTGCGGCCCGACACCTCCCGACCCTTCGCGATCACCTTCTTGGCGAGCTCGGCGATCTCGAGCACGTCGTCGTCGGTCTCGGTCGGGAGACCGCACATGAAGTAGAGCTTCACCTGCCGCCAGCCGTGGGAGTACGCCGTGGCGACGGTCCGGATCAGGTCCTCCTCGGTCACGGCCTTGTTGATGACCTTGCGCATCCGCTCCGAGCCGCCCTCCGGGGCGAACGTCAGGCCCGAGCGGCGGCCGTTGCGGGAGAACTCGTTCGCGAGCGTGATGTTGAAGGCGTCGACCCGCGTCGACGGCAGGGACAACGAGATGTTCGAGCCGTCGTAGCGGTCGGCCAGGCCGGTGGCGATGTCGCCGATCTCGGTGTGGTCGGCGCTCGACAGCGACAGCAGCCCGACCTCCTCGAACCCCGACTGCCTGATGCCGTTCTCGACCATGTCGCCGATCGTGTTGATCGAGCGCTCGCGAACCGGGCGGGTGATCATGCCGGCTTGGCAGAAGCGGCAGCCACGGGTGCAGCCGCGGAAGATCTCCACGCTGTAGCGCTCGTGCACCGTCTCGGCCAGCGGCACGAGCGGCTTCGCGGGGTAGGGCCAGGCGTCGAGGTCCATCAAGGTGTGCTTGCGGACTCGGTGCGGGATGCCGGGCCGGTTCGGGACGACCTCCTTGATCTTTCCGTCGGCCGCGTAGGTCACGTCGTAGAACGCCGGGACGTAGACGGACCCGCCCACCGCGAGGCGCCGCAGCAATTCGTCGCGCCCGCCCGGCCGGCCTTCGTTCTTCCACTCGCGCACCACGTCACTGATCGCGAGCACGACTTCCTCGCCGTCACCGAGGACAGCAGCATCGATGAAGTCGGCGACCGGCTCGGGGTTGAACGCGGCGTGGCCGCCGGCGATCACGAGCGGGTCGTCGTCGGTGCGATGGACGGCGCGCAGCGGGATGCCGGCGAGGTCGAGCGCCGTGAGCAGGTTCGTGTAGCCGAGCTCGGTGGAGAACGAGACGCCGAGAAGGTCGAACGCGCGCACCGGCCGGTGGCTGTCGACGGTGAACTGCGGGATCGGACCGGCGTCGTCGCCAGCGCGCATCACGGACTCGAGGTCCGGCCAGACCGAGTAGGTGCGCTCGGCGAGGATCCAGTCCCGTTCGTTGAGCACCTCGTAGAGGATCGCGACGCCCTGGTTCGGGAGCCCGACCTCGTAGGCGTCGGGGTACATCAGCGCCCAGTGCACGTCGACCGAGTCCCAGTCCTTCACCGTGGAGTTGAGCTCGCCGCCGACGTACTGGATCGGCTTCTGGACCGAAGGAAGCTTGGGCTCGAGCCGGGGGAACACCGACGCGACGGACACGGGCACACCTCTGAGGACCTGGGGAAGGGCGGGCTTCTGAAGGACCTGCCCAGGGTACGTCGGTCGTCGGGCAGCGGCACATCCCGGAGCACGCCAGGCTGCTGAGGAGCGGCAAGTCGTATGGACCGCTTCCCGACATCTCCTGCGGCAGCGACCCGCGAGCGCCTACCATCCGTGGTTCGGAGGGTAATCGTGGGGAACGCTGAGGGGACCAGCATCGCCGCGCGCCGCTTGGTGCTCGTGGTTGTGCTGACGCTTGCCTTAACACCGCTCGCGCTGGCGGACGTGCCGCGTCCGAACACACCTACGGAGATGTGGCCCAGCCTGGCCGCCGCCTTCGTGTGGCTGGCGACCGTGTGGGACGGGAAGAGCAGGCCCTCCTTCGACGTCGTGTGGCATGTCGCGGCACAAGTGCTGCTGTTCGTCGGCGTCGCGCTGCTCTTCGGCTGGGAGCCGCTCGACGCCGCCTGGATGGGTTTCGTCAACGTCGGCGGCGCCGTCCTGATGCTGGTGCTCTACTCCTGGTTCCAGCGGGGACGGGGCTGGGCGCCGACCGATGCCGCCTCCAACCTCGCGCTGCTGGCCACGGCGTTGTCCGCCACCACCGTGGTGGCGCTGCTCGGCGGCATGCCGTACCTCGAGGTGGGCGAGCTCGACCGGTTGACGTTGTGGTGGATCATCCGAGGGACCGTCTACGCCTACGTCGGCGGCGTGACCTTCTTGTGCGTGTTCTACGCCGACGGCCCGTTCGTCGGCGACCGCGCCCCGCGCTGGGCGCTGGCACTGCTCGTGCCGATCGGCGTGGGCTGCATCTGGGTGACCTACCTCGACCCCGAGCTCCCGCTGACCTGGTTCCTGCTGCTGCCCGCGCTGGTCGCCGGTTCGATCCTGACGCCTCGGGGAGCCGCGGTCTACGCGCTCTTCATCGCGCTGATCGGTGCTCTCGCGACGCTGCACCCGATCAACCAGTTCGGGTACGACGGTGTCATCCCCGGGTCGATCGTCATCGACGTCCTCATCACGGCCTCGACGTTCATCACCATCCACCTCGCAGTGCTCCAGGACCAGCGGATGGACGCGATCCGCCAGCTCGAGGCGCAGCGCGCGGCCGCGGAGGGCGAGCGGGTGGCCGCCGAGGAGGAGGCGGCTCTGCTGGAACGGGTCTACCAGACCATGACCGACGGCCTGATCGTGATGGAGCAGGGACGGAGGGTCGTGTTCCACAACGATGCCGCTCGCCGCCTGGTCGGCAAGCGGATCCCGATCGGTGAGGACCTCGACTGGGTGGGATACCTCGGTCTCCGCCTGCTGTCGGGCGAGCCCGCCACCGACGCCGACCTGCCGGGACCGGAGAACCCCGCGGTCCGCCAGCTGCACGTGCAGAACGAGGGTGCCGACCGGATCCTCGAGATCGGTGCGTGGCCGATGGGTGACACCGGCAAGTTCATGGTGCTCTTCTCTGACGTCACCGCCGAACGCGAGCGGCTCGGCGAGCTCACCGGGTTCGCCGGCGTCGTGGCCCACGACCTGCGCAGCCCGCTGACCAGCCTCAGCGGCTGGCTCGAGCTCATCGCGGACTCGCTGGAGGACGACGACCCGGCCAGCGCCCGGCAGTTCAATCGGCGGGCGCAGGTCAGCAGTGCCCGGATGGGCCAGGTGATCGACGACTGGCTCGCCTACACCGTGCAGCGCGACGGAATGCTCACCAAGTCGCGGGTGCGGCTCGACGCGCTGCTGGAGGAGATCATGGCGCCGTACGGTGCGGCGGGAGCCGACTACGCGCCGTCGTTCGAGGTCGAGGCGGAGCACGTCGTCGAGGCCGACCGCGTGCTGACCAAGCAGCTGCTGGCCAACCTGATCGGCAACGCGGTGAAGTACACGCCGGACGGTCAACGGCCGCATGTCAGCATCCGCTCCGTCCCGGACCCCGAGCACGGCTTCGTCCGGGTCGAGGTGAGCGACGCAGGTGTGGGCCTGCCGCCGGGCGAGGAGGAGCGCGTGTTCGAGGAGTTCCATCGCGCGGAGGCGCACGCCCTCGCCTTCGCCGGCACCGGACTCGGTCTGTCCCTCTGCCGCCGGATCGTCAACCGGCACGGCGGCAGCATCTGGGCCCGCAACAACCCGGACCGCGGCGCCACCTTCACCTTCACGCTCCCCGCGGCCTGACACGCCGGCTGCCACCCACGGCCACTGCGCGGCGGCATCGCCACGCGATTGCTGACATCCTCGAGGCATGGACGACCTGTTCAGCCTGGAGGGTCGAGCCGCCCTGGTCACCGGCGGCAACGGTGGGATCGGGTTGGCGGTGGCGAGCGGTCTTCGACGTGCCGGCGCGCGGGTGGCGATCACCGGCCGGGACGCCGCCAAGAACGCGGCTGCCGCAGCGGTCCTCGGCGACGAGACCCTCGTGCTGCAGGCCGATGTCACCGACGAGGGAGCGGTCGAGCGGGCCATCACCGAGGTGGTGTCGACCCTGGGCGACCTGCATATCCTGGTCAACAACGCGGGTGGCTTCCGCGGGGGACCGGTCACGGAGCTGTCCCTGGCGGGGTGGCGTGCCGTGCTCGACAGCCACCTGACCGGAGCGTTCCTGTGCACCAAGCACGCCGTTCCACACCTGGCCTCGACGGGCGGCGGCAAGGTCGTGAACATCGCGTCGGTGTACTCGCACTTCGGTGCCCCGGACTTCGCCGACTACTCCGCAGCCAAGGCCGGACTGCTCGGCCTCACGCGGGCGCTCGCCGTAGAGCTGGCCCCGGAGAACATCCAGGTCAACGCGCTCGCCCTGGGGTGGTACGAGACCGATCTGACCCGCGGCATGCCCGAGGGCCTGGTGGACCAGATCCGCCGCAAGACGCCGGCCGGTCGCTGGGGTGACCTCGACGACCTGGTCGGCCCGGCGGTCTTCCTCTCGTCGCAGGCGTCCGACTTCGTGACGGGCGTCGCGCTCCCGGTCGACGGCGGGTACCTCGTGGCCGACCGGCTGCGAGACACCTCACCCTGAGCCACCTCGGGCTCCCGGATCACCGTCGGAGCTGCCGACAGCTCCGAGGCACAGGGTCGTCTCCTGTTGTCGACGCGCAGCGCTCGAACGCCCTCAGCTTGTGCTTCAGGGTCGCGATCTCGCGGCGGTGACGACGCGGGCCTGCCGCGCTGGGCCCGGACCTCGGTGACGCTTCCACTCACGCCCGAGCCAGAAGCAACCAGGCCAGGTAACCGACGTAGGTCGCGACGAAGAGCGCGCCCTCTGCCCGGGTGATCCGGGCGCCGGTGACGAAGACCGGCACCGTGGCGACCGCGACGACGGCCATCAGGACCAGATCTGCGGCGAGCACCTCGTCGGGGACAGGTACGCCGCGAGGTGCGACCACCACCGTGAGTCCCAGCACGAAGACGATGTTGTAGATGCTCGAGCCGAGCAGGTTGCCGAGCGCGATCTCGCGGTCTCCTCTGAAGGTGGACACGAGGGTGGTGACCAGCTCGGGTGCCGAGGTGCCGATCGCCACCACCGTCAGGCCGATGATCGCCTCGCTGACCCCGAGCTCCTGCGCACCCGACACCGCGCCCTCGACGAGGAGGTCGGCGCCCAGCACGATCACCACCATCCCGACAAGCAGGGCCGCGACGTGACGCAGCGGGCGAGGTCGGGGTTCGTCCGCGACCGGGGTGGTGTCCATGGGCTCGGTGTCAGCGTCGCGACGACTGACGCGCAGCAGCGCCCACGTGTACGCCACGGCGCAGCCCAGCAGCAGCAAGCCCTCGCCCCGCGACAGCTTGCCGTCGAGCGACAACAGGAAGAGCGCCAGGGCAGCGGCCGTCATCACCGGCAGGTCGAACGTGAGCGTCCTCCGTTGGAAGACGACCGGGACCAGCAGCGCGCTGAGGCCGAGGATGAACAGGATGTTGACCAGGTTGGTGCCGACGATGTTTCCGACCGCGAGCCCTGGACTGCCGCTCACGGCCGCATCGATCCCGACCGCCAGCTCGGGGACGCTCGTGCCCAGCGACACCACGGTCAGCCCGACGATCATGGGGCGGATGCCGAGCCAAGCGGCCAGGCCGGTGCCGCCGCGAACCAGGACCTCCGCGCCGACGATCAGCCCGACGAGTCCTGCGGCGATCTGCAGCGTGGTCAGCATCGAGCGGAGTCAGCGGGCGTCGCGTCGCGCCTGGCGACGGGCCCCTGCCGCTCGACTCGACGCGTCCTTCTTCACCCCGCCACTGGTCTTCTTGGGGGTCGGCCGTCGCGACGCGGCGGGCTTCACGTCCCGTCCAGGTCGAGCGGCAGCGGCCTTCTTCGGCGCCGTCGTACCTGACCTGGCTGCCGCAAGGCGAGACTCTTTCAGCTCCGCAGCCGCCCGGGTCGCCTGCGCCGAGACCTCCTTGCTGACGGCGGCCAAGGCGGTCTCGAAGATCTCGGCCTTGGCGCGGTCACGCTGGTTCTTCGGGTAGCTGAACCCCCTACCCCCACGCTTGACGACAGCGCCGCTCGCGCTCCGGCGGTACTTCGTCACGTACTTCGCCCGCGCGCGCCGGATCCGCGAGTGCAGTGCCAGGAGTTCTTCCTCGTCCAGTTCTGCCAGGGCATCGCGCGAGGTCTCAGCGACCAACCGCTGTTCTGCCACCGTCATCGAGTTGAGCACGGCCTGGTTCATCTCGTTCCTCCCGTACGGCGCCCGCCGGGTCGACCGGCCCCGTCAGCATCTTGCCGGACTTCGGCCCACCTGACTCCTCCCAGCCGCCCGAGGCCCCGCCACATGAGCGCGACCTGGCCTCAGCGGCCCGGCCAGCATGACAAGCGCAAGCTCGACACCAAGCTCGACACGATGCCTTCGTCCTGGTCACGAACCTGCGTCGGGTCCGTATGCCGCTAGGAAGACCCGGACGCCCTCGTCAGCGAAGTACTGAAGCTCTCGTTTCGTGTAGAGGGGCGCAGCGTCAGGGACCGACATGGCCGCATTGACCGGAATGGACAGGACCAACCAGTTGAAGTGCTGGGCGGCCAGCATGGGGTCGGGAACCCGCAACAGACCTCGCTCGTCGAGAGCCTCGAACCAGGAAGCGAACACTGCGCACGAGCGCACGGGCCCGGCGTCGTACCACGCCTTCGCCAGCTCCGGGAAGCGCTCCGCCTCGCCGATGAGCATCCTGCGCATCCTTAGAAGGTCTGGCTGCATCACGTCTTCGAGGTGAGCGCGTGCGAACGTGCGGAGGTCCCGCTCGACGTCCTCGCTGTTCGGCATGGCCTCGATCAACGGGTGCGCCGACGTCTCACTGCCGGCGATGTCAGCCGTCACGAGCGCGCTGAACAAGCGTGACTTGTCGACGAAATGGGAGTAGACGGTCTGTTTCGACACGCCCGCCCGGGCCGCGACGTCGTCCATGCTGGTGCCTTCGTACCCGTGCTGGAAGAAGAGCTCCCGAGCGGCGCCGAGGATCGCCTGCCGCTTGCGTAGCGACGGACCACGGCCGCGTCGACGGCCGGGCGGGGCCGCCGCCGGCGCGCCCACGACCGGACTGCTTCGATCCGGCCGTTTCTCAGCGTGCTTCACGGATCTCCTCCGGCTCGACTTCCGAATCATTCTAGACGTTTGCGTCCAGAATGCTTATATTGGACTGAACAGTCCAGAAAAAGTCAGGAGTCACCCTTGAACACCACGACCCGACCCGCGACCTCCATCCTCAGCGTCGAGGGCGCCGACCTCTACTACGAGCTGCGCGGCCAGGGGCCGCTCATCGCGCTGCACGCAGCCCCCATGGACGCCGCCTCCTTCACCCCCCTGGCCGAGTTGCTCGCCGCCGATCACACAGTGCTCACCAGCGATCCTCGGGGAATCAGTCGCAGCACCGTCAGGGACGGCAACCGAGACGTCACCCCGGAGATGCGGGCCGACGATCTCGCCGCCCTGTTGCGTCACATCGACGTGGGCCGGGCGACCGTGTTCGGCTCGAGCGGTGGCGCGGTCAGTGGGCTGGCGCTCATCCAGGCGCACCCCGAGCTCGCCGACACCGTGATCGCCCACGAGCCGCCCCTGGCCGGACTGCTCGACGACAGCGCCGAGCTGCGGCGCCAGACCGACGACATGATCGAGACCTATCTGGCCGGTGACCGTCGGCGCGCGTGGGAGAAGTTCATGGCGACGGCCAACATCCGGCTTCCGGACGAGACGTTCGAAGCGATGTTCGGCGGACCGATCGAGGGCCAGGCAGCAGCCGACGAACGCTTCTCCTTCGCCAGGATGGAGCGAGCGACCACGTTCTGGATGCCCGACCTCGCTGCTCTGAGGGCTACCGAGACGAGATTGATCATCGCGATCGGCGAGGAGTCGACGGACGAGCTCTGCGACCGCACGTCGCGGGCGCTGGCCGCCGACCTCGGCATCCAGCCGACCACCTTCCCGGGTGGTCACGTCGGATTCGCCGAAGGCCCGGAGGCCTTCGCCGCGCGCCTGCGCCAGGTGCTCGTGGCGTGAGCCACCCTCTGGGCCGGCACCGCCTCGATCGGGTCAGCGGCGGACGAGGACCCGGCTCGGGACCGGGTAACGGGCAGCCGGGCTGACCGAGGAGCGCAGGTGGATGTTCTGCAACAGCCCGACCGCGAGCAGCGTGGCGAACATCGAGCTGCCGCCGTACGACACCAACGGCAGCGGTACGCCGGTGACCGGCATGATGCCGAGGCACATCCCGATGTTCTGGAACGCTTGGAAGCCCAGCCAGCACGCGATGCCGGCGGCGGCGATCCGGCCGAAGGCGTCCTCGGCGCGACCCGCAATCACGAGCGCCCGCCAGACCACGACCGCGAGCAGCGCTATGAGCAGCCCGGAGCCGAGGAGCCCGAGCTCCTCCCCCGCGACCGTGAACACGAAGTCGGTGTGCTGCTCGGGGACGAACCCCGACCGCGTCTGGGACCCACCGAAGAGCCCTTCGCCGAAGAGCCCGCCGTTGCCCACGGCGATCCGCGCCTGCTCGGTGTTGTAGCCGGCCCCGCGCGGATCGAGGTCGGGGTTGGTGAACGCGAGGAAGCGGTCGACCTGGTAGTCCTTGAGCATCCCGCCCGCCACCGCGGCGACCGCGGCGGTGATCCCGGCGCCGCCGAGCAGCGCCAGCCAGCGGCGCGGGGCACCGGCCGCGGCGAGCACTCCGAACACGGTGGCCGCGAGCACCAGCATCGTGCCGAGGTCGGGCTGCAGCAGGATCAGCGCCGCAGGCAGTCCGGCGATCAGCAGCATGAGCACCACGTCGACCCAGCCCACCGGCCGATCGCGTCGCCCCTCGGACCGCTCGGCCACGACCAGCGCCATCCCGATCACCACCGCGAGCTTGGCGAGCTCCGCCGGCTGGATCGACATCCCCGCGACCTGGATCCACGAGCGCGAGCCGTTGATCGTCGATCCCGAGGTCAGCACCATCACGAGCCCCCCGACCGACGCGAGATAGGCCAGCGGCGCCAGGATCCGCACCCACCGGTGGTCGGTGGCGAGGACCATCACCATCAGCACCAGGCCGATCGCGATGTTGACCAGCTGCTTGCGGAGGTACGCCCCCGAGTCGCCGCCGGTCAGGTCGATCCGGGTGGAGGTGGCCGACCAGACGAGCAGCGTCCCGAGCACCAGGAGTCCGGCGACGGCCGCCATCAGGACCCAGTCGAGGCCGGGCACCCGCAGCAGCGGGGCGGGTCGGCCGCTGCGCGCGCTCATCGCGACCGCCTGGTCCGCGGCGGGAGGATCGAGCCGTCGCGGCGGAAGGACGGGAGGTCGTCTGGGGCAACGACACCGGGGATCGCGGCGCGAGCCGCGTCGATCGTCATTCCGTCGACGCCGTACAGCGCCTCGTAGATCGCCCGGACGGCCGGGCCCGACGTCCCCGAGCCCGTTCCGCCCTGGCTGACCATCATGACGACCGCGTAGTCGTCGGTGTACGACGCCACCCACGACGTCGACTGCTTGCCGTAGACCTCCGCGGAGCCGGTCTTGGCGCGGATCTGGACCTGCTCGAGCGGGAAGTCCAGCAGCCGCCAGCTCATCGTGCCGCGCAGGCTCACGCCCTTGAGCGCGTTGTCGATGTAGTTGACGACCGATGTGGGCAGTCCCACGTCGCGGACCTTCCGGGGCCGGATGCGCTTGAGCACCGTCCCGTCCGGGCTCACGATCGCCTTCGCGATCCTCGGCGCGTACAACGTGCCGCCGTTCGCCAGCGCGGCGTAGGCCCGCGCGAGCTGCAGCGGGGTGACGATCGTGTCGCCCTGACCGATCGCGAAGTTCACCGCGTCGCCGGCCCGGTAGGCGTAACCCTCGATGCAGAACTCGCGGGAAAACTTGTAGACGAAGTCGCTGGTGTCGGCGTCCTGCGGCTTCGAGGCGATGCCGCAGTAGTAGTCCTTCATCTGCTTCCAGTACTGCCGCTTCCACCTCCGGTCGGCGATCCGACCCGAGGCCTCGCCGGGCAGGTCGACGCCGGTCTCGCCGCCGAAGCCGAAGGTCATGGCCTCGTCGACCAGCGGGTCCTTGGCGGTGACGTCGTCGACGTCGGAGCCGAGCTTCTGCCAGAAGTGGTAGCCGACCCGGTAGAAGAACGTGTTGCAGGAGACCTCGAGCGCGCGGTCGAACCCGATCGACCCGTACGCGCCGGACTCGTAGTTCTTGAACACCCGGTTGCCGACCTGGAACCCGGACGAGCACTCGAGGCGGGTCTCGGGACCGAACCCGTGCGTCATCGCGCCCGCGGTCATGAACGGCTTCCAGGTCGACCCCGGGGCGAACTGCCCCTGCGTGGCGCGACCGAGCAGTGGCGTGCCCGCCGCCTCGGAGTACAGCCGGGCGAGCTGCTTCTTGCTGATGCCGCCGACCCAGACCTCGGGGTCGTACGTCGGCTGGCTGGCCATCGCCACGATCCGACCGGTGTCGACCTCCATCACGACCACGGCACCGGCGTCGGCCTCGTAGTTGCGGCCGGTCACCTCGTCGCGGGTCTGCCGTGCGGTGCGGATCGTCGCCGCGAGCTGCTTCTCGACGACGCCCTGGACCTTCGCGTCGATCGAGGTGACGAGCGTGTCGCCTGGCTGGCCGGCGATCTCGTCCTCCTCGCCGAGCACCCGGCCCATGGAGTCGACGGCGACCCGGCGGTAGCCGGGCATGCCGCGCAGCCACTCGTCGTACTGCTTCTCGACACCGGCTCGGCCCACTGCCGAGGCACCGTTCACCGAGCGGTCGCCGTCCGCGCGGGCGCGGTCGTACTCGTCCTCGGTGATCGGGCTGAGGTAGCCGAGCACGTGCGCGAGATTGATGCCGTAGGGGCGCGGGTATGCGCGGACGCTCTGCTGCTCCGCGATCACGCCGGGGTAGTCCTCGGGCTGCTCGAGGATCCGCAGCGCGGTCCGCTGCGGGACGTCTTGGGCGATCGGCACCGGCTGGTACGGCGAGCCGTTCCAGCACACGCCGGGAACACTGCCGTCGTCGCCGCAGGTGACGAGCTGCCGCTGGATCCGGCCGCGCGGCTGGCCGGTGGCCCCGCCCACGCGGTCGAGCAGCACCCGCTGCTGGCGGACGGTGAGCTTGTCGAGCATGGTGCGGTCGATCGAGACGACCCACGACGCGCGGTTGGCGACCAGGGGTCGGCCCTGGGCGTCGACGACCAGGCCGCGCTGCGGCTGGACCACGATCTCGCGGACCGACTGGTCGGCCGCCTGAGCGTGGTACTCGTCGCCGCTGACGACCTGGAGGTAGTACAGCCGGACGAAAAGCGTGGCGAAGAGCGAGAAGACCAGGGCCTGGATCACGACCAGCCGCAGCCGGCTGCGACCCTCGACACCGGCCATCAGGCAAGAACCCGTTGCTCGGGCTCGAGCTTCCGGAACAACCCGAGCAGCGGCGGAAGCACGAACGGCGTGAGCAGGACGTCCCACACGACCGCCACCAGCACCACCGTCAGCAGTCCCCCGACATCGGTGCCGGGGTCGTCGAGCAGCATGCCGGTGAGGGCGAACACCGAGGAGCCGACGAAGGACGCACCGGCGACGGTGAGTACGACCGTCGTGGTGGTGGGCTTCTGGGTCTGCCGCAGCCGGCCGGCCAGGTAGCCGACCAGCACGAGTGCGAGCGCCCAGCGGCCGGCCACGTGGTCGGCGGGTGGTGCGAGATCGAGCGCGACGCCGCCCACGAAACCCAGGACCGCCGCGAACTCGGGACCTCGTGTGAGGGCCGCGGCCACCACGACGAGCAGCACCAAGTTCGGGACGATGCCCTGCCAGGCCACGTGCGGGAAGACGGTGACCTGCAGGACCAGGGCGACCACGATCGCCGCGACCGCGGTGAGAGTGCGGGCGAGAGTCATCGCAGGCTCCCGTCCGCCTCGATCACGGCTCGGTCGCTGCGGGTGCCGGACGGTACGACCACGCCCACCAGGTCGAGAGCGCCGAAGTCGACGAACGGCTCGATGACGGCGCGCTGGGACATCTCCCGGATGCTCGAGAACACCGTCGCGACGCGACCGACCGGCACCCCGGAGACGTACGGCGCCCCGCCGTCACTCCCCCAGGTGACGACCACGTCGTGCTTGGCGGGCACCTCGGCGCGATCGACCAGCTCGAGGTCCAGCAGCCCGCTGTCGCCGACATCGCCGCGCCCCTCGAGGAAGCCCATCTTCATCGAGCTGCCGACCCGGCCCCCGACGGTCGACCCGGTGTCGATGATGAGGAGCACGGTCGCTGTGGTGCGGGTGGTGCGGAGCACGCGGCCGACGAGCCCGTCGTTGTTGAGCACGGTCTGGTCCGGTCGTATGCCCGCGTCGGAGCCGGCGTCGATCGTGACGGTGCGGCTGAAGGCCTGCGACGGTCCGACCGCCACCACCCGAGCCGGCACGAGCGCGAAGCCCAGGTTCTCGGCGGCCACGGTGAGGCCGTCGTACTCCGCCAACCGGTTGCGGTCGTAGCCGGAGGTCGCGACCTCGGATCGGAGCTCGGCGTTCGCGGCCTCCAGCGCACTCAGCTCGGCGCGCAGCGAGTCGTGCGAGCGGAACCAGCCTGGGATCGCCGCGATCGGCCGGATCACCGCGGCTGTGCCGGACTCGAGCGGCCCGAACACCTCGCCGGCGGCGCTCCGCACGGGCTCGACCGGCGAGTCGGCGCCGCCCTGGTGGTCGAGGGTGATCAGCGAGATGCTCGCGAGGACGAGTGCGACGAGCAGCGCCCGCGACGGGCGCCCTGGCTCGTCGAGGTCCTGGTGGCTGCGCCAGCGACGCTCGCGGTAGCGGTTGAGCCCCCCGTCGAAACGCATCAGTACCTCCGGGGCTCGGAGACCAGGACCTGCTGCAACGCCTCGAACTCCTCGACGCACTTGCCGGCACCGAGCGCGACGCTCACCAGCGGGTCCTCGGCGAGGTGGACCGGCATCCCGGTCTCGTGCCGCAGCCGCTCGTCGAGCCCGCGCAGCAGCGCACCGCCGCCGGTCAGCACGATCCCCCGGTCCATGATGTCGCCGGCCAGCTCGGGGGGCGTCTGGTCGAGCGTGGCGCGCACCGCGTCGACGATGGCATGCAGCGGTTCCTCCAGCGCCTGCCGGATCTCCGCGCTCGACACCACCACGTTTCGGGGCAGCCCCGACACCATGTCGCGACCGCGGATCTCCGCCTCCGGCTCGTCGGGCAACGGGAAGGCCGAGCCGAGCGTCATCTTGACCTCCTCGGCAGTCCGGTCGCCGAGCATGAGGGAGTACTCCTTCTTCATCCACGCGACGATCGCCTGGTCGAGATCGTCACCCGCGGTACGGATGGAGAGGCTGGTGACGATGCCGCCGAGGCTGATCACCGCGACCTCGGTGGTGCCTCCGCCGACGTCGACCACCATGTTCCCGGTGGCCTGGTGGACCGGGAGCCCAGCGCCGATCGCGGCGGCCATGGGCTCCTCGACGATGTAGACCCGGCGGGCGCCCGCTTGGTAGCCCGCCTCCTTCACGGCCCGCTGCTCCACGGCCGTGATGCCGCTTGGCACGCACACCACCATCCGGGGCTTGGCGAAGTAGCGCCGGCGGTGGACCTGCCGGATGAAGAACCGCAGCATCTGCTCGGTCGCCTCGAAGTCCGCGATCACGCCGTCCTTGAGCGGGCGGATGGCCGTGATGTTGTCGGGGGTGCGCCCGATCATCCGCTTCGCCTCGTGTCCGACGGCGAGGATCTCGCCCGTGCTGTCGTTCAGCGCGAGGACGCTGGGCTCGTCGAGCAGCACGCCCTTGCCGCGGACGTAGACGAGCGTGTTGGCGGTGCCGAGGTCCACGGCCATGTCACGGCCGATGAAACTGTTCGCCATGCGGAGTGCCTCGCGCTCGCTCGTTGAACCGGGGAAGGTCGGTACGACGACCAGACGGTGTGGGCCGAGGCACCTGCGAGGAGCGTAAGTTCGCGCGGCGGCTCAACCCGGCAGGACACGCGGAGACCCCTGGTGCTCCTGATGCGGATGTGACGAACGCCGAGCCGTCACTCGTGCAGGTCCAGAACCCCCCGAGCCGTCACCCGTGCAGGTCCAGAACCCCCCGAGCCGTCACTCGTGCAGGTCCAGAACCCCCGTACCGTTCACTCGTGCCGGCACGAACCCACAGAACTGACGGCTCGCCCACATCGCAACCTGCACGACTGACGGCTCGGCCCACTTCGGACCTGCAGAACTGACGGCTCGGCCCACTTCGGACCTGCAGAGCTGACGGCTCGCGCCTCAGAGGTCGGGGAACCAGAGTCCGATCTCACGCCCGGCCGACTCAGGCGAGTCCGACCCGTGCACCAGGTTCTGCTGCACCGCGAGGCCCCAGTCGCGCCCGAGATCGCCGCGGATCGTCCCCGGAAGCGCCACGGTCGGATCGGTGGCGCCGGCGAGCGCTCGGAAGCCCTCGATGCAGCGCTGACCCTCCACGACCATCGCGACGACGGGGCCGGAGAGCATGAACTCGACCAGCGGGTCGTAGAACGGCTTCCCCTCGTGCTCGGCGTAGTGTCCGGCCAGCAGCTCGGGCGTCGCCGAGCGCAGCTCCAGGGTGGCCAGGGTGTAGCCCTTGCTCTCGATCCGGCGCACCACCTCGCCGACGAGGCCACGGCGTACGCCGTCGGGCTTGACGAGGACCAGCGTGCGCTCCAGAGCCATGCCGCGGAGCCTAGCGAGGGCCACGCAGGGCCGACCCACCGGGACGCGTCCAGAAAGTCTGTGCAGAGAACTTGTGCATAGATAGTGTGCACACCTAGTGTGTACGCCATGACCGACGTGATCCACCTCGACGCCGCCGCGCTGCGGGTGCTCGCCCACCCGCTGCGTTCGCGGCTGCTGTCCGAGCTCCGCATGAACGGCGCCGCCACCGCCACCGAGCTCGCCGACCGGCTGACCACGAACACCGGCGCCACCAGCTACCACCTGCGCAAGCTCGAGGCGGTCGGCCTCGTCACCGACACCGGAACCGGCTCCGGGAAGCGCCGGGTGTGGGAGGCCTCGAGCCGCGGCCACGAGTGGACGCCGAGCGACTTCGTCGGTGACGAGGACGCCGAGGCGTCACTGTCCTGGCTGGGCCGGCACTACGCCTCCGAGATGCAGGCCCGCGCTGACCGGTGGTTCGCAGCTGAGCGCGCCTGGCCCCAGGAGTGGCGCGACGCCCTCGGCTACGGCGACGACGGCGTCCATGTGACCGCGGCACAGGCCGCGGCGCTGCGCAAGGAGATCCATGACGTGGTCACGCGGTACCGGCACGCCGGCGCCGGCGATCCCGATGCGAGCGACGTGCTGGTCCACATCATCCTGCTCCCGGCCGACGAGCGGCGTCCGGGAGGTGCGTCGTGACCGAGATCCTCTCCCCCAAGGCGGCCCGCAATGCGTTCCTCACCCTGACCTTCACCCGCTGGTTCCCGGTCGGGCTCGTGGTGGGCGCGATGACGCTGTGGCCGCTTCAGCAAGGACTCACCATCTCTCAGGCGCTGCTGGCGTTCTCGTTCATGGGCTTCGTGGTGTTCGCGCTCGAGCTGCCGACCAGCGGCTTCGCCGACGCGTTCGGTCGCCGGCCGGTCTACATCGTGTCCGCGGTCGTGAACATCGTCTCCAGCGTGGTCGTCATCGTCGCCGACTCCTTCTGGACCTTCGCGATCGCGGGTGCCCTGTTCGGTGTCTTCCGGGCGCTCGACTCAGGCCCGCTCGAGGCGTGGTACGTCGACATCGTCCACGTGACCAAGCCCGGTGCCGACGTCGACCAGACGCTGGCCGCGCAGAGCACCGTGCTCGGCGGCTCCATCGCCGTCGGTTCAGTGCTCTCCGGCGGCCTGATCGCCTGGGACCCGCTGCCGAGCAGCTCGGCACTGCTGCTGCCGCTGCTGGTCTGGGCGGCCCTGAACGTGGCGCACCTGCTCATCGTGCTGTTTGTGATGCACGAGCCGCGGACGCATGTCGACGCGACCGGCGCGCGGCGTGCTGCCGAGTCGGTCCGCGAGGCGCCGGTCGTGATCCGCGAGGGAATCGGCATGCTGGCGAGCAACCGGGTGCTGCGTGGGATCGTGCTGGTGGAGATCTTCTGGTCCACCGGGATGGTCGTCTTCGAGACGTTCCAGCCGATCCGGCTGGCCGAGCTCGTGGGCGGCGAGGAGCAGGCCGGTGCGCTGATGGGCCCCGTCGCGGCGGTCGGTTGGGGCGTGTTCGCCCTCGGCTCGGCGCTGGCCGGACTGGCGAGCCGACGGATCGGCGTGACGAGGACCGCAATCCTGTCGCGGATCCTCAACGGGCTGGGTGCGGTCGTGATGGGTCTGGTCGCCGGTCCGGTGGCCCTCATCGCGGCGTACTTCTTCACCTACGCACTGCACGGCACCGCCGGTCCGATGCACTTGAGCCTGCTGCACCGAGAGGCGGTCGCGCGCAACCGGGCGACCGTGCTGTCGATGAACTCGATGGTGGGGTTCGCTGCGTTCTCGATCTCGGCGCCGCTGCTGGGCGTGCTCGCGGACGCCGTCAACACCCAGACCGCGATGGTCACGGCCGGCGCGTTCAGCGTGTTCGGCGCCTTCCTCTACCTGCCGGCCCTGCAGGCCGAGCGGCAGCGGGGTCAGGCGGTGCCGGAGGAGGTCTCGCCCGCGTCCGGGTCGTAGCCGGCGTACGCCGCGGCCCTCTCGCGCTCGATCTTGCGGCCGAGGAAGTAGGCGATCCCCCACAGCAGGCCGAAGAGCGCCCCGAGGAAGAACATCACCGGTACGACGAACCCGAGGGCCACCGCGGCGACCTGCAGCACCCAGCCGACGCCGTAGGCCGCCTCGGAGCGCAGGGCGCCGGCGAGCACGAGGCACGCAGCGGCCAGCCCCAGCCCGACGGCGAGGGCGGTGCCGAGGGGTACGTCGGCAAGGGTCACCATGACCGGCGTCGTCAGGCCGAGCACGATCCCCTCGAGTGCGAGGACGGCCGCACACATGCCCCGCCGGGGGGACCGCGCCTGGGTCCCCGTGTTCTCGCTCATCCGCGCCCCTTGAGCATGGTGCGGGCCTCGCCGACGGTCACGACGGAGCCCGTGACGAGCACCGCGCCCGAGCCGATCGACCCCGAGGCCGCTCCCCCGGCCTCGGCCAGGGCCGACGCCTCGTCGATCGCGTCGGCCAGCCTCGGCACCACGGTCACCCGCTGGTCACCGTAGATGTCGCGAGCCACGACAGCGAGCTCCTCGGCCGGCATCGCGCGCAGCGTGGCGTTCTGGGTGCAGACGACGTGGTCCAGGTAGGGCTCGAACGCCGCCAGCACGCCTTCCGCGTCCTTGTCCGACATCACGCCGAGGACCCCGATCAGGGGGTCGAACGCGAACGAGTCGGACAGTGCGGCCGAGGTCGCCTCGGCACCGTGCGGGTTGTGGGCGGCGTCGAGCACGATGGTCGGGCTGCGACGGATCACTTCGAGCCGGCCGGGCGAGCTGACCTGGCCGAACGCCGCCGTCACCAGGTCCGCGTCGAGGGGCTGGTCGCCGAGGAAGGCGTCGACGGTGGCCAGCGCCACCGAGGCGTTCTGCGCCTGGTGGGCGCCGTAGAGCGGCAGGAACACCTCGTCGTACGTCGCGTGGAGCCCCTGCAGCGTGACCACCTGCCCTCCGACCGCCGGGACGCGCGACACGACCCCGAACTCCAGGCCCTCGCGCACCACCGTGGCCCCGACCTCGGCCGCGTGGCCGAGCAGCACCTCGGCCACCTCGAGCGACTGCTCGGCAATCACCGCCGTGGCACCCGGCTTGATGATCCCGGCCTTCTCGCGAGCGATCATGGTCGGTTGGTCGCCGAGGTACTTCACGTGGTCGACCGCCACCGGCAGGACCGCCGCGACCTGCCCGTCGGCGACGTTCGTCGCGTCCCAGACACCGCCCATCCCGACCTCGACCACAGCGACGTCGACCGGCGCGTCCGCGAACGCGGCGTACGCCATCCCCACGATGGTCTCGAAGAACGAGAGCGGGTGGAGCGCCGAGGCGTCGACCAGGTGGGTGTACGGCGCCACGTCGTTGAACGCGCGCACGAACTCCTCATCGGTCACGGGGGACCCGTCGATCGTGATCCGCTCGCTCATCTTCTCCACGTGCGGGCTGGTGAACCGCCCGGTCCGCAGGTCCAGTGCGCGCAGCAGCGTGTCGATCATGCGGGACGTCGTCGTCTTGCCGTTCGTGCCGGTCAGGTGGATCACGGGGTACGCGCGCTGCGGGTCGCCGAGCAGCTCGGTGAACGCGCGGATCCGGTCGAGCGACGGCTCGAGCCGGGTCTCGGGCCAGCGGGAGAGGAGCGCGTCCTCGACCTCGGCGTAGGTCTCGGCCAGCCGCGCTGCAGGCAGGTCTGTCATCACGCCCGAGTCTAGGTCCCCCTCACCTGACCAGCAGATTCACCATGTCCACGACGGGCCGGTAGCCGAGCGCGGCGTAGAGCGCGTTCGACGCCGGGTTGGCCTGGTCGGTGAAGAGGCAGGGCACGGCGCCCTCGTCGAGCACGCGTTGCGACAGGGCCGCCACCGTGGCGCCGGCGTACCCACGGCCACGGTGCTCCTTCGGCGTGTACACCGGACCGATCCGGGCCGCGCCGAACGCGGGCTCGTTGACGCCGGTGAGGTGCACCGGGTCGGCTCCCTCGTCCGTCCAGAACCAGAGCCGGCCGGCCTTGATCCGCCGGAGCATGCTCGCCTCGGTCTCGGCCACGTCGTGCATCGATCCCGCCGGGCGGCCGGCCTGCTCGTCGGCGTCCCGCGCGAACGCCTCGAACCACGCCAGCGCCAGGCCGACGTCCTCCGGGCGTGCGGGCCGGAGGCGGCCGGGGACCGGACGAGGTGGCACGAGGGTGTCGAGCCGGTGGAGGCGGGTGTGCTGCGCGACCACGACGTCGCCTCCGGTCAGCCGGGCCAGCTGCTCGGCGCAGGTGCGGGCGGCCGGCAGCGCCCCATTGACACCCGTCACCGGCTCGTTGCGCGCGTGGAGGTGCCGTGCGAGCGAGATCGCGGCGTCGTGCGGCATCGGCAGCAGGAACAGGGGGTACGGCGTGAAGGGCGCCGTCCGCATCCCCGCGCCGATGACCGCTCCCGTGTCGTCACGGGCGATGACCCACCACCGGTAGGGCACCGTCGGCTCCACCCCGGCACGGTCGTCGGCCCGTGCTTGCTCGGCGACGGTCGCGACCACCGTGCTGACCACTGGCTCCTCGGCCAGGTGGCCGCCGGCGGCGGCGAGGAATGCCGCAGGGTCGTCGTGGAACTCCAGGTCCGCCATGGCGGGACGCTAGCCCGCCGACCGCGCACGCTCACCCGATTTCCATCCACGCCCGCGTCGTGCCCGCGTCGCGTGGAAACCGATTCGGGAGTGGGCGCGGGCCACAACTAGGCTTTCCTGTCATGACCGACATCCAGGAGCAGGCAGTGACCACGACGCAGGCACCGGAGCCGCGTGCCGTCGTGGTACCCGACAAGCCTGCCCTCGAGGGTCTCGAGCAGAAGTGGTCCGAGCGGTGGAAGGCCGACGACACCTACCGGTTCGACCGGAGCCAGCCGCGCGAGAACGTCTACTCCATCGACACCCCGCCGCCGACGGTGAGCGGGTCGCTGCACGTCGGCCACGTCTTCTCGTACACGCACACCGACCTGATCGCCCGCTTCCAGCGGATGCGTGGGAAGTCTGTTTTCTACCCGATGGGCTGGGACGACAACGGCCTCCCGACCGAGCGCCGCGTCCAGAACTACTACGGCGTTCGTTGTGACCCCTCGCTTCCCTACGACCCCGACTTCACGCCTCCGGAGAAGCCGGACCCGAAACGGCCGCTGCCGATCAGCCGACCGAACTTCATCGAGCTCTGCGAGGAGCTGGTCGTCCAGGACGAGGAGGTCTTCGAGCAGCTGTGGCGCACCGTCGGCCTGTCGGTCGACTGGACGGAGCACTACACGACCATCGGGCCGAAGGCGCAGCTGGTCAGCCAGAAGGCGTTCCTGCGCAACTTCGCCCGCGGCGAGGCCTACCTGTCCGAGGCGCCGACCCTCTGGGACGTGACGTTCCAGACCGCGGTGGCCCAGGCCGAGCTCGAGGCGCGCGAGTACGCCGGTCACTACTACCGCGTGTCCTTCCACCGCCCGGACGGTGATCCGGTCTGGATCGAGACCACCCGTCCCGAGCTGATCCCGAGCGTGGTCGCCCTGATCGCGCACCCTGACGACGAGCGGTACGCCGACCTGTTCGGGACCACCGTCACCAGCCCCGTCTTCGGGGTCGAGATCCCGGTGCTGGCCCACCACCTGGCCGAGCCGGACAAGGGCGCCGGCGTCGCGATGTGCTGCACGTTCGGCGACCTCACCGACGTCACCTGGTGGCGAGAGCTCGACCTCCCGGTCCGCACCCTGATCGGCCGCGACGGCCGGCTTTCGCGCGAGACGCCGGAGTGGCTCTCCGACGCGGTCGCTGCGGCGGCGTACGCGGATCTCCAGGGCAAGACCGCGTTCTCCGCCCGCGAGGCGATGGTGGCCAAGCTGAGGGAGTCCGGTGACCTCGAGGGGGAGCCGACGCCGACCCAGCGGATGGCGAACTTCTACGAGAAGGGTGAGAAGCCGCTCGAGATCGTCGCGACCCGCCAGTGGTACATCCGCAACGGCGGACGTGACGCCGCTCTGCGCGAGGAGCTGCTGGAGCGCGGGAGCGAGATCGACTGGATCCCCTCCCACATGCGGCACCGCTACGACAACTGGGTCGGCGGCCTCAACGGCGACTGGCTGATCTCGCGCCAGCGCTACTTCGGCATCCCGTTCCCGGTGTGGTACCCGCTCGACGAGGCGGGCGAGCCCGACTACGACCACCCACTGCTGCCCCGCGAGGAGGACCTCCCCCTCGACCCGTCGACGGTGGCGCCCCAGGGGTACGACGAGGACCAGCGCGGCAAGCCCGGTGGCTTCAGCGGTGATCCCGATGTGATGGACACCTGGGCGACCTCGTCACTGACCCCGCAGGTCGCCGGCGGCTGGGAGACCGACGAGGACCTGTGGCAGCGGGTGTTCCCGATGGACCTGTGCACCCACGCCCACGACATCATCCGTACCTGGCTGTTCTCGCGCGCCGTCCGGGCCCACTTCGAGCACCAGGTCGCCCCCTGGCGCCACGCCATGATCTCCGGGTTCATCGTCGACCCCGACCGCAAGAAGATGTCGAAGTCGAAGGGCAACGTCGTCGTCCCTTCGGACGTGCTCGAGAAGTACGGCGCCGACGCGGTGCGCTGGCGGGCCGCCATGGCGCGACCTGGACTCGACTCACCGTTCGACGAGACCCAGATGAAGGTCGGCCGACGGCTGGCGATGAAGGTCCTCAACGCCTCCCGGTTCGTCCTGGGCATGGCCGCGACCGAGCTCAACCACGCTGCGGTGAGCGAGCCGATCGACTGCGCCCTGCTGGGCAGCCTGGAGATCGTCGTCAACAAGGCCACCGATGCCTTCGAGGCTTACGACTACACGACCGCGCTCGAGACCGCCGAGAAGTTCTTCTGGGAGTTCTGCGACGACTACCTGGAGCTGGTCAAGGAGCGCGCGTACGGCGACGCCGCCGACCCGCGCACCACGTCCGCCAGGGCCACGCTCGCGATCGCGCTGGAGGTCCAGCTACGGCTGCTGGCGCCCTTCCTGCCCTACGTCGCCGAGGAGGTCTGGTCCTGGTGGCGAGAGGGCTCGATCCACAGGGCTCCGTGGCCGGTGAGCGCCGACCTGGGGGCGGCCGCGGCCGCACCCGCCGCCATGGTGGACGCCGTCGCCACCGCGCTGATCGGGATCCGCGGCGCCAAGTCGAACGCGAAGGTCTCCATGAAGGCCCCGCTAGCCCGGGTCGAGATCACCGGTCCTGGCGAGCTGGTGGCACTCGTCGAGCAGGCGGCCGACGACCTGCGCGACTCGGGCAAGATCTCCGGCGAGCTGGTGTTCACCGCCATGGACGGCGCGGAGGAGATCAGGGTCGAGGCGGAGCTGGCGCCGACGGACTGACGCCGCCGGTGCAAGAGCTGGCGTCGGTCCGCTCAGTCGCGGGCGCGCTCACGAGTGGTCGGCCGGTCGCGCCGTACCGGGTTGTCCCGTTCGCCGGCGTCCTCGGCCCGGCCCTCGGCGTCGTCCTCCGCGCTGTCGGAGTTCGGTGCGGGTGCCTCGCCGGCGGAGCCCCCGTCGGCGGCTGACCCCGCCTGGTCACCCGCGGCCTCGCCCTCGCCGCTCGCACCCTCGCTCGTAGCGTCGTCGGCGCCATCGCTCTGGTCTCCGCCGGCCTCCGTCTCACCGGAGTCGGCCGGCTCGGCCGGGCTCGGCTCGGGGTCGGCGGGCTCGGGCGCTGCGGGCTCGGCGTCCTCCACCGGGTCCGTCACCTCTGCGGGGTCCGGGTCCTCGGCGGGGTCCGGGTCCTCGGCGGGGTCCGGCTCCTCGGCGGGCGGCTCGGCGGTGTCGTAGGGGTGGCCGTTCTCCGGGTCGTCGCCGAACTGGTGGGGCAGCGGAGCCTTCACCCCGTCGCCGTCGCCGTCGCCGTCCCCATCGCCGTCCCCATCGCCGTCCCCATCGCCGTCCCCATCGCCGTCCCCATCGTCGTCGCCATCGCCGTCGTCGTCACCGTCCCCGTCGTCATCGTCGTCACCGCCCCCGCCGCCGCCCGGGCCGTCCCGTGGGGGGCCGAACAGACCGCCGTCGCCCGGCACGAAGCCGAGGCCGTCGTTGGGGAATCCGCCGCCGCCGCCCCAGTTGCCGCCGTGGCCACTGCCGCTGCCACTGCCCGCGTTCGCATCGGGATCGGGTCCGTTGTGTCCGCCGTCATCGGTTCCGCCGCCGGAGCCGTTCTGAGGATCCCCGCCTCCGACCGGGCCCGCGTCGGGCGAACCGTCCTGGTCGCCCGGACGGACGTTGTCACCGTCCTCGGTGCTCGGAGCACTGACACCCGGAGCCTCGGCGTCCACGAAGCCCTCAGGGATCGCGCCGGCCTCCAGGGTCGTGTCGTCTTCCGGCTCAGGTTGACCGACCTCGTCGTCCGGCCGCTCCCCCGCGGAGGCCGGCGACGGGCCGATCGGGAATCCCTCGGACACCCAGCCGAGGACGTTGTCGGCCCCGCTGTCCCTCAAGACCTTCACCACAGGCGCGCCTGGCAGCTCGCCTGCGATCGTGCTCAGACTGGGCTGGGCGAGGACGAAGGCGCACGCAGCCGACACGAGGCCATAGGCCACGAGCGGACGTCGGTGGCTGCGGTGCATCAGGGGATCCCTTCCGAGAAGTACGTTCAGTGTGGGCGTGCGCCACCGCGGCCACCAAGAGCCAGCCACCGAAATGACTCGAAATGACTAGGGGTTCCCAGGGTCGACTCAGGCCCTGCCCATCGGGCCCCTCCCGGGGTGACCCGCGCCCTTGTCCTTCGGACCCTTGCCCGGGTGACCGGCACGCTTGTCCTTTGGCCCCTTCCCCGGGTGACCGGCACGCTTGTCCTTCGGACCCTTGCCCGGGTGACCGGCACGCTTGTCCTTCGGACCCTTGCCCGGATGACCGGCGCCCTTGTCCTTCGGACCCTTCCCCGGGTGACCGGCGGCCTTGCCCTTCGCACCCTTCCCCGGGTGACCGGAGCCGCCAGGGTCCGCAACCTCCTTGCCGCCCGGATCGCTCACGCCGGGCGCTCCCGGGTTCGCGTCGGGGTCGGGTCCGCCATCGGCCACGGGGGTCGAGCCACCGCCGCTCTCGACCAGGTCGGCGTCGACCTGGGAGCTTGGCGCCAGCGCCTGGGCCGTGCTGGAAGACGGGGTCGAAGCGCCGGTGAGGCCGAGCGCGGGGCTGGCGGCGTCGCCGACATCTGTCGGCAGCCGCCCTTCCGGAGCCGCGATCGGCACCGTGTCGCCTTCGTTGCCGGCGAGGAGGCGGTTGACGACCTCACCGGGGTGCAGTGCGCTCTGGGTCAGGATCTTCACCACCGGCCCCGGCCCGGCCAAGCTCGAGCCGAGCGACGGCTGCCACATCACCAGGGCGCACGCGAGCGCCACGAAGAAGTAGGCCGCCAGGGGGCGACGGTGGTCGATGCGCATGAAGTGGGGGCCCTTTCCGAGACTTGCTCCCAGTCTGGTGGCCGCCCCGACGCGCTCCAAGAGTCTGGGGTCGAAATGACTCGAAATGACTATGCCCAGAGCTGTCTGAGGCCTGGCTGGACTAGTCAGGGAGGTGGACGAGAACGTCCGACGCGCCTAGGCGGACTTCTTCTTCTTCGTCTCGGCCTCGCGCGGGATCAGCGTCGGCGCCACCTCGTCGGTCACGACCTCGCCGTTGACGACGACCTTGCCGATGTCACCACGCGACGGCACGTCGTACATGACGTGGAGAAGCACCTCTTCGATGATCGCGCGCAGCCCGCGGGCTCCCGTTCCCCGCTCGAGCGCCTGGTCGGCGATCGCCCGGATCGCGTCGTCGGTGAACTCGAGCTCGACACCGTCGAGCTCGAAGAGCTTCTGGTACTGCTTGACCAGCGCGTTGCGGGGCTCGGTGAGGATCTGGACCAGGGCTTCCTGGTCGAGCTTGTTGACACTGGCGATCAGCGGCAGCCGACCGATGAACTCGGGGATCAGGCCGAACTTGGTGAGGTCCTCCGGGCGTACGAGCGCCAGCAGGTCGTCGGCGTCGCGCTCGGCCGCGCCGCGCACCTCGGCGGTGAAGCCGAGGGTCTTCTTGCCGACCCGTTGCTCGACGATCTGCTCGAGGCCGGCGAACGCACCGCCCACGATGAACAGGATGTTCGTCGTGTCGATCTGGATGAACTCCTGGTGCGGGTGCTTGCGTCCGCCCTGCGGCGGCACGGAGGCCGAGGTGCCCTCGATGATCTTCAGCAACGCCTGCTGGACGCCCTCCCCGGATACGTCACGGGTGATCGAGGGGTTCTCCGCCTTGCGGGCGACCTTGTCGATCTCGTCGATGTAGATGATGCCGGTCTCGGCCTTCTTGACGTCGTAGTCCGCCGCCTGGATCAGCTTGAGGAGGATGTTCTCGACGTCCTCGCCGACGTAGCCGGCCTCCGTCAGGGCCGTCGCGTCGGCGATCGCGAACGGCACGTTGAGCATGCGGGCGAGCGTCTGGGCGAGGTAGGTCTTGCCGCAGCCGGTCGGGCCGATCACGAGGATGTTGGACTTGGCGACCTCGACCGACTCGTCCTTCGAGTGCTTGCCGACCAGCGGCTGAAGCCCGGCCTGGACGCGCTTGTAGTGGTTGTAGACCGCGACCGCGAGGGACTTCTTGGCCTGCTCCTGGCCGATCACGTAGGAGTTGAGGAACTCGAAGATCTCTCGGGGCTTGGGCAGCTCCTCGAGGCTGACGTCCGAGCCCTCGTTGAGCTCCTCCTCGATGATCTCGTTGCAGAGATCGATGCACTCGTCGCAGATGTAGACGCCGGGACCGGCGATCAGCTTCTTGACCTGCTTCTGACTCTTCCCGCAGAAGGAACACTTCAGCAGGTCGCCACCGTCACCGATGCGTGCCACAGACGATCATCCTCCGGTTCGTCCGGCGCCACGGGGTGCGCCGGCTGTCGCCACGTGCGTGCTGCCGTCCGAGAGGCAGCCAGACGACGGTACCCCGTGCCACCCACGCAGTGCGGGTGACACGAGGAACTCGTGTCGTGTCATGCCAGGGCCGGAGTCTTCAGCGACTCGAGGACCGCGTCGATCAGGCCGTACTCGACCGCGCCTTCGGCGGTCAGGATCTTGTCGCGCTCGATGTCGGCGCTGACCTGCTCGACGCCCCGTCCGGTGTGCTCCGCGATCATCTTCTCCAGCAGCTCGCGCATCCGGAGGATCTCGTTGGCCTGGATCTCGATGTCGGAGGTCTGGCCGAAGGTGCCCTCGGTGTAGGGCTGGTGGATCAGGATCCTGCTGTTCGGCAGTGCGAGGCGCTTGCCGGCCGTGCCCGCGGCGAGCAGCACCGCAGCCGCGGACGCCGCCTGCCCGATGCAGACGGTCTGCACGTCGGGCTTGATGAACCGCATCGTGTCGTAGATCGCGGTCAGGGCCGTGAACGACCCGCCCGGACTGTTGATGTAGATGCTGATGTCCTGGTCGGGGTTCATCGACTGCAGGCACAGCAGCTGCGCGATCACGGCGTTGGCCACGTCGTCGGAGATCGGGGTCCCGAGGTAGATGATCCGGTCCTCGAAGAGCTTGGCGTACGGGTCGATCCGGCGGAAGCCGTACGACGTGCGCTCCTCCCACTGGGGGATGTAGTAGTTCATCGACGGGCTCAGGTCGGGCGTGCTGTCGAGCCGGATGTCACTCATGGCGTTCAGTCCTTCTGCCGCGCGGGGCGGCCGTCGTCGGCGGCTTCGCGGGCACTGGTGATGACCTGGTCGACCAGGCCGTACTCCAGGGCCTGGTCGGCGGTGAACCACCGGTCGCGGTCGGCGTCGGTCACGACCTGCTCGAGGTCCTGGCCGGTGTGCTGCGCGATCAGCTCGAGCAGCACGTTCTTGATGTGGAGCGACTGCTGGGCCTGGATCTTGATGTCGGAGGCGGACCCGCCCATGCCCGAGGAGGGCTGGTGCATCATGATCCGCGCGTGGGGCAGTGCGTATCGCTTCCCCTTCGTGCCGGCGCAGAGCAGGAACTGGCCCATCGAGGCCGCCAGGCCCATGCCGACCGTGGCGACGTCGTTCGGGATGTAGTTCATCGTGTCGTAGATCGCCATGCCGGCGTCGACCGAGCCACCCGGGCTGTTGATGTGGAGGAAGATGTCGGCCTCGGGGTCCTCCGCCGAGAGCAGCAGCAGCTGGGCGCAGATCGCGTTCGCGTTCTGCTCACGGACCTCGGAGCCCAGGAAGACGATCCGCTCGCGCAGCAGCCGCTGGTAGATGTGGTCGTCGAGCCCGTACGTCGAGGTGCCGGCGCCGTTGGCCTGCGGGGAGTCCGCCGAGGAGAACGGGGCGGTGGAGTTCTGGTTCACGACTGCGACACTAGCCGCAAGGTCGGACGGTTCCACGGGATCGGCACCCCTGTTCGCGCACAGCGGATTTCACCGCGCAGCGGTGCGCGAGGGACGAGCGCAGCGCGTGAGCGCGGGTGAGATCGAGCGCGCCCCCTGGCCGCGACGGGCACGTCGAAATCTTCAGTCGCGCGCGTGGGGCACACGAACGGCGTAGATGTGGCACGTGGTTCGTGAGCGCGCGGCCGCGACTCAACGGCCGCGGACGCGCGACTCAACGGCCGCGGACGCGCGACTCAACCGCCGCGGACGCGCGACTCAACCGCCGCGGACGCGCGACTCAACTCTGCTCGGTGGGCTCCTCGGCCGGCTGCTCGGAGTCGGTGGACTCCTCCGTCGCGTCGGCCGGGTCGGCGAAGCTGCCGTCGGGCTGCAGGTTCTTCAGGTCCAGCACGTTGCCCGAGGCGTCGGTCACGACCGCGGACTCCACGATCGCCGCGAGCGCCTTGCCGCGCAGGATCTCCTGCACCATCTCCGGGATGTGGTTGTGCTCGAACATGTGGTTCGCGAACTCCTGCGGGTCCTGGCCGGACTGCTGCGCCCGGCGGACCAGGTGCTGGGAGAGCTCGTTCTGGTCGACCCCGAGCTCCTGCTGCTTCGCGACGGCGTCGAGCAGGAACTGGGCGGTGATCGCGTCGCGCACCCGGCGCTCGAGGTCGGCCTCGAACTCCTCCAGGGTCTGCGCCTCGTCCTCGAGGTACTTCTCCATCGTCAGCCCTGAGTACACGAGCTGCTGCTCGACGCTCGCACGGCGGGAGTTGAGCTCGTCGGCGACCATCGTCTCGGGAAGCGGCACCTCGATCTTCTCCAGCAGCGCCTCCAGGACCGCATCACGGGCGGCCGCTGCCTGCTCGAGCCGCTTGCCGCGGCCCAGCCGCTCGCGCACGTCGGCGTGCAGCTCCTCGGCCGTGTCGAACTCGCTGGCCATCTGGGCGAACTCGTCGTCGAACTCGGGCAGCTCCTGCTGCTGGACCTTCGAGACCGACACCGCGACGTCGACGTCCGCGCCGACCAGGTCGCCGCCCACCAGCTGCGAGGAGAAGACCTTCTCGTCGCCGGCTGACATGCCGGCCAGAGCCTCGTCGAGGCCGTCGAGCATCCCGCCACGACCGACCTGGTAGCTCATGTCGGTCACCTCGGCCCCCTCCACGGGCTCGCCGTCCTGGGTCGCCTTGAGGTCGAGCACCACGATGTCACCGTCGGCGGCTGGCCGGTCGACGTCGAGCAGGCTCGCGAACCGCTCGCGGAGCGCCTGGACCTGCTCCTCGACGTCCTCGTCCGTGATCTCGACGTCCTCGACCTGCGCCTCCAGACCCTCGAAGTCCGGGACCTCGAACTCCGGCTTCACGTCGACCTCGGCGGTGAACTCGAGCACCTCGTTGTCGTCGAGCTTGGTGACCTCGATCTCGGGCTGGGCGAGCGGCTCGAGCGAGTTCTCCTGCAGCGCCTCGACGTACGCCTTGGGCAACAGGTCGTTCACAGCCTGGTCGAGCACCGCGCCACGACCCACCTGGCGGTCGATGACGGTGGGGGGCACCTTGCCGCGCCGGAAGCCGGGCACGTTGATCTGCTGGGCGATGGCCTTGTACGCCGCGTCGAGGCTCGGCTTGAGCTCCTCGAAGGGCACCTCGACGGTGAGCTTGGCCCGGGTCGGGCTCAAGGTCTCGACGGCGCTCTTCACAGGTTGTCTCCTTGGGTGTCTCTGGGACTTCGGTTGGTCGTGCAGTTGCTGGGTGACGGTCGGGGCGACAGGACTCGAACCTGCGATCTCCTGCTCCCAAAGCAGGCGCGCTAGCCACTACGCTACGCCCCGCCAAAGAGCCGGGAGCACGCCCTCGGGCAGGCTCGTCGACCCCTTGGAGCGGATGACGGGAATCGAACCCGCGTAGCCAGTTTGGAAGACTGGGGCTCTACCATTGAGCTACATCCGCACGCCCACTCCGCCGTGGCGATTTGGGCGCCGACCATCGTGCCACAGGGCGGTCGGGCCGACCCAAACGACGACGCGCCGCGGACGAGTCAGGTGCGGTAGACCAGCACCAGCGCCCGGTCGTCGTTGCGTGAGCCCAGGGCCCGGATCAACCGCTCGGCGCCTCCCTCGAAGGAGTCGCGCAGCAGCTGGTCACTCTGCCCCAGCATCCGGTCGGTTCCGAGGGCGATGTCCTTCTCGCGGGTCTCGACCATGCCGTCGGTGTAGACCATCAGGGCGTCGCCGGGTCGTAGCTCGCCGGTCACGACGGGGAAGTCGATGCCGTCGAGCAGGCCGAGCGCCGGGCCGGGGTCCGACAGCAGCTGCCAGCGCCCGGAGCCCGCGGCGCGGTGCGCGGCCGGCGGATGGCCGGCGTTACGGATCTCGAACCGGCCGGTCTCGAGGTCGAGCGAGACGTGGGCGGCGGTCGCGAACCCCTCGTCCCAGTCCTGTCGGAGCAGGTAGCCGTTGGCGGCCGGCAGGAACTCCGACGGCGGGAGGGCACCGATCAGACCGCCGATCGCGCCCGCGAGCAGCAGCGCACGCGTGCCGGCGCCCTCACCCTTGCCGGACACGTCGACGACGGCCACCTCCAGTCGCGTGGTGTCGGGTGGCCGCGCGGCGACGATGAAGTCGCCGGCGAACGGGGTGCCGCCCGCCGATCGCAGCGCGCTCTCGGCGTGGAACCCGTGGGGCAGGTCCGGGATGTAGCTCTGGCTCAGGATCCGGTCGCGCAGGTCGATCAGCATCGACTCGCCCTGGGCCCCGGCGACTCCGAGCCGGCTGCGCCGGAACGACATGATCAGGATGATCAGTCCAGCGGCGAACAGCACGATCACCGCCACGACTCGTGCCGTCGACGTTGACCTGCCCTGTGAGATGTGCGGGATCTGCACCAAGACCACCAGCACCAGCACGAAGACCACGAACCACGGCAGGTGCCGGGGGCCGAGGACCAAGCTGCCCAGCAGCAGCGGGAGGACCAGCGAGGAGAACGGCGCTTCGTCCGGCCTCGTCCAGATCAGCACCGTGAGCACGAGAGAGAACACCACCAGCGCCCACAGGACGCGCTGCTCGCGTGCCGGGCTGCTGCGGAAGGCGGAGGTGGCGCGGCGCACCGTCCCACCTGACTGCGGGCTCATGGCGGGTCACTGTACGGCGCGGGAGCGGAACCTGGGCTGACATCGCGCGCACCAGAAGCTGTTGCGTCCTGCGAGCACCTCAGTACGCACCGGGCGCTCGCAGACCAGGCAGGGCTGGCCGGTACGCCGGTAGACGTACACCTCCCCGCCGTGGTCGTCCTCGCGCGCCGCTCGGCCCATCGCCTCGGGCGTGTGCTCCGGGCGGACGGTGTCGATCCGACCGAGCCGGACGCCGTCGGCCATCAGGACCACCAGGTCGTCCCAGATCGCGCGCCACTGGCTCACGCGCAGCGTGTTCCCGGGCCGCTGCGGGTGGATCCGCTGCCGGAAGAGCACCTCAGCGCGGTAGACGTTCCCCACGCCTGCCAGCACCGACTGGTCGAGCAGCAGGTCACCGATCGGCCGCGTGCTGCGACGGATCCGCTGCCAGGCGCGGTCGGGCTGGGCGTCAGGGCGCAACGGGTCGGGTCCCAGCGCGCCCAGGACCTCCGCCCGACGCTCGGGTCCGACCAGGTCGCAGACGATGGCGCCCCTCAGGTCGGCGTACGCCTCGCCGTTGGCGAGACGCAGCCTGACCTGCCCGACCGGGGCTGGCGCCGGACCCGAGCGCACGTCGAAGCTGCCGATCAGGCCGAGGTGGACGTGGATGTACCGATCGCCCTCGAGCTCGACGAACAGGTGCTTTCCGGCGGACTCGGCCGCGACGACGGTCGCACCGTCCAGCGTCGCCGCGTCGGCGGCGAACCTGCCCTGCGGGCTCGACACGCGCACCTGTCGACCGGCGAAGGCGGCGGTGAGGTCGGTGGCGAGCCGGTGGAGGGTGTGCCCCTCAGGCATGCTTCGGTCCGCCGAGCGCGGACTCCGGGAGCGGCGGCAGGCCGCCACCGGTCTCGTACGTCGCGAGCTGACCGATCCGCCGGACGTGGCGGTCCTCGCCGCTGAACGGGGTGTCGAGGAAGACCTCGACGAACCGCGTCATCTCGTCCAGCGTGTGGAGCCGACCACCCACCGAGACCACGTTGGCGTCGTTGTGCTCGCGGGCGAGCCGGGCCGTCTCCTCCGACCACACGAGCGCGCACCGGATCCCCTCGACCTTGTTCGCCGACATCTGCTCGCCGTTGCCCGATCCTCCGATGACGACGCCGAAGGCCGACCGACCGGCGGCCCGGTCCGATGCCACACCCTCGGCCGCACGCAGGCAGAAGCACGGGTAGTCGTCGAGCGGGTCGAAGACGAAGGGGCCGTGGTCGACGACCGCGTAGCCGTGGTCGCTGAGCCACTCCTGCAGGTGGTCCTTGAGGTCGAGGCCGGCATGGTCGGAGCCGAGGTGCACCCGGACCCGCTGGTCGGTCTGGTCGGTCACGCGGGCGAGCCTAGTGGTCCTCTCCGGAGGTCGTACGCGTCACTGCCGGCGACCTGCGAGGAATGGTCGGAAACCCGGTGGCCCCAGGCGGGCCAGGAAGGGCACGCTGGTGCCATGTCCGAGTACCCGATCCGCGTCGACCGCGCCAGCGACGACGAGCGCTTCCTCGCGACAGACGACATCGTCTGGTTCGGCGAGCCCTCGACCCTGCCGGCGTCCGAGGAGCTCATCGGCGTCCCCGCCGACCAGCGGTTCGCCGCGGACCTGCCCGACGCCGACCCTGGGTCGTACCCGGGTATCTACGGCGTGCGTCCGATGCAGCTCGCCGTGCCGGCAGCCGGGCCGGGCACCGCGGCCTCGCTGATCCCGATGGCGGGGCTGACGTGGGTGGGGGTCCATCCCGACCACCGGCGACGGGGCATGCTCACCGCGATGCTGCGCCACCACGTCGAGCAGACCCATCGTGAGGGCGTCGCGCTCTCCGGGCTGCACGCGAGCGAGGGTGCGATCTACGGCCGCCACGGCTGGGGCGTTGCTACGCAGGCGTTCTCGATCTCCCTCGGTCGCGGCACCGAGCTGAAAGCACCTGGCCTCGACGACGAGGCCAAGGGCCTCACGACCCGGTTCGCGAGCGTGACCGACGACGGCATCGCGGAGCGGCTACTCGCGTGCGAGACCCGGGTGGCGACCCAGGTCGCCGGCCAGGTGGTCGGGGACCTGACCTACTACGCGGGGATCGTCCGCCACCAGCGGCAGCCGAGCTCCCTTCGTGACAAGGAGCCGATGCGCTTCCTCTTCGCGCAGCGCGACGGCGTCGACGTCGGGATCACGGCGTTCCGCCGCGAGCACAAGTGGGAGCAGGGCAGCCCGGCCGGGAAGCTCGAGGTCTTCGCGCTGATCGGTGCGCCGGCGACCCGGCTGGCGCTGCTGCGCCGGTTGGTCGACTTCGACCTGATAGGCACGATCAGCGTCCCCCAGATCGGTGTGGACGATCCGGTCTGGCACTGGCTCGGCCCGCGGACCGCCAGCGACATCCAGACCCACGACAACCTCTGGCTGCGGATCATCGACCTGCCCGCCGCGTTACCGCTGCGCTCGTACGCCGAGGACTGCGACGTGGTCGTCGACGTGACAGACCCAGCCGCCCCCTGGCAGGCGGGTCGGTGGCGGATCGTCACCCGTGGCGGGGAGGGGTCGGCCACCCGCACGGACGCCGAGGCCGACCTCGAGATTCCGGTCGCCGTCCTCGGCTCGGCCTACCTCGGTGGGATCAACCTGCTCGCCCAGCAGCACGCCGGGGTCCTGGCCGAGCGGCGGCCGGGTGCGATCCGCGAGCTGTGGCGCGCGTTCCGTAGCGACCTGGCGCCCGCACCCGCCATCGGGTTCTGAGGATGACCGGGTTCGGCTGGCTGGTCCTCACGCTGGTGTTCGTCGACGAGGTGCTGGCCGCGGTGGCGGCGGGGGTCGCGGGCCACGCGGCGGCCGGGCTCGCCGGCGCGGTCGCCGCGCCCGCGGCGGTGATCGCCGTCTGGTGGGCGTTCGCGTCCCCGAAGGCTCCGTGGGGAGGCCGGCTCACCCGGCCGCTGGTGAAGCTGGCGGTCTTCGGCGCCGCGTGCGCCGGACTGTGGTGGGCCGGCCACGAGGGGTGGGCGATCGCGCTGCTGGTGTTCTCGGTGGTGGTCAACGCCCTGGCCCAGCTGCCGTCGGTGCGAGCGCTCGTGCCGAGCTGAGGCGGGAGTCAGTCCAGGTCGTCGAGGAAGGACGCGACCGCGTCGAGTGCCGGACCGGCCTGGTCGTTGTCGGTCCGTCGCCAGAACCCGTGCTGAACGCCGGGGTAGACCTCGACCCCGACCGGTACGCCGGCCGCGGCCAACCGCTCGGCGTACCGCCGGCCGGTAGGGGTGAGCACGTCGAGCTCGGCGAGCTGCACGAGCGTGGGCGGCTGACCGGTCAGGTCGCCGCGGTCGAGCACGTGCAGGGCGGGATCGTCGCTGGCGTCGGCACCCTGCAGGTAGAGCCGCCAGAACATGTCGCACCGGTCGACCGACAGGTCCGCGCCACTGAGCGCATGGTCGTAGGACGTGCCCGAGGGGTCGAGGAAGGGGTAGACCTGCACCTGCCCGGCCCAGCGCTCGGGGTGACGCAGCGCCTCACCGATCGCGAGCGTGGATCCGGCGGAGTCGCCCACGAGGACCAGCCGGTCGTGACCCTCAGCCGCCAGCCAGTCGGCGGCAGCCGCGGCGTCCTCGGCGGCGGCTGGCCAGGCGTGCTCCGGTGAGCGGCGGTAGTCGGGCATCAGCACCGCCCACCCGGTCCGGTCGGCCACGCGCCGCGCGAACCCGTCGTGGGTCACCAGGTCGCCCAGGGCGAACCCGCCTCCGTGGAGGTACAGCACCACGCCCGGCGCCCCGTCCGGTAGGTAGAAGCGGGCGGGCACGCCGCCGGCGTCGACGTCCTCCACCCGGTCGACGGAGACCTTGTGCTCCTCGGCCGCCTCGGCGTGCGCCGCGAGCCGGTCGGCCTCGATCCCGGCCAGCTCCTCCGGCGTGGCGAAGACCGGTGTCACGCCATCCGCGCCAGCTCGTCGTCCACCACGCTCGGGTCGAGCTTGGTGAACACCGGGGTCGGCTTGTCGACCTTGGTGCCGGCGACGACCGGGCGGGACGCCCAGACCGGGGTGAGCGCGTAGTCGCCGGTGATGACGGGGTACGACGTCAGGCCCGCACCGTTGTCCGGCTCGAGCTCGTCGACGACGTCGACCCGTGGCATCGGCATGAACTCGCCCTCCCCGCCGAGCACCACGTGCACCCGGTTGGCGGCGTGCGGGAGGAACGGTGCCAGCAACGTGTTGCAGTCGCTGACGCACTGCGCGGCCACGTGGAGCACGGTGGCCAGCCGGTCGCGTTGCGCGTCGTCCTTCATCTTGTAGGGCTCGGTCACCGTGAGGTACTTGTTCACCTCGCCGACGACCTTCATCGCCTCGGCGATCCCTGCACGGAGCCGGTGCCGCTCGATCAGGTCGCCCACCGCGGTGAACCCGTTGCTGACCGCGGCCAGCACCGCCTCGTCGACCGCGTCGAGCGGACCGCGGGCTGGGATCTCGCCGAAGCTCTTGGCGATCATCGTGGCCGTGCGGTTGACCAGGTTGCCCCAGCCGGCGACCAGCTCGGAGTTGTTGCGCGTCACGAAGTCCGACCAGGTGAACGCCGCGTCCGAGGTCTCGGGGCCGGCGGCGCAGATGTAGTAGCGCAGCGCGTCAGGACCGTACCGGTCCAGGAAGTCACCGACGTAGATGACGTTCCCGCGGCTGGTCGAGAACTGCGAGTCCCCGAACGTGAGGAACTCGCTCGAGACGACCTCGGTCGGCAGGTTGAGCTCGCCGTACTCCCCCGGCTCGCCGCCGCGCGAGCCCTGACCGTTGTGAGCGAGCAGCTCGGCCGGCCAGATCTGGGAGTGGAAGACGATGTTGTCCTTGCCCATGAAGTAGAAGGACTCGGCCGTCCCCTCCCCGTCGGGCGCTGGGTTCCACCACTCGCGCCACTTGTCCGGCTCGCCCAGGCGCCGGGCCCACTCGATCGAGGCGGACAGGTAGCCGATCACCGCGTCGAACCAGACGTAGAGCCGCTTGGTCGGCTGGTCCTCCCAGCCGGGGACCGGGATGCCCCAGTCGATGTCGCGGGTCATCGCACGCGGCCGGATCTCCTTGAGGATGTTCTGGGAGAACTTGATGACGTTTGGACGCCAGGTGCCCGACGCCTCGCGGCCGTCGAGCCACTCCCCCAGCGCCTCGGCCAGGGCCGGCAGGTCGAGGAAGAAGTGCTGGGTGTCGACGAACTGGGGCGTCTCGCCGTTGATCTTGGAGCGCGGCTCGATCAGGTCGGTCGGGTCGAGCTGGTTGCCGCAGTTGTCGCACTGGTCGCCGCGTGCCTCGGGGTAGCCGCAGATCGGGCAGGTGCCCTCGATGTAGCGGTCCGGCAGGGTGCGGCCGGTCGACGGGCTGATGGCGGCCTGGGTGGTCTGCTCGACCATGTAGCCGTTGCGCTGGCACGCCTCGAACATGCGCTGGACCACCGAGTAGTGGTTGCCGGTGGTGGTGCGGGTGAACATGTCGTAGGACAGCCCGAGGCCGACCAGGTCAGAGACGATGACGGCGTTGCTGCGGTCGGCGAGCTCCCTGGCAGTCACGCCCTGGTTGTCGGCCGTGACCAGGATCGGGGTCCCGTGCTCGTCGGTGCCGCTGACCATGAGGACGTCGTGACCTGCCATCCGCATGTACCTGCTGAAGACGTCGGAGGGTACGCCGAAACCGGCCACGTGGCCGATGTGGCGCGGGCCGTTGGCGTACGGCCAGGCGACGGCTGACAGGACATGGGTCATGCGGTGAATCCTAGGAGCGGCACACGCACCGCCGACACCGGATTGCCCCGCGCGGACCCGAGGTGGTCACTCGGGGGGCGAGAACGCCTCGATCCTGGCCTGCGTGTGGCGGCGGATCCCCGGCAGCCGGTCGTACAGCCGCTGCCCGGGGCACGCTGTGTCGTTGGTGTCGCGGTGGCCGTCGATCGCGGGCAGCCGGACCAGCTCGCCGTCGCGGTACTTGTCGCTGCCGGTCGAGCGGACCCAGACCTTGCCGGTTGCCTTGCGGTCGTAGGCGTCGAGCTTCCAGGCGGCGAGCCGGCGCAGCTTCTTGACCGCCTCCCCCCAGGGCTTGCGGTTGTCGAGGTTGCCGATCATCGCGATGCCGACCGAGACGTGGTTGAACCCGAGGGTGTGTGCACCGCGGACCAGGCGTCGGGGCCCTCCCGAGCGACCGACCCAGGCCCGACCGAACCGGTCGACCAGGAAGTTGTAGCCGATGTCGAACCACCCCAGGGTCTTGGTGTGGTAGCGGTACATGCCGCGGATGATGCCGGGCACGTCCGCACGTGAGTAGCGGTTGCTGGTCGCCGTGTGGTGGACGTGCACCTGCTTGAGGCCCTTCAGGTAGACCGGCTCGCCGTTTCGCCACTTGTTGTTCGCGCCCCAGTCCTTGCGGGTGAGAAGAACTGGCTCCGGCGCGGAGTCGGGCTCGGCAGCGGTCGTCCGAGGTGTGGGCGCCGGGTCCACACTGGCGTCCCCAGGCAGGACTCCCGGGTCGATCAGGACCAGCTCCACGTCACGGAAGCCGGTGCCACGGACCCTCACCTCGATCCCCGTGCGTGGTCCGGTCCAGAGCAGGTCGGTACCGGCGACTCCGGGTGCACCCTCGGCCGAGCCGCGGTCGGGCCCGTCGGTGAGTGGTCGCAACGGCTGCCATGGCCGGTCCGGCGCGGAGCGGATGCTGATCCGGGGAGCCGATCCCCGCCAGGTGGCGGCGACCTGGGAGTACTGCGAGGTGCTCAGCTGCGTGACGCCTCGAGCGAGCGGCGCCTCCGCGGCCCGGACCGACGTGCCCGGGTCACCGGCGAGCCGCACGACGCGTTCGGGAGCCGCCGAGGCCGCACCGGTCGCCGTCGTGGTGCCCGTCGCGGCTGTCAGGAGAGGGAGCGTCAGCGCCACTGCGGCGGCGGCAGTGGCGCGGCGTCGTCCAACCGGGGAGGGGGGCATGACTCCAGCATCATGCGTCACATCAACCACAGTGTCGACCCCGCGACCGTACCGTGGAGGCATGGAGACCCTGATCGCCGAGGATCTGCTGCTGCTCCTGCTCGACGACGAGAAGGGCACGTTGTCGTCGTCCTACGAGCGACCCCTCCTGGGCGGCGCCCTCCTGGTCGAGCTCTCCCTCGGAGGCCAGGTGGAGGTCGAGCACACCCGGATCCTGAAGACCGCGAGGGCACGCGTCACCGGCCAGGGCGGAACGCCCGGTGACCCGTTGCTCGCCGATGCCCTGGCGGTCGTGGCTGAGAAGCCCCGGTCTGCCCAACAGCTGGTCGACAGGCTCGGCAAGAGCGCCCGGCAGCCGTTGCTCGACCAGCTAGTCGACCGCGGCCTCGTCGAGCGGCGTACGACGAAGGTGCTGGGCCTGTTCCCGCGGACCACGTGGCCCGCGGCCGACGCCCGCCACGAGGCGGAGGTCCGGCAGCGGCTCCAGGCGGCGCTGGTCGAGGGGCGCGAAGCCGACCCGCGCACCGCCACGCTGGCGGCGCTGCTCGCCGCGGTCGACCGGGCGCACACGGTGGTCGACCGCGGCGCCGTCCCGGCTCGCACGATCAAGAAGCGGGCCAAGGAGCTGGGCGAGGGCCAGTGGGCCAGCGAGGCCGCCCGGGCCAGCGTGCAGGCGTCCCAGGCGGCGGTCATGGCCGCCGTCACCGCGAGCACCGCCGGTGCCGTGGTCAGCAGCGGATCGTGACCCGATCGCGGCCCGGCTCCCTAGCTGAAGTCGAGGTCCCGGTTCCGCGAGCGCTTCAGCTCGGAGAAGTAGGGCACCGTCGCCAGCGCGATGCAGCCGTCCCACAGCTGGCCGGCCTGCTCGCCGCGCGGGATAGCGCTCAGCACCGGACCGAAGAAGGCAGCGCCCTCGAAGGAGATCGTGGGCGTGCCGACGTCGTACCCGACCTGGTCCATGCCCTGGTGGTGTGACTTCTTGATGGCGTCGTCGTACGCGTCGTCGTCCATCGCGTCCGCGAGCTCGGGCGACAGGCCGGCGTCGGTCAGTGCCGCCTCGATGGTCTCGCGGGTGTAGTCCTCACCGCCCGGGAACCGGCGGGTGCCGAGCGCCGTGTACAGCCGGAACAAGGCCTCCTTGCCATGGTGCTGCTCGACGGCCATGCAGACCCGCACCGGCTGCCATGCGGTGCTCAGCCGCTCGCGGTACTCCTCGGAGATGTCGTCCTTGTCCTCGTTGAGGTACGCCAGGCTCATGATGTGCCAGGTCACCGAGATGTCGCGCACCTGCTCGACCTCGAGGATCCAGCGTGAGGTGATCCAGGCGAAGGGGCAGGCAGGGTCGAACCAGAAGTCAGCAGTCTTGGGGGGCGTAGACATGTTGACCATTCAACATGATTGCCCCAACCTCAGCGGCGGCGGACCCGCACGCGGTCCGTGACCAGGCTCGCCGGCTCGATGTTCTTGGTGCCGAGGTAGGAGACGCGGACCCGGTACCGGCCTGGCTCGATCCCACGCACGACCAGCCGCAGTCGGCCGTCGTTCACCGTGCCCGTGATCTCCTGGCCGGCCACCGTCACCGTCACGCGACCCGCCGGATGCTCGACGCCGGGCGCTGTGACCCGGAGCTTCACGATCGCCCGCCGGACCCCGCCGAGCGCCTCCACGTTCAGCTTCGGCCGGGTCGTGACGGTGCCTGTGGCCGGGAGCACCACGGACGCGCCGCGGTAGCCGTCGCGGCGCAGCACCAACCGCACCGAGACCTCGTGACCCACGTCCGCGGCACCCAGCCGGTACGACGTGCCGTCGGCCCCCGTGATCGGGGAGCCGTCACGCAGCCAGGTGTAGCGCACGGTCGCGTCGGCCGGCGTGACCGCACCGGGCGCGACGGTGAGCAGCCGCCCGTACCTGGTCCGACCGGTCAGCGTGAACGGCTCGGTGATCTCCATCCGGCCCGGGGCGACCGCGGCCGTTTTCTCCGTGCCCAGCCGCAGGTTCCTGTAGGCATCGCGGCGGAGCACCACGACGGCCGAGATCTCGCGGCCCCTGAGGGCCGGTGTGAGCGCCAGCCGCTCGCCCGTCGCACCCGCGAGCCGCTGGCCGTCGGCATACCAGCGGACCAGGCTGGAATCCGCTGTGGGGGAGGCGGAGCCACCGGAGACAGTGAGCTGCTCACCAACGCGGGCGGTGCCGGACAGGGAGGGCATCGACGTCGCCGTCATAGTGCCGCGCGCCACGCGTACGGTCTGCTCGGTGATCGCCTTGGCCGGCCGGTAGCCGCGCGCAGCCGCCGCGACCCGCACGGAGAGCCGGGTCCACAGCTGCTCGGGAGTCGGCGTGAAGGTCAGTCCGGTTGCCCCGGGGATGGGCCGGTTCCCGCTGCGCCACTGCACCTCCAGCGTCGGGCTCGGCTTCCAACGGCCCGGATCGAGCGTCAGCGCCTGACCCACGGCCGGGCTCCCGGTCACCGTCGGTTGCACGACGGCACGGACCGCTCGGTCGTTGAAGTGGATGAAGCCGGTCGGCCAACCGCCACCACGCTTGCGGATCACCCGCCAGTGGAAGTCACCGCTCCAGCTGTCCTCGGAGATGACGATCTTCCGGTTCGACAGCACCTGCTGCACGTACGCCACGTGGCCGCTGCTGCCGACCCCGTCACCGGAGTCCCACCAGGCGACGGCGCCCACCATCGGCGTGGTGTCGGTGATCGACCGGTTGGCGCGTCCCCAGTTGTAGGCCATGCCGGTGCTGCTCCACGGCCGCTCGGGGGACATGCCGCCCTTCACGAGCCGGTACGCGACGTAGTTCGTGCAGTTGTGACCGCTGTACATCCGCCACCACATCTGGCTACCGGCCGCCTTGTAGCGGAAGTGCGGGTAGCCCGCCTGCTTGCAGGCGACATAGCCGGTGCACAGGTAGCGCGACGTGGCCACCGCCGGGCTCGCGACCACGAGCAGACCCGCCAGCAGCGACAGGGCAGCCGCCACCCCGAAGGCGCGCAGCAGAGACCGGGGGGTGGCGGGGGTCACGGGAGGTAAGTGAACCCGATGTCAAGCAGGCGCGCCACACGTTCACCAAAATTCTCAAACGTCCCACCGGTCCCTCGTGCCCCGATCCAGCCCGGATTCCAGCGCGACCGGCCGCCGGTGAGAGGATGCGCGTCATGCCGGGAACCAACCTCACGAGGGACGAGGCCGCCCAGCGATCGGCGCTGCTCGACGTCACCTCCTACGCCGTTGACCTCGACCTCACCACCAGTGAGACCACGTTCGCCTCGACGACCACGATCCGCTTCACCTGCCGCGAGCCGGGCAGCGGCACGTTCGTGGACCTGGTCGACGCAGAAGTCCGCTCGATCACCCTCAACGGCTCCTCGCTGGACCCGGCGGCGGTGTACGCCGACAGCCGGATCCAGCTCACGGACCTCGCCGCGGAGAACGAGCTGGTCGTGGTGGCCGACTGCACCTACAGCCACAGCGGGGAGGGGTTGCACCGCTTCGTGGACCCGGTCGACGACCGCGTCTACACGTACACCCAGTTCGAGGTCCCCGACGCGCGCCGGGTCTACGCGACCTTCGAGCAGCCCGACCTCAAGAGCCGCTTCACGTTCCAGGTGACCGCACCGGACCACTGGAAGGTGGTCTCGAACGCGCCGACGCCGGAGCCGAAGCTGCTCGGGGACGGTCGTGCCGTGTGGGCGTTCCCGCAGACCGAGCGGATGTCGACGTACATCACCGCGATCGTGGCCGGCGAGTACCACGCGGTGCACCACACCTACGAGGGCGCACACGGCCCGATCCCGCTCGGCCACTACTGCCGTCAGTCACTCGTCGAGCACCTCGACGTCGAGGAGCTCGTGACGACGACCCGCCAAGGCTTCGAGTTCTTCGAGCGGGAGTTCGGCTACCCCTATCCGTTCCACAAGTACGACCAGCTGTACGTGCCGGAGTACAACATGGGCGCGATGGAGAACGCGGGATGCGTGACCCTGCGTGACGAGTACCTGCCCCGCAGCCGGCAGGACCGCGCGTTCTACGAGTTCCGAAGCTCGGTGATCCTGCACGAGATGGCTCACATGTGGTTCGGGGACCTCGTGACCATGAAGTGGTGGGACGACCTGTGGCTCAACGAGTCGTTCGCGGAGTGGGCCTGCTACCACGCGGAGGTCGAGGCGACCGAGTTCACTGACGCGTGGACCGGGTTCACCAACGCTCGCAAGCAGACCGGCTACCGGCAGGACCAGCTGCCGAGCACGCACCCGATCGCCGCCGACAACGTCGACCTGCACGCGGTCGAGGTCAACTTCGACATGATCACCTACGCCAAGGGCGCATCGGTGCTCAAGCAGCTGGTCGCCTGGGTCGGCCTCGAGCCGTTCCTGGCCGGTCTGCGCCAGTACTTCCACGACTTCGCCTTCTCCAACACGGAGTTCGTCGACCTGCTGTCCGCGCTGGAGAAGGCGTCGGGTCGGGAGCTGGACTCCTGGGCCAAGGAGTGGCTGCAGACCGCCGGCGTCAACACGCTGGCGCCGACGTTCGAGCTCGCCGATGACGGGAGCTACACGTCGTTCGCCGTGCAGCAGACCGCCCATCCGGAGTGGCCGACGCTGCGTCGACACCGGATCGGGATCGGCCTCTACGATGCCGTCGTCGGCGACAAGGGCGAGGCCGCGCTGGTGCGTCGCGACCGGCTCGAGATCGACGTGCACGGCGAGCTGACCGAGGTCCCCGAGCTCGTGGGCGTCGCGCAGCCCGACCTGCTGCTCCTGAACGACGACGACCTCACCTACGCCAAGATCCGGCTCGACGAGCGCTCCCTCTCCACGGCGGTCGAGAGCCTCGGGAGGCTCGACGACTCGCTCGCCCGCGCCCTGTGCTG
>NZ_DASUTK010000220.1:0-2716 GCF_036374615.1 Nocardioides sp.
TACGAGGCGCACCCGCGGCAACGCGTGCACGCGTGGAGCGCGTCGACGTACGACACGCTGGTGGATCTGGCCGCCGAGCCGCGCACCGGCGTCCGGCTCCGCTCGGGCACCGAGGTGCTGCGCGAGAGCCTCCCCGATCCCCGGTGGTCGGCGACGGTGCCCGACCTCACTCGTGTCACCCCGCCGTCGGGGTACGTCGACGCCTGGTCGTTCACGGCACCGGTCGCTGACATGCCGGTCTACCTCCGCTGGCTCCAAGCCCGGCTGGAGGAGCTCGGGGGGACCGTGACCCGCGTCAGCATGGCCGATCTGCCACGCCCGGCGGAGGGGGTCGTCGTCAACTGCGCCGGACTGGGTGCGCGTCGGCTGGTCGACGAGACGGACGTGCATCCCGCACGAGGCCAGGTGCTTGTGGTCGCCGGCGCCCGGGTCGACCGCTGGTGGCTGGACGAGTCTGGCCCGACCTATGTCGTGCCGCGCGGCGACCAGGTCGTTGTGGGCGGCACGTTCGAGGAGGACGACTGGAGCAGGACGCCGGACCCGGCCACGGCAGAGCGGATCTGGAAACGGGCGGTCGCGCTGGTGCCGGCGCTGGCGTCCGGCGAGGTCGTGGCCCACCGGGTCGGGCTGCGGCCGGTCCGGTCCGAGGTCCGGCTCGAGCGGATCGGTGACGTGATCCACTGCTACGGGCACGGCGGGGCCGGCGTGACGCTCAGCTGGGGCTGTGCGGACGAGGTCGCGTCGCTCGTCGAGGCCTGAGCTGGCGAGGACGGGTCACGACGCTGAGGGGGCGCTCCGGGGATGTCGCGTCTCCAGCATGACCAAGTGATGCTCGAGATGTGTCACGGCTTCCCCGGGAGACAGCCGGCCACCGCACACGGCCCAGGTCAGGCCGAGTGTGACGGCACCGAGCAGCTCGGCCTCGGCCTTGCGCGCCGGCATCGGGATCGCCAGCAGCTCCAAGGCCTCGGCGATCCGGTGGTCGACCTCCTCCTGCCGCCGCTGCGCATGCTCGGCGAGGGGGTCACCAGCCTCGTCAGCGGTCTCGGTCCCGATGGTTGCCGGGGCGGCACCGGGCGCCGGATCGGTGTCCGCCCAGCCGTGCTCAGCGATCTGCCACCGCTCGCGCAACGGAGTCTCCTCGGCGCCTGCGGCGGTTCCTCGCGGCCGTGGAAGGGCGAGCCGCAGCCAGACCAGCTCCTCGGCCACGCGGTGCTCGACGTCGGGAAGCAGCGCGCGCACCACGTGGAGCGCCCGGTCGAGGGGGTCTCCGTCACGCAACCGGCCGAACCGGCCGTAGCTGCGGCGTCGAGCCACCTCGTCCGCGGCCAGCACGACCAGCTCGGCATCGGCGGCCAGCAGGCGGCGGACCGTGTTGACAGACGTGCCGAGCGCTCGGGCGACCGAGTGCCGGCTCAGCGCGGCGACGCCGTCATCGTGGACGACGGTGAAGGCCGCTTCGCGCAGGAACTCGAACCGGGCGACGTAGTTGACGAGCTTCGGCACGCCACCCTTTGTAGTGCAGCAAGCCGGCGACGCGCCCCGTTCTCCACAGGCCGGTTCTGGCATGCGGTGGTCCAGCTCTGGGCGTCGTGACGGGACGGTTGTGTCACAGGCCGTGACACAACGACGTTTCTGTGGCGTCGAGTGGTGGCCGGCCGTGTTCCAGAACCGGCGCGCGCTAGACCGACGGACGGGGCGCGGTGACCAGACCCACACTCGTGGTCCGCGGAGCGCGTGGGAAGATGCCCGCCATGGCACGTGAGATCAGCAGCGTCGGCGTGATCGGGCTCGGCACCATGGGGGCCGGGATCGCGGAGGTCTTCGCCCGCAACGGCTTCCCCGTGACGGGCGTCGAGCAGAACGAGGAGTCGCTCGAACGGGGACGCCAGCACCTCCAGCACTCCACGGACCGGGCTGTGAAGCGCGGCAAGCTGACCGAGGCCCAGCAGGCCGAGCTGGTCGGTCGGATCACGTTCACCACCGAGCTCAAAGACCTCGCCGAGGCCGCCCTCGTCGTCGAGGCCGTGGTCGAGTCCCTGGACGTCAAGAAGTCGATCTTCCACGAGCTCGACGGCATCGTCTCCGACGAGTGCATCCTCGCGACCAACACGTCCTCGCTGAGCGTCACCGAGATCTCGACCGCCAACCGGCTCCCCGGCCGGGTCATCGGCGTGCACTTCTTCAACCCGGCGCCGGTCCAGAACCTGGTCGAGATCATCCGCACCGTCGTCACCGAGGAGGAGGTGCTCCACGACGTCGAGGCGCTGCTCGGCCGACTCGGCAAGAGCCCGGTGATCTGCGGCGACAAGGCCGGCTTCATCGCCAACACCTTGCTCTTCGGCTACCTCAACCACGCGGTGTCGATGTACGAGGCGAAGTACGCCTCGCGGGAGGACATCGACGCCGCGATGCGGTTCGGGTGCGGCTACCCGATGGGTCCGTTGGCGCTGCTCGACCTGATCGGGCTCGACACCGCCTACGAGATCCTCGACACGATGTACAAGCAGGGCCGCGACCGGCTGCACGCCCCGGCACCGATCCTCAAGCAATACGTGACGGCCGGGCTGCTGGGACGCAAGTCCGGCCGCGGCTTCTACACCTACGAGGCGCCGGACAGCCCCGTGATCGTGCCGGACCCCCACACCCCCTCAGCCGACGACGCCCCTCGGCTGCGCCACGACATCAACCGGGTCGGCGTGGTCGGCACCGGCAC
>NZ_DASUTK010000221.1:0-4252 GCF_036374615.1 Nocardioides sp.
AGCTGCGCCTCGCCCTCACCGTCGCGGCCGTCACCGTCGGGGTCGCGTTCGTGTCGGGCACCTTCGTGCTGTCCGACACCATGGTGAAGGCCTTCGACGAGCTGTACACCGGCCTCTCATCCGGCACCGACGTCGTCGTCAGGTCAGAAGCCGCCTACGAAGCCGACATCGCGACCACGGGCGGGCAGGTCCGACCGCTCGACGACGAGATCGTGACGACGCTCCGCGATGTCGAGGGCGTCGAGGTCGCCGAGGGCTCGGTGTTCGGCTTCGCACTGCTGCTGGACAAGGAGGGTGCCCCGATCCAACCGGCAGGCGCGCCGACGTTCGGCACCAGCCTCCTCGAGGACGCACGGCTGGCCGGGGACATGTCCGTGCGCGACGGGCGACTCCCGTCCGGCGCTCGGGAGGTGGCCATCGACGCGCGCACCGCGGCCAAGGCAGGCTTCCAGGTCGGCGATCCGGTGGACGTGGTGCTGCAGGACGGCAGGCGGAGCTTCACGCTCGTGGGCATCATCGGCTTCGGAGAGACCGACAGTCTGCTCGGGGCGACGATGGCCGGCTTCGACCTGCCGACGGCCCAGCGGGTGCTGGGCAAGGTCGGTGTCGTCGACGAGGTCGACATCAGGTCGGCCGACGGCGTGAGCGCGCGCGAGCTGCAGGACCGCATCGCGCGCGTCCTCCCGGAGGGCGCCGAGGCGCTGACCGGCGAGCAGGTCGCGTCGGACGGCACGGAGGCGGTACGTGACTCGCTCGGGATCTTCACCACCGTCCTGCTCGTGTTCGCCGGGGTCTCGGTCGTGGTCGGCTCCTTCGTCATCTGGAACACGTTCAACGTGCTCGTGGCGCAACGGCGCCGTGAGGTGGCGCTGCTGCGAGCGGTGGGCGCGACCCGGCGGCAGGTGCTCGGAGGAGTACTGGCCGAAGCCGGAGTGATCGGGGTCGTCTCGGGCGCGGTCGGCGTGCTGGTGGGTATGGCCCTGGCCATCGGCATCCGCGAGGTGCTCGACGCTGTGGGCATCGAGATCCCCAGCACGTCGCCGGCACTGGAGACCCGGACCATCGTGGTCGGGCTCGCCGTCGGGATCGGTGTGACCATGGTTGCCGCGGTGGCGCCTGCTTGGGCTTCGACCCGGGTGGCGCCGATGGAGGCGCTGCGGACAGCGGTCCCGGCCACCCACGCCGGGCGGAGCGTGCGTCGTACCGTCGGCTGGGTCGTGACGGGCGTGGGTCTCGCGCTGCTCGTGACCTGCGCAGTCGTCGGCAACCAGCGGTGGGCGACGGTGTTCGCCACCGTGATCACCTTCGCCGGACTGGTCGTGGTGGGCCCGACCCTCGCTCGCGGGATGGCGTCGCTGGCCGCTCGCGGCCGCCGGGGAGGAGGGTGGCGGATGGCGGCGCGCAACATCGCCCGCAACTCACGGCGCGCAGCCGCGACCGCGCTCGCCCTCACGATCGGGCTGACGGTCGTCGCAGCGGTCGCCGTGACGGCGACGTCGATGAAGGAGTCGGTCTCAGTCGCCGTGAGCGGCGGCAACCGCTCCGACCTGATCCTGGAGCCGGCCGGCGCCGGCATCGGGCTCAGCCCGGTCGTGGCAACGCTCCTACGAGAGCGCGAAGACGTCGCCGACGTGGTCGAGCTGCGCGAGTCCGCGGCGCAGGTCGACGGCCACAGCTCGCTCGTCACGGCCATGGACACGGCCGGTCTCGAGAACGTCGTCGACCTGGGCATCGAGAGCGGAGACCTGGCCGCGCTCGAACCCGGAACCATCCTGGTCGGCACCACCGCAGCCGACGAGCTCGGCGTCGGCGTCGGAGACGCCGTGACCGTCACCTTCCCCGAGACCGGCGACACGACGATGCAGGTGGTCGGCACGTTCGGTGGCGGCAGCCTGATCAACGCGTCGTACCTGATGACCATGCCCGACTTCACGGCGAACGTGACCTCGAGGATGGACGGGGCGATCCTGATGAACAACGCGCCCGGCATCGATCCCGGGGAGGCGAAGCAGACGATCCAGGCGGCACTCGCGGACTATCCCAACGTCACCGTCAACGATCCGGCCGATATCACCCGGAAGGCCCAGGACTCGGTCAACCAGCTGCTCGGCATCGTCACGGCGATGCTTCTCCTGGCCGTGGTGGTGGCGATCCTCGGCATCGTCAACACGCTCGTGCTGTCCGTCGTCGAGCGCACGCGCGAGCTCGGCGTCCTACGCGCCGTCGGCGGCACCCGCCGTCAGGTGAGGACGGTCGTACGGCGTGAGTCGGTGCTGATGGCCGTGCTCGGCGCGCTCACCGGCATCGCACTCGGCACCGTCTCCGGCATCGCGCTCAGTCGCGCGCTGCTCGCCGAAGGGATCACGGAGGTGCGCGTGCCGTTCGGGACGCTGGGGATCTACCTCGTCATCGCCGCTGCCGTCGGCGTGCTCGCCGCTGTCGGCCCCGCCCGGCGTGCCAGCAAGGTCGACGTCCTGAAGGCGATCATGGCCGAGTAGGGCTCTCCTCCTCAGGAGGTGTCCTCCATCGTCAGCAGCTGGATGCGGAAGGTGATGAACTCGGCCGGCTTCATGGGCGCCACGCCGATGAAGGCGATCAACCGGCCGGAGTCGATGTCGTTCTGGGTCATCGTCGTCTGGTCGCACCGGAGGAAGTACCCCTCGTCGGGCGTCGTGCCCGCAAAGGCGCCTTGACGCCACAGGTCGTGGAGGAAGGCGGAGACTGACAGCCGCACCTGCGCCCACGTCGACTCGGCGTTCGGCTCGAACACCACCCACTGCAGGCCGCGTTCGATGCTCCGCTCGAGGAAGAGGAACAGCCGTCGCACCGGTACGTACTTCCACTCGGGGTCGGTGGAGGCCGTGCGGGCACCCCACACCACCGCACCCGTGCCGGGGAACTCGCGCAAGGCGTTCACGTGGCGCTGATTGAGCTCGTCTGCCTGGGAATCCGTGAGCGCGCGGCTGAGCGGCCGAAGGAGCTTCGCATCGCCACCGGCGGGGGCCTTCCAGACACCGCGCCTCCTGTCGGTGCGTGCGTACACACCTGCCACGGCGGCGGCGCAGGGACGGCTGCCGGCCTGTCCCGCGAACGGCGGGAAGTAGGCAGCTGCGTTCGTGCCCAGCCCGACGGGCAGCTCACCGTTGTCGGTGGCGTCGCAGACGAGGAAGGCACGATGCTCCTGACACACCGCGTGGGCGTCGGCCGACGCCACGACGCGCGGGTCGACGACGAGGAGCTGCCAGTCGCGCTCGGCGAGGTTTGCCAGCGCCTGCGCTGGGTTCGTCACTCTCACTGTCAGCGCGCTACGGCCGCCATGGGAGAAGAAGTCCCGGACGGCCCGCCGGAGCCACCCGCGGGCATCGCCGTACTGCTGGTCGAAGTCGGCGACGCTCGTCACGAGCACGGGCTCGTTCGTTGGGCCGCGCCGGCAGCGACCGAGCAAGGCGGTCACGGCCGTGTCGTCGGGCTCGACGGCTCTGCTGGTGGGACCCTCGGCGACGTACGGACCTGGGCCTTGAGGGTCGTGACTCATGAACCCATGATGATGGCCATGGGGTCGTCGAGTTCGAGCTCGACCGGGTAGTGCATGCTCCCATCGAGCAGGTCTTCGCCCGGCTGGCCGACATCGAGGGGTACGACGAGTGGATGCCCGCCAAGGGCTCCATCCTGAAGCGCACCCAGCTGACGTCGCCCGGTGAACCGGGGCTGGGCACGACCTTCGTCGACCAGACCACGTACGGACCGACGCCGGGCAAGATCGCCGAGTTCGAGCCACCGCACACGTTGGTGTTCCACTGGTGGGAGAAGAACAAGCGGGGCAGGCTGAAGATGGAGGGTTGGCCCGGCTACCGGCTGTCAGCCGAGGGCGAGGACGCGACGCGGGTGCGCCACCACGCCAGGTTGCAGACGTACGGCATCTGGCGGGCGGCCACGCCGGTCCTGCGGCGGATCGGGGTCAAGGAGCGCACCGTCACGATCGACGCGTTGCAGGCATCGTTCGACAGTTGAGTCCGTTCGTCTACGAAACCGGGCACGGCGGCCCACGCGGACGTCCGCACAAATGCCTTGTCGCGGCGAACGCCAGGCGGCAATCATGCCCGCGTGACTACGACCCCCTGGCCCATGCATGTCGGTTCGCTCCTGCTCCGCGAGGCAGGACCCGCCGACATAGATCGGCTCTTGACGTTCCGGAACGACGCCGCGGTGAACCGGTTCATGCTCCACACGACCGTCGACCCGGAGAAGTTCC
>NZ_DASUTK010000222.1:0-4367 GCF_036374615.1 Nocardioides sp.
GATCACGTCGACCGGCGCCGGCTCCTGATCGGGTGCGGCGTCGCCCAGGTCGTCCTCACCGCGGTGCTCGGGGTCAACGCGTTCCGCGACGACCCGAGCGTGCCGCTGATCTTCGTGGTCTCGGCCCTGTTGGCGGCGGCCTCCTCGATGCAGCGGCCGAGCCGCGAGGCGCTGATGCCGCGGACCGTCCGGCACGACCAGATCACCGCCGCCAACGCGCTCACCGGGTTCGGCATGCAGGTCGGGGTGCTGGTCGGTCCGGCGATCGGCGGGCTGCTGATCGCCTTCGTCGGCATCGGGTGGTGCTTCGTCGTCGACGTCTCCGCGCTGGTGGTCGCCACCCTCCTCTTCGTCGCGATGCGGCCCTACCCGCACCGCGAGGAGACCACGCCGCCGAGCCTGCGGGGCATCGGGGACGGGATCAGCTACGCGCTGCGTCGCCGCGACCTGCTCGGCACCTACCTGGTCGATGTCGCCGCCATGTTCCTGGCGATGCCGGTCGTGCTGTTCCCGGCGCTGGTGGAGGACGTGTTCGCCCGGCCCGAGCTGCTCGGCCTGCTGTACTCCGCCGAGACGGTCGGTGCGATGGTCGCCACCGCGCTCAGCGGCTGGACCGCGCGAGTGCACCACCACGGTCGGGCGATCGTGGTCGCGGCCGCGGCGTACGGCGCGTGCATCGGTGTCGCCGGGCTGATGCCCGAGCTGTGGCTGGTCGCGGTCGCGCTGGCCGCTGCGGGTGCCGCGGACATGATCTCCGCGATCTTCCGCAGCACGGTGTGGAACCAGACCATCCCCGAGTCGATGCGCGGCCGGCTGGCCGGGATCGAGATGCTGTCCTACTCCGTCGGGCCGCTCGCCGGTCAGATCCGGGCGGGCGTGGTCGCCGACGTGTGGTCGGTGCGCGGCTCGATCGCCAGCGGCGGGTTCGCCTGCGTCGCCGGGGTGGCGATCACCGCAGTCTGGCTGCGCGACTTCTGGTCGTACGACGAGCGGACCGATCCCCACGCCGAGGCCGAACGGGACCGCCGCCGCGCCGCCGGCGAGAGCGTCTAGCCACGGTCAGAGGGTTGGGTCGGAGGGGGCCTGCTGCTCGTAGCGGGACATGGCCGCCCGCCACTCGGCCTGGGCTCGGCGCACATGGCGATCCACCCCGCGTCGTACGTCGGCTGCCTCCTGTGGGGGCAGCCGCTCGGCCGCCCGGCGCAGCTCGTGAGCCAGCTCGAGCTCGCGACCCAGCCGGGCGAGCCCGCCGGCGAGCAGCGCGAGGGCGGACGCGCTGTCGGCCACGTCGTCGGCCGAGATGGAGGGCGTGGTCCCGGAACGCGGCACCCGCCTCGCCGCCGAAGTCGTCCTCGGGCATCCGGGCCAATCGCACCAGCGACTCCAGGGTGCTGCCGAGCCGGACGACCAGCTCGGTCAGGTCGCCCGCGGCGGCCAGGCACTCGTTCACGAGGGCTCCTCGTCGCGCAGCCCGGTGAGCAGCGCCCAGACCCCGTCGTCCGCGATCGCCGCGAGCTCGACCACGCACGCCAGCCCGGCAGCAAGACCACGCAGGTCGTCGACGAGGGCCTCGATGCCCTCCTCCACCCGCTCGAAGACGCGGCGCGTGAGGTGCGTCGTGGTGCCGGTGACCGGCGGGTCGACTCGGGCGCGGGCGAGCGACTGCGCGTGTCGTAGCAGCACGCGTCGGGCATCGAGCAGTATGTCGGGCCGTACGACGAAGGTCGTGGTCATGGCCGGAGTCTCGGCCGCTCCACCCACGTCCGACGACACCCCAGCCAGCGGCTGTGGAAGCGCACGCCCCGACCGGTCACTGTGCGCCCGCACCGGCTCGATTTGCTCCTCACCAGCGCTCCGCGACAATGGGTGGGTGGCTGACCGTCTCGAGGAGAACAACGACCATCCCGTCGCGTACGGGCTGCTCGCGCTGATCGGCGTGGGTGTCGTGGTCGGCCTCATCGTCGGGCTCGGAGCACTCGCCGGGGCCAAGGTGGTGGGTGTCGGGGACGAGAGCACGGACGGCAGCAGCGGCGGCGAGGCCTCCATGTACCTGCCGAAGCCCGAGAAGACCCAGCCGGCCACCGGACCCGAGATCACCCTGCGACCGGGCCAGCAGACCTCGCCGACCGACACCGAGCCGTCCGAGACCGAGACCACCAAGAAGCCCAAGAAAGTGATCTCGCTGTCCGCGGCCCAGACCCAGGTCGCGCCGATGGAGCAGATCGACCTGTCGGGTACCTACCCCGGCGGCGAGGGGAAGATCCTGCAGGTGCAGCGCTTCGAGAACGGCACGTGGACGGACTTCCCGGCGTCACCGGTCTCGGTCAGCGACCAGACGTTCAGCACCTACGTGCTGACCGGGATCCCTGGTCAGCAACGATTCCGCATGATCGACACCGGCTCCGGCAAGACCTCGAACGAGGTCAAGGTCACCGTCACCGGCTGATCGCCGACGTACGCCGGCGCTCCAGGTCGGCCGTCCAGTAGCCGACCCAGCAGGTCCCGACCAGCCCCAGCACACCGATCACGACGCACGCCGTCGCCAGCGGCGCGACCGACGCCACCGCGCTGACGAGGAGCGGCCCGCCGGAGTTGCCGATGTCGCCGCACAGGCGCCACGCGCCGAGGAACTGTGACCGACCGCGGAGAGGTGCCGTGTCGGCGCCCAGCGTCATCACGATGCCGGACCCGAGACCGTTGCCGACCGCGATCAGCACCATCACCGCGGCCACCCCGACCGGGCCGGAGGTCAGCGGCAGCAGCAGTGCGGCGACCGCCACCGACAGCACGACGGGCACGGCGACGACGGTGCGTCCGTACCGATCCATCACCCAGCCACCCGGGTAGAAGAACGCGATGTCGACCGCGGCCGCGAGCGCGAAGATCAGCGAGGTCGTCGACGCCGAGATCCCGACCGACTCCGCCCACAGCGGCAGCAGGCTGTTGCGGACCGACCGGGACGCGCCGAGCACGACCACCGCCACGCCCACGGTCAGCAGCACCCGCCGGTGGGCGCGCAGTACCGACCACACCGACAGGTGCCCCTCCGCCCGCTCCTCGGCCCGCTGCTCGGAGCCCAGGTCGGGCACCAGCGCCGCCAGCCCTCCCGCGGCCAACGACATCGCCACCGCGAACCAGAAGACCGCGCGAAGGTCCCACGTGTAGATGAGCGCGGCGCCCACGAGCGGCCCGACGAAGACCCCGATCCGGTAGGTGCCACCGAGCACGGACAGGGCGCGCGCCCGGTACGGCGCCGGCACCGCGTCGATCATGTAGCCCTGCCGGGAGATGAGGAACGTCGTCCAGGCCATGCCGCTGAGCACGACTGCAGCCCCGAGCCCGGCCACCGAGTCGGTCAGTGCCGCGGCGCACATCGCGACCGCGTCGATGACGCCCGCGATCGCGAGCGCCCACTTCTCGCCGATCCGGGCGATCACGACGCCCGCGGGCAGCGACGCGATCAGCATCCCGACCCCGAGCAGCCCGACGACCAGCGCCGCGGTCCCGACGTCCGCCCCGAGCTCGCGCGCCCGCAGCGCGAGCACCGGCATCACTGCACCGTGACCGATCGAGATGACCACGCTCGGTCCGTACGCCGCGACCGCGATCTCTCGCAGCCGGAAGCGGTCGGCGGGCGGGGTCACCCGCCCCATTCTGCGCGGGTCGGCTCAGACGCGGTCGAAGCGGTCCGGGTGGGGGCCCAGCCGCCCCGACTCACCGAGGTCGAGCGCGTCGATCGCACCCATCTGCTCCTCGGAGAGCTCGAAGCCGAACAGGTCGGCGTTCTCGCGCATCCGCTCCACGTGGGTGGTCTTCGGGAACACGACGTGGCCGTGCTGGAGGTGCCACCGCAGCACCACCTGCGCCGGCGTGCGACCGACGGCCGAGGCGATGTCGACGATCGCGTCGTGGTCGTGGATGCGGCCTCTGGCGATCGGCGCCCAGGCCTCGGTGACGACGCCGTGGCGCTGGTTGGCCTGCCGCACCGGGTCGTTGCGGAAGAACGGGTGGCACTCGACCTGGTTGATCACCGGGGCGACACCGGTCTCGGCCACGATCCGCTCGAGGTGGTCCGGCTGGAAGTTGGAGACGCCGATCGAGGTGGTCCGCCCGTCCTTCTGGAGCTCGGCCAGGGTCTGCCAGGTGGAGACGTAGTCGCCGTCGTACAGCGTCGGCAGCGGCCAGTGGATGAGGAACAGGTCGACCCGGTCGAGCCGGAGCCGGACGAGGGACTCGTCGAACGATCGGCGCGCGTCGTCGGGGCGGTGGAGCCCGTTGTCGAGCTTGGTCGTCACGTACAGCTCGTCCCGGGGCAGCCCCGACGCCGCGATCGCGTCGCCGACGCCCTCCTCGTTGCCGTACATCTG
>NZ_DASUTK010000223.1:0-44042 GCF_036374615.1 Nocardioides sp.
CCTGCCGCTGTCGGCCGAGGCGCAGGCCGAGGCCCGGATCCTGATGCTGTCGACGAACAACATCCTGAAGCCGTCCGACGGCCGGCCGGTCACCATGCCGACCCAGGACATGATCATCGGCCTGTTCTTCCTCACGACCGATCGTGAGGGCGAGCCGGGCGAGGGCCGGGCGTTCGCGTCGCAGGCCGAGGCGATCATGGCGTTCGACCGCGGCGAGATCAGCCTGCAGAGCCAGGTCAAGATCCGGTTCTCCGACATCGTCCCGCCGCTCGACCTCGAGCTCGGCGAGGACTGGGAGGAGGGCCGGTCGATCACGCTCGCGACCACGCTGGGCCGCGCGCTGTTCAACGACACGCTGCCTGCCGACTACCCGTACGTGAACTACGAGGTCGGCAAGAAGGCGCTGGGCGCGATCGTCAACGACCTGGCCGAGCGCTACACCAAGGTCGAGGTCGCTGCCTCGCTCGACGCGCTGAAGGACGCCGGTTTCCACTGGGCCACCCGCTCGGGGGTCACGGTGTCGATCGACGACGTCACCACGCCGGACAACAAGGCCGAGATCCTCGGTGACTACGAGAAGCAGGCCGACAAGGTCCAGAAGCAGTTCGAGCGCGGCCTGGTCACCGACGAGGAGCGCCGCCAGGAGCTCATCGAGATCTGGACCCAGGCCTCCAACGACGTCGCCAAGGCGATGGAGTCGACCTTCGACCGGTCGAACCCGATCTACATGATGGTCGACTCGGGTGCGTCCGGAAACATGATGCAGATCCGTCAGGTGGCGGCCATGCGTGGCCTGGTGGCCAACCCGAAGGGCGACATCATCCCGCGGCCGATCAAGGCGAACTTCCGCGAGGGTCTGTCGGTGCTGGAGTACTTCATCTCCACGCACGGTGCCCGCAAGGGTCTGGCCGACACCGCGCTGCGGACCGCCGACTCGGGTTACCTGACCCGGCGGCTGGTCGACGTGTCGCAGGACGTCATCATCCGTGAGGACGACTGCGGCACCGAGCGCGGCCTCGACAAGCTGATCGGCGTGAAGGGCGAGGACGGCGTGGTCCGCAAGGACGACAACGCCGAGACCGCGGCCTATGCCCGGACGGCGGCCGTCGCGGTCGCCCACCCCGAGACCGGCGACACGCTGGTCGGGGCGGGCGAGGACCTCGGCGACGTCAAGATCGGCGAGCTCGTGGCGGCCGGCATCGAGACCGTCAAGGTCCGCTCGGTGCTGACCTGCGACGCCAAGACCGGCACCTGCGCCAAGTGCTACGGCCGGTCGTTGGCGACCGGCAAGCTGGTCGACATCGGCGAGGCCGTCGGCATCATCGCGGCCCAGTCGATCGGTGAGCCGGGCACGCAGCTGACGATGCGTACCTTCCACACCGGTGGTGTGGCGTCGGCCGACGACATCACGCAGGGTCTGCCCCGCGTGGTGGAGCTCTTCGAGGCGCGGCAGCCCAAGGGCCTGTCGCCGATCTCGGAGGCCGCCGGCCGGGTCGAGATCGAGGAGACCGACAAGGCCCGCAAGGTCCTGGTCACCCCCGACGACGGCTCCGAGGTGCAGGAGTACCCCGTCAGCAAGAGGTCGCGCCTGCTGGTCGCCGACGGCGACCACATCGAGGTCGGTCAGCAGCTGACGGTCGGTACCCCCGACCCGAAGGAGGTGCTGCGGATCCTCGGCATCCGCCGGGCGCAGCAGCACCTCGTCGACGAGGTGCAGGCGGTGTACCGCTCGCAGGGCGTGTCGATCCACGACAAGCACATCGAGATCATCGTCCGGCAGATGCTGCGCCGGGTCACGGTCATCGAGTCCGGTGACACCCGGCTGCTGCCGTCCGACCTGGTCGACCGGGTGAAGTTCGAGGAGGAGAACCGTCGGGTCGTGACCGAGGGCGGCAAGCCGGCCTCGGGTCGCGCTGAGCTGATGGGCATCACCAAGGCGTCGCTGGCCACCGAGTCGTGGCTGTCGGCCGCTTCCTTCCAGGAGACGACCCGCGTCCTCACCGACGCGGCGATCAACGGTCGCAGCGACTCGCTGCGCGGCCTGAAGGAGAACGTGATCATCGGCAAGCTGATCCCGGCCGGTACCGGTCTGGAGCGCTACCGCAACATCCGGGTCGAGCCGACCGAGGAGGCCCGCGCGGCGGCGTACAGCGTCACCGGGTACGACTCGTACGACTACGAGTTCGGCAACAGCGGTGGTCAGGCAGTCGCCCTGGACGACTTCGACTTTGGTTCGTACCAGAACTGATCGAAGCGGCGGTCACGCCCCCCTCACGCGAAGCGTGAGGGGGGCGTGACGCATCTGCAGACCTGCCGCGTCACCGCCCCGGAGTATCGCTATCGGGGCGATATTGCGTGGCGTCGCCAGAATGCCCAGGACTACCGTCCCCGTGTGACTGACGAGACTTCGCCCTGGACCACCGCCCGCGGGCGGCTGGAGCGGCTGGTCGCCGACCAGGGGTTCTCCGGCATCGTGCGGGTGACGCAGGGCGACGAGCTGTTGCTGGAGTTCTGCGGCGGGCTGGCCGACCGCGCCAGCGGTACGGAGGTGCATCCCGGCACCCGGTTCGAGCTGGCGTCGCTGTCGAAGATGTACACCGCGGCCGCGGTGCTCTGCTGCGTCCGTGACGGCCTGCTGGCGCCGACAGACCGGGTGATGGACGTGTTGCCTCCGGAACGCCGTCCCAGGGCGCTCGATCCCGGCGTGACCGTGCACCACCTGCTCACCCACACGTCCGGCATCGGCGACTACGCCGAGGAGGACGAGGACACCGCTCACTACGTCGCGGACTACGGGTCGCTCTGGGAGACGCGACCGATGTACCGGATGGAACGACCCGACGACTTCCTGCCGCTCTACACCGACCTCACCCCGATCTTTGCCCCGGGCGCGGAGTTCCACTACTCCAACGGCGGCTACGTGCTGCTCGGTGCGGTGCTGGAGGAGGTGACCGGCTCGCCGTTCGCGCACGCGGTCAGCGAGCGGGTGTTCGTGCCGGCCGGGATGACCGGCTCGGCGTACCGGCGAGCGGACGAGCCGGACCCGGACGTGGCCGTGGGGTACCTGCCCCGGACGGGGGACGAGCGCTGGCGGAGCAACATCTTCTCGGTCCCGGTGATCGGCGGCGGGGACGGAGGTGGTCACTCGACCGCCGCGGACATCGACCGGTTCCTGCGCGCCGTCGCCTCGGGCTCGTTGCTCGGCCCGGAGACGACCGCCCTGATGCTGACGCCGCACGTCGCGGACGAGGAGGAGGGCTGGCACATGGGGTACGGCATCTACCTCGGGCCGGGCGGCAGCATCGGGCACGGCGGCGGTGACCCGGGAGTCGAGACCGGCGCCCGCTACCTGACCGGCTCCGACATCGCCTGGGTGGTGCTCTGCAACGTCGAGGGCGTGCTCGACCCCGCATGGGACATCATCGAGGAGGCGGTCGCGACCGCCTGAGGCACCCACGCTTGTTACCAGACGGTGGTTGTGTGCGCCGCGGCGTTACGGCTTGGATATGCGAACACGACCCGGATCGGGTCCACAACGGGGGGAACCACGACATGTCTCGTCACACTGCTCTGCGCCGGCTCGCGACCGTAGGCGGCGGCACCGTCACCGCCATCGCCATCACCGCGGCAGCGGCCAGTGCCCACCACTGCTACGTCCCGATGTACTCGCTGAACGGGCCGCAGTCCGCCACCTGGGACGTCTACTCGGCCGAGCGTGGCGCCGATGAGATCGCCGGGTTCGTCGCCGAGTGCGACGGCGCGGTGCAGGCCGGGTACGACGCCCTGAGGGCGGCCGGTCTCCCGGTCGGCATCAAGATCAAGGCCACCAAGACGATCGGTGACCCGAACGACACCGGTCGGATCCCCACCCAGAACGGCGCCAACGGCAAGGGTCTGGAGTACTTCGGTGCGGGGTCCACGCTCGCCGAGGACATGGTGGGGACGTGGAAGGGCGCGGCCGAGTCGTACGACTGCGCCTGAGCAGATGACGCGAACGGCTGGGTCGGTCTGAGTGCCGACCCGGCCGTTCGACGTCCGGCCTGTCGGCGCCGCACGAGAGGTGGCAGGGTGGCCGACATGGGAGACAAGGACCGCCTCACCGGAGACCAGATCACTGCTCTCGGACTGGCCGACTGGCGCCCGGTGCTCGCATCGCTGCGCGGTCGGTTCAAGACCGGCGGCTTCACCACCAGCCTGGAGCTCGCGCGGCGGATCACCGACGTCGCCGAGGAGATGAACCACCACCCCGACCTCGACCTGCGGTGGCCGCACGTCGACATCGACCTCACCAGCCACGACGTCGGGGGCATGACCCAGCGGGACGTCGAGCTGGCGCGCCGGATCAGCGAGATCGCCGCCGACATGGGACTGGAGGCTCAGCCGGGGGCTCGGCAGGAGGTCGAGCTCTCGCTCGACACCTGGGACGCCGAGGAGATCAAGCCGTTCTGGGCCGCCTTGCTCGCCGCCGACATCGGCCCGGACCTGGTCGAGCCCACCGGGCAGCTGCCCTCGCTGTGGTTCCAGGACACCGACCGGCACGAGACGCCCCGGCAGCGGTTCCACCTCGACGTGTGGGTCACACCGGACGAGGCGGCGGGCCGGATCGAGGCGGCGGTCGCCGCCGGCGGCACGGTCGTCGACGACTCCAACGCTCCGAGCTTCACGGTGATCGCCGACGCCCAGGGAAACCGGGCGTGCGTCTGCAGCAACGCGGCTCGCGGCGGCGGCTGAGGGCTCGTCACCGGTCAGGAACTGACCGGTGCGGCCGATAGCGTCGGGCCATGAACTCGATCACGCTGATCAGTCCGGAGGGACTCGTCGCGAGCCCCGCCTTCAGCCACGTGGCGGTCGTGCCCGCGGGTGCGGAGACCATCTACGTCGGCGGGCAGAACGCCGTCGACGAGAAGGGCGCGATCGTGGGTGGCGACGACCCGGCCGCCCAGACCAGGAAGACAATGGCGAACCTGGTCACCGCGCTGGAGGCCGCGGGCGCCTCGCTCGACGACGTGATCAGCATGACCGTGCTGATGGTCCACGGGATCGACCTGGCTGCGTCGTACGCCGCGGCCGCCGAGACGCTGGCCGGGCTCGAGACCCCGCCCCTTGTGACAGCTGCGATGGTCTCCGCCCTGGGCGTGCCCGGCGCGCTGGTCGAGGTGAGCGCGATCGCGGCCCGGATGCCCTGAGGCCGCCTGCTCGCGATTCGGGCCCAGGTCGCCCGGCTGCGAGAATCGGCGGGTGAGCCAGACCGCGCCCCTCCGCACCGACGTCCTCGTCGTCGGAGCCGGGCCTGCCGGCTCGGCCGCGGCCGCGTGGGCGGCACGGTCAGGACTGGACACGCTGCTGGTCGACGCGGCCGTCTTCCCCCGCGACAAGACCTGCGGCGACGGCCTGACACCGCGCGCCATCGGTGAGCTGCAGCGGCTGGGCCTCGAGGACTGGCTGCGCGCCCGCACCGTGAACCAGGGCCTGCGGGCGCACGGCTTCGGCCAGACCCTGCTGCTGCCGTGGCCCGGCGGCTCGCTGCCCGACTGGGGCTCCGCGGTCGCCCGGACCGAGCTCGACGACCACCTGCGCACCACGGCGATCAAGGCCGGAGCGAGGGCCCTCGACGGAGCGCGGGCGGTCGACGTACGCCGGGCCGGCGACCGGGTCGCCGCCGTCGTGCTCCGAACCGCGGACGGAGACGTCGAGGTGGCCTGCGAACGCCTGGTCGTGGCCGACGGCGTCCGCTCGCCGCTGGGCAAACGACTCGGCCGCGAGTGGCACCGCGACACCGTCTACGCGGTCGCTGGCAGGGCCTACGTCGACTCGGCGATGTCGGACGATCCGTGGATCAGCTCGCACCTCGAGCTGCGTGACGAGCAGCACGAGATCCTCAGCGGCTACGGCTGGGTGTTCCCCCTGGGCAACGGCTCGGTCAACCTCGGCGCCGGCACGCTCGCCACCGCGAAGCGTCCGGCAGAGGTCGCGATCAAGCCCCTGATGCAGATCTACGCGGACACGATCGCGGAGGACTTCAAGCTCTCGGGCGAGCTCCGCGCGCCGACCTCGGCGCTGCTGCCCATGGGCGGAGCGGTCACCAACGTGGCGGGGCCCAACTGGGCGCTGATCGGTGACGCGGCTGCCTGCGTGAACCCGCTCAACGGCGAGGGCATCGACTACGGGCTCGAGTCCGGTCGCCTCGTCGTCGAGACCATGGTGGAGCACCACGACCTCTCAGTGGTCTGGCCGCAGCTGCTGCGCGACCACTACGGCGAGGCGTTCTCGATCGCCCGCCGGCTGGCCGGGGTGGTCACGGTCCCCGGCGTCCTGAAGGCCCTCGGCCCGGCCGGGATGCGGTCGGACTGGCTGATGACGCTGGCACTTCGCTGGATGGGCAACCTGGTCACCGACGAGGACCGCGACCGGGCCGCCCGGGTCTGGCGCTGGGCCGGGCGCCGCTCGCTGGCTCGTGACGCGCGGCCGCCCTTCTCCTGAGGCGGGTGCCGGGTCGACCTGCTCCACCACCTCGCCGGCTGGCTCCGGTGGCCCTCACCGGGACCACCGAGCGGGTCCTCTAAGTTGGTCACGATGGCCAGCACACCGAAGCGACAGCGGGTGGCGGCGTACGCCGTCATCCTCCGCGACGAGGAGATCCTGCTGAGCAGGCTCTCCCCGCTGGTGACCAGTGAGGAGCTGTGGACCCTTCCCGGCGGAGGTCTCGACCACGGGGAGGACCCACGAGACGCGGTGATCCGCGAGGTCCACGAGGAGACCGGCCTCGACGCGACCGTCAGCGACACCGCGCGGGTCTACTCCGCCCACATGCCCTCGGTCTGGCGCGGCGGTCGGCGGGTCAACGCTCACGCTGTCCGGATCGTGTACGACGGCTGGGTCCCTGTGGAGTCACCGGAGCCGCGGGTGGTGGAGGTCGACGGGTCGACCATCGAGGCCGCGTGGCAGCCGGTCGAGGCCGTGCTCGACGGCACCGTGCCGGTCACGCCGCTGGTCGTCGATGCACTCGCCGACCACCGGCCCTACCGGAACCAGCGGTTGGCGGCGTACGCCGTCATCCGCCGGGACGACCGGGTGCTGCTCACCCGGGTCTCGGCCCGCGGCTACCACTCGGGCCAGTGGTCGCTGCCGGGCGGTGGTGTCGAGCACGGCGAGCGGCCCGCCGAGGCCCTGGTGCGCGAGGTGCGCGAGGAGTGCGGGGTCACGTGCGAGGTCGGCGCGCTGCTCGACGTGGTCGACGACCACTTCTCCGGGATCGCCCCGAACGGGCGGTACGAGGACTTCCACAGTGTGATGCTGCTGTTCTCGGCCGAGGTGCCGTCCGACGCCGAGCCGCAGCTGACCGAGGTCGACGGCACCACTGACGCCGTCGCATGGGTGTCTCTCGCCGACATCAGGTCCGGCGCTGTTGTGACCTACGCCGCCGTGCGCCACGCCCTCGGTCTCGAGACGGGTGCCGGGGAGCGTCGGTGAGCGAGACCGTCTTCACCTACGGTGCGCCGTCGTTGAAGTTCGGGCCGGGTGCCTCGCGCGAGCTGGCCCACGACCTCACCGCGCTCGGGGCTCGCCGAGTGCTGCTCGTCACCGATCGCGGCGTCGCCGCCACCGGCCATCCGGCCCGGATCGTCGACAGCCTCGACGCGGCGGGCTTGGCGGTCACGACGTACGACAGAAGCCGGGTCGAGCCGACCGACGCCTCGCTGACGGAAGCGGCCGCCTTCGCGCGGGAGACCGGCCCGTACGACGCCGTGCTCGCGGTCGGTGGTGGGTCGTCGATCGACACCGCCAAGGCGGTCAGCCTGCTGACCACCAACCCCGGCGAGGTCCTCGACTACGTCAACCCGCCGGTCGGGGGCGGGCGCGCGCCCACCGAGCCGTTGCTGCCGATGGTTGCGGTCCCGACGACCACCGGGACCGGGAGCGAGTCGACCACGGTGTGCGTGCTCGACGTCCTCGCTCAGCGCGTCAAGTCCGGGATCAGTCACCCGCGGCTGCGACCCGCGCTCGCGGTCGTCGATCCCGACCTCACGACGTCCCAGCCCGCCATGGTGACCGCCTCCTCCGGCCTCGACATCCTGTGCCACGCCCTCGAGAGCTACACCGCCCGGTGGTACAGCGACTTCGACGCCAAGCGGCCCGAGCAGCGGGTGCCGTACTGCGGTGCCAACCCGGTCGCGGACCTCTTCGCCCGGCAGGCCCTGACCCTGCTGGCCGGCTCGTTCCGCGCCGCCATCCGCGACCCGTCCGACCGGCGAGCCCGCGAGGCCATGGCGCTCGCCGCGACCTACGCCGGACTGGGCATCGGCAGCGCCGGCGTCCACATCCCCCACGCCAACGCGTACCCGATCGCGGGCCGGGTCCGCGACTACCGGCCGGCCGGCTACCCCCAGGACGCCGCGATGGTGCCGCACGGGATGGCGGTGGCCCTCACCGCCCCGGCAGCCTTCCGGTTCACGTTCGGGGCGACCCCTGAGCGTCACCTCGACGCCGCACGGCTGCTCGAACCGGACGCCACCGGGTCCGGACCCGACCTGCTGCCCGCGGTGGTGCTGAGGCTGATGCAGGACGTCGGGATGCCGAACGGGCTCGGCGCCGTCGGGTACGCGGAGCCCGACGTGACGGACCTCGCGGCCGGTGCGCTGCAGCAGCAGCGGTTGCTGTCGATCGCGCCGCGGCCGGCTGCCGAGGAGGACCTCGCCGCGATCATCGCGGACTCGCTGGAGCTCTGGTGAACGCCTGGTCCGCACTGTGTCGTCCGCTGCCGCCCACCGCCCTCGAGGTCCCTCCTAGACTCGCATCGTGAACCCCCGCCACCGCCGCCTCGTGATCCCCGTGGCGCTGGTGGTCCTGCTCCTGATCGTGGTGATCGCTGCGGTGTGGCCATGAGCGAGCCCCTCCTCGACGCACTCGACCAGGTGCGAAGCCACCTGCTCGATCCCGACGCCCTCGTCCGGGCGGTCGCGTCCGGGCGCCGGAAGGGCGTCCGGCCGCCGTGGCGGCGAGTCGAGCTGCGGTACGTCGACCTCAAGGCCGGTCGCCACCTGCAGGTCACGTCGTACGACGAGACACAGGCCCATACCGCCAACCACGCGGCCGGCGAGCCGGCGAGGGCCGCGGTCGACGAGCTGCTCGACCAGCCGTTCGGCAACTGGCACGTCGACACCACGACCGAGTCGCACCAGCTGCGTGTGACGAAGAAGGGCGCGGCGCTGCTCCACACCCAGTCACGGTCCGACGAGCTCGAGGTGGACCGCGACCACGACCGCGACAAGCAGCGGCTGTTGCCGGAGGACGACCCGGTCCTCGTGGCCCTCGGGATCTCCGACCAGCATGGTCGGGTCAAGCCCAGCCGGCAGTCGAAGTACCGGCAGGTCGAGGAGTTCCTGCGGATCCTCGACGTCTCGGTCCGCGACGCCCTCGAGCAGGGCCACCTCCGGGAGCCGACGCCGCACGACCCGCTGCGAGTCGTCGACCTCGGCTGCGGCAACGCCTACCTGACCTTCGCCGCCCACCGGTTCCTCCACGAGGTCCGCGGCCTGCCGGTCCACCTCACCGGTGTCGACCGGCGCGCCCAGCCACGGTGGAGCGACCCGGCCGTCCTCGAGGCCGTCGGTCGCGAGACCGGGTTCGTCCGAGGCACCATCCAGGACGCGGTCGTCGAGCCGCCGCCGGAGGTCGTGCTCGCCCTGCACGCGTGCGACACCGCGACCGACGACGCACTGGCGCGCGCCGTCGAGTGGAAGGCACCGGTGGTGCTCGCCGCACCCTGCTGTCACCACGACATCGCGGCGCAGCTGCGACGTACGTCCACGCCCACGCCGTACGCGATGCTGACCCGGCACGGGATTCTGCGCGAGCGCTTCGCGGACACCCTCACCGACGCGCTGCGTGCGTCGCTGCTGCGGATGCACGGGTACCGGGTGGACGTGATGCAGTTCGTCGAGAGCCGCCACACGCCGCGCAACACCCTGGTGCGGGTGATCCGGCCCGGGTCGCCGGTCCGAGACGACGCCGTCCGCAAGGAGTACGACGAGCTGGTGACCACCTGGTCGGTGCGTCCCGCGCTCGCCGAGCTGTTGGAGCGGCATGGCTCTGCGTGAGGCGATGACGGCGGTCGTGGTGGCCGTGCCCTTCGGGCTCGCGGTCTCCGCGGGGGCAGGCATCGATGAGCCCGATCCTGTGTTCAGGTTCGAGGACCCGGCGATCGTGGAGTCCAGCGGACTCACCGTGCTGCCGGACGGCCGGTTCGTCACCGTGAACGACTCGGGCGACGAGGCGCGGGTCTTCACCGTCGATCCCGTCACCGGTCGGACCGTGGGCGTGACCCGTTGGGAGGGGGCGGTCGAGGACGTCGAGTCGGTCGCTCCCGACAGCGCCGACTCGGTCTGGGTGGGCGACATCGGCGACAACCGCGAGAGCCGCAGCGCCATCTGGGCGATTCGGGTGCCGGTGGGCGAGGGTGACCGGGACGTGCCCGGCGAGCGGGTGACGTTCTCCTACCCCGAGGGCCCGGCCAATGCCGAAGCGCTGCTCACCGACCCGCGTGACGGACGGCTGGTGGTCGTGACCAAGGACGTGCTCGGCGGCACGGTGTACGTCGCGCCCGACGGCACCCGGCCCGGAAGCACCGTGGAGCTCGAGCCGGTAGGGAGCGCGCAGCCGCTGGTCACCGACGGCGCGTTCTTCCCGGATGGTCGGCACATCGTGTTGCGCAACTACGGCCGAGCGGTCGTCTACTCGTGGCCGGAGCTGCAGACGGTCGGCGGGTTCGACATCCCACCGCAGCAGCAGGGCGAGGGCATCGCCGTGGACGCCGACAATCGGGTCTTCGTGAGCTCCGAGGGAGCGCGAGCGCCGGTGCTCGAGGTGGCCCTGCCCGAGCGGCTCGCGAACCTTGTCGCGGGAGAGCCCCTCACGACGCCCGAGGCCGAGGAGCCCGAGCCCTCCGACGAACCGACGTTGCGGAGCCGGGAGGGCGAGGAGCTGCCGCAGGACGACGACGCCGGACGCCGCGACCCCGTCCCGTGGCTGATCGGCAGCGCGCTGCTGCTCGTGGGGCTCGTCGTGCTGGTCAGGTCTCTGCGACCCACCCAGCAGGATCCGCCCCGCTGACCGTGCCGGTTCCGGACGCCGCCCGTCCGGAACACCTCCTAGGGTGCGAATCACCAGGCCAGCCACGAGGAAGGGGTCCGCCATCTCTGCCGACTACACCACCCAGCCGCTGACGCCCAGCACGTGGGACGACTTCGCCGAGCTCGTGGAGGCGAACAACGGGGTGTGGGGAGGCTGCTGGTGCATGGGATTCCACCCCGAGGGCGTGGGTGCCGGGCACACGCGCGAGGGCAATCGGGAAGCGAAGCGCGAGCACACCCGGCGCGGATCGGTCCACCAGGTGCTGGTGTACGCGGGCACCTCGTGCGTGGGCTGGTGCCAGTACGGGTCACCGGCAGAGCTGCCCAACATCAAGAACCAGGCAGCGTACGAGCGGGAAGCGGTCTCGCTGCCGGACTGGCGCATCGGCTGCATCTTCACCGGGAGCAAGCACCGCGGACAAGGGGTCGCTCGTGCCGCCGTGGCCGGCGCGCTGGAGGCGATCCGGGCGGCCGGAGGTGGCGTCGTGGAGGCCTATCCCGAGCAGACGACCGACCGGAAGGAGCAGCGGGGCTCCTACCTCCACACCGGACCGGAGGAGCTGTTCAGCGAGTTCGGGTTCGTCCGGGACCGCCGGATCGTCAAGTGGCGATGGGTGATGCGCACCGAGGTCTGACTCCGGTGGCCGTCAGCGAGTAGCGTCTGAGCATGCCGGGGGACCGGTCGACTGCAGGCGTTCGGGCGGCGGAGGTGATCGCCGCGCTGTCGCTCGCCACCGACCTCGAGAGGGTCCGGTCGGAGCTGGAGGCGGCCTTCGCGCCGTACCGCGTCGCCGACGGCGGCTTCCACCTCGATGGCCTCGCGCGGTGCGTCGTCGCGAGCTGACCCGCGGGCCCGCACCGGCGGTAGTCCCCGCTCCTTTGGTCGCCAGGACGGCCGATCGGCAACCAGAGAATCGGGGACTACCGTCGTGGATATGGAGCTCACCGTCGTCCGAGGAGACATCACCCAGCAGGAGGTGGATGCCGTGGTGAACGCCGCCAACCGCGCGATGCGCGGTGGCGGCGGGGTGGACGGGGCGATCCACCGGGCCGGTGGCCCGGCGGTGCTCGAGGACTGCATCCGACGCTTCCCGAACGGGCTCGCCACCGGCGACGCCGGCTGGACGACCGCCGGGAACATGGCCGCCACCTGGGTGATCCACGTGGTCGGCCCCAATTACGTCGCGGGCGAGCGGGACCGCTCGCTGCTCACGTCCTGCTACTCTCGCGCGCTCGCGGTAGCCGACGATCTCGGCGCCCGGTCGATCGCGTTCCCGCTGATCAGCGCCGGGATCTACGGGTGGCCGAAGGACGACGCGATCGCCGCGGCCGTCGACACACTTCGCGGCACGCCCAGCGACGTCGAGGAGGCGCGGCTGGTCGCGTTCGACGCCGCGACGTACGAGCAGGTACGCACAGCCCTGGCGCGATAGTCCGCCGCCGAAATCATCGATCGGGGGGGCCGGACTGCTGATTTCGGCGGCGGACTATCCCTCAGAAGCTGTCGACGACGTAGTCGATGCAGCGCGTGAGCGCCTCGACGTCGGAGGGGTCGATCGCGGGGTACATCGCGACCCGGAGCTGGTTGCGGCCGAGCTTGCGGTAGGGCTCGGTGTCGACGATGCCGTTGGCACGCAGCACCGCCGCGATCCGGGCGGCGTCGATCGACTCGTCGAAGTCGATCGTGCCGATCACCAGCGAGCGGTCCGCGGGGTCGGGGACGTACGGCGTGGCGAAGGGCGACTTCTCGGCCCAGCCGTAGAGCGCGCTCGACGACGTCGTCGTGCGCTCGACCATGCCGGCGAGCCCGCCGTTGGCGTTCATCCAGTCCAGCTGCTCGGCCATCAGGAAGATCGTCGCCACCCCGGGGGTGTTGTACGTCTGGTTCTTGGCCGAGTTGTCGATTGCGGTCGGCAGGTCAAAGAACGGCGGCACGTAGCGGTCGCTGGCCGAGATCTCTTCCACCCGGGCGAGCGCTCGCGGCGAGAGGATCGCGATCCAGAGTCCGCCGTCGGAGGCGAAGCACTTCTGCGGGGCGAAGTAGTAGGCGTCGACCTGGTTCAGGTCGACGGGCAGGCCGCCGGCGCCGGACGTCGCGTCGACCAGGACGAGGGCATCGTCGTCGATCCCCTCCGGACGCACCACCGGCGCCATCACCGCGGTCGAGGTCTCGTTGTGCGCCCACGCGTAGACGTCGACCCCGTCCTCCGCGATCGGGTCGGGCCTGGTTCCGGGGTCGCCGGCGACCACGGACGGCTCGGACAGCCAGGGCGCCTTCTTCACCGACGTCGCGAACTTCGCCGAGAACTCACCGAAGGACAGGTGCTGGCTCTTCTCGCGGATCAGCCCGAAGCAGGCCACGTCCCAGAAGGCCGTCGCGCCACCGTTCCCGAGGACCACCCGGTGCCCGTCGGGGAGGTCGAACAGCGCCGCGAGGCCGTCACGGACCCGGCCGACGGTCTCGCGCACGGGCGCCTGCCGGTGCGACGTGCCCATCAGGGACGAACCGGTCGCCGCGAGCGCGTCGAGGTGGCTCGTCTGGATCTTGGAGGGGCCGGCTCCGAAGCGACCGTCGGCCGGGAGCAGGTCGGTCGGGATCTTGATGGCGTCGCTCATGGGCAACCTTCCGGGTGGTCGGGCGTAGTTCCTGACGACGCTGTCAGCGGCGCCTATTCTGGCACCAGCCCGGCCCCGCGCCGGTACCGAGGGGAGACCATGAGCACGGTTCCGGATCCCGGCCTGCGGCAGCTGGGAGAGCAGAGCGCCGCGGCCAGCCTCTCGCCCGGGCTGCGGCTGGTCCGGGTCGGCTGGGGCCACCCGGATGCGCTGACGCTGATCGAGGCGGTGCAGGAGGAGTACGTCGTCCGCTACGGCGGACGCGACGACACCCCGCTCGACCCGGTCATGTTCGACCCTCCGCGCGGCAGCTTCTTCGTCGGGTACGACGGCGGCGTACCCGTGGCATCAGGAGCCTGGCGCCGCCGGGAGGACGTCGAGGCCTTCGGCAACTACGAGACGGCCGAGATCAAGCGGATGTTCGTCGTCCCCGAGGCCCGGGGGAGGGGCCACGCCCGCACGGTGCTCGCCCACCTCGAGCGCACTGCCGCGGCGGCCGGAGCGCGCGCGATGGTGCTGGAGACCGGGACCGCGCAACCGGAGGCGATCGCGCTCTACGAGTCGTCGGGCTACACGCGGATCGAGCGGTTCGGCCACTACAGGTGGTCTCCGGAGAACCGCTGCTTCGGCAAGCTGCTCTGAAGCCTCCTGCGTTGACGGGCGGGTCGGCGACGTGCCGGGTTCGGCTGACAGGTCTGATGGATCGCCGTACCGTCGTTGGGCCCTGCTGCCCCCGGAGGTTCCTCGATGTCTCGCCGCAGTCCGTTGCTCCCGATGCTCCTCGCCGCCCTGGTGACAGCCGCCGCTGTCGGGCAGCTGGGCGCCGGCGTCGCACGGGCGCACGTCACTGAGTCGGCGATCGAGGACTACGCGGACTATGTCCCGCAGCAGCGGTGCCGGCCCAAGGCCAAGCCGGGGACAAAGGCGCTCGGGCGCTGGATCGTGCGCACCCAGGGCGGCGGGTCCGGCGGCATCTCGCGGTCCTGCAAGTACGGCGGCACGTCGGAGCACAAGGAGGGACGGGCCTTCGACTGGACCCTCGACGCCACCAGGAAGAAGGATCGCCGCACGGCCACCGGGTTCCTCCGGCTGGTCCGCGCAACGGACAAGGCGGGCAACTCCGACGCCCGTGCGCGTCGGATGGGGATCATGTACGTCATCTGGAACGACCACATGTACTCCGCCTGGGACGGGTTCGAGCGCGAGCCCTACCTTGCCTCGTCGTGTCCGAGCAAGAGGAAGTGCAGCAAATCCGCGCGTCATCGCAACCACATGCACATCTCGCTGAGCCGTCCCGGCGGCCGCGGCAGGACCAGCTGGTACGACGGCCGGCTCGACTGAGCCGGCCGCTGCTCAGCCCAGGATCGGCTGCAGGTCCGCGAAGTCCGCCTCGACGATCGCGCGATCCTGGGGGTCCGCGACGTCGACCGCCCGGGCGGCGGCCCACGCCGCCGCGGCCTCGTCGGACCGGCCGAGGCCGTGCAGCGCACGCGCCCGCGCCTCGTGCGCGTAGGCAAGGTCGAAGTCGGCGATCGCATGCTCGAGACAGCCGGCCAGCACCCGGTCGGCGACGGCGAGCCCGCGCTCGGGCTGCCCGGTGGCCGTGAGCGCGCGAGAGATCAGGTAGTCGGCGCGGATCGCGTTCACCGGTCCGGCGTCGGTGGCCAGCTCCCAGTGGTAGGCCGCGGTGTGGACCAGCCGGAGCAGCCGCTCGTCGGCCGCTGGGTCGCGCTCGGCGGCCAGCAGCGTGAACGCCTCGTTGTTCGCCTCGACCGCCTGCCGCCGGTGCCAGTCGCCCTCGGCCGGCGGCGGGAAGTCGTCGGTCTCGACCGTGACGCGGGGGAGGGTCTTGCCGGTCTCGAGCACCGTCTTGAGGGCGTCGAGCACCCAGACCCACCCGTCCTTGACGTTGGCCCAGGTCAGCGGGCTGAACGCCAGTCCACCGTGCACCAGCCGCACCCGCGTCAGCCGGTCACCGACCTGCTCGATGGTCCACTCCACCCGGCTCGGCGGCTCGGCGGCGAGCTCCGCGTCGTACAGCACGTGCCAGGTCTGCACGAACCGGCCCGGCGTACCCGGCGCCGGCGGAGTCATCTCCTCGATCACGCCGTCGACCGCGTCGCCGCCGTCGGCCTTCACGGTCCGGTAGCGGGCGCCCGGCGTCGGTCCCTCGGCATAGGAGGTGCCGTGGAAGTAGCGCTTCTTCCACTCCGACTGGGTGATCGCGGCCCAGACCTGGTCGGCGTCGGCGTTGATGTGGATCTGGTAGACGTGCGCGGTGAGGCTCATGACGCGGGTCCTTCTGCGGTGTCGGGCGGGTTCTCGGCGTGCTGCTTCAGTCCGACCAGAGCGGAGGTGAAGCGGGCGGCGTACTTGCTGATCCAGCGGTTGGCGACCTGCTCGATCGGGACCGGGTTGAGGAACAGCCGCTTGCTGCGGCCCTCCTTCGCGGTCACGACGAGCTCCGCCTCGGTGAGGACGGTGAGGTGCTTCATGACGCCGAACCGACTCATCCGGTCGGCGAACTCCTCGCACACCTCGCCGACCGTGCGGCCGTCGCGGCTGAACAACAGGTCGAGGATCTCCCGGCGGGTCGGATCGGCGAGCGCCTTGAAGACGGCGTCCTGGGAGTCCATGGCCGTGACCATATGTGACCATATAGTCACATGTCAAGCAGGAGATCCGACGAGCACGCGACTACGGTGGCGGCATGATCACCGCCCTCCACACCCTCGTGTACGCCGACGACCCTGACGCCGCCCGCGCGTTCTTCCGCGACGTGCTGCAGCTCCCCGGGGTCGACACCGGCGGTGGCTGGCTGATCTTCCGCACCGGCCCGAGCGAGCTGGGGGTCCACCCGGCGTCCTGGGAGGACGTCGGCGGTGGGACGGTCCGGACCTCCCAAGCGTTCGGCGTGTCGCTCATCTGTGACGACCTGGCCGGCACGATGGCCGAGCTCGGGGAGCGGGGTGCCCGGTTCGAGGGCGACGTCGAGGAGGAGCCGTGGGGGTCCACGGTGCAGCTGGTCGTCCCGGGCGCCGGGACGATGATGCTCTACCAGCCGAAGTACCGGCCGCCGGCGTTCGAGGAGGAGCCCGAGCCGATGTGGTGAGCTGATAGTCCGCCGCCAGATGCATCACATCGCAGCCCGAGGGTGATGATTTCGGCGGCGGACTATCCGAGTTCCAGGTACGCCGCGCGCGTGATCTCGTAGACGACCTCACCCTGGTCGGCGCCCGGCAGCGGGTACTCCCACTCGCCGACGTACGACCTGACCAGGCGCATGCCGAGCTTCTCCATCACGTGGCGGGAGCCGGCGTTGACCGCCATGGTCTCGCCCCACACCCGGGCCAGCCCGACGGTGCCGAAGCCGTGGTCGAGCATCGCTCGCGACCCCTCGGTGGCGTAGCCCCGGCCCCAGGCGGTACGGCGGAGTCGGTAGCCGAGCTCCGCAGCCTGGGGGTCCTCGTCGTCGACACCCAGGCACCACCAGCCCACGAACGCCTGATCGACGAAGCCCGCCCAGTAGCCGATCCCGCGAGCGTGGGCGTGGGGTCGCAGCCGCTTGGCCAACCACTCCTGCTCGACCTCGTCGCGGGTCAAGGCCCGGCCGAAGATGAAGCGCAGCACCTCCGGGTCCGAGTCGAGCTCCACGAGCTCCTCGAGGTGCTGCTCCGTCAGTGGGTCGAGCCGCAGCCGGGCGGTGGTCAGGACGGGCCGGCTCATCCGGCCCAGGCGGGGTCCCAGCCCTCGACGTCGGCCGCGGCGCGGGTCGCCGGGCCGGTGTAGACGGCCGAGGGCCGGATCAGCCGGCCGGTGCGCTTCTGCTCGAGGATGTGGGCCGACCAGCCGCCGGTGCGGGCGCACGTGAACATCGACGTGAACATCGGGGCCGGGACGCCGGCGAAGTCGAGCACGATCGCTGCCCAGAACTCGACGTTGGTCTCCAGCACCCGATCGGGCCGGCGCTCACGCAGCTCGGTCAGGGCGGCCTGCTCGAGCTGCTGCGCGACCTCGTACCGCGGTGCGCCGAGCTCCTGGGCGGTACGGCGCAGCACGCGGGCGCGTGGGTCCTCCGCGCGGTAGACCCGATGGCCGAAGCCCATCAGCCGCTCGCCCTGGTCGAGCAGTTCCTTGACGTACCCCTCCGCATCGCCGCGCTGCTCCACCTCCTCGATCATCCCGAGGACGCGGGACGGCGCGCCGCCGTGGAGCGGGCCGCTCATCGCGCCGATCGCCCCGGAGAACGCCGCCGCCACGTCAGCACCCGTGGACGTGATCACCCGTGCGGTGAACGTGGACGCGTTCATCCCGTGCTCGGCCGCGGAGGACCAGTAGGCGTCGATCGCCTTCACGTGCGCAGGGTCTGCCTCGCCACGCCACCGGATCAGGAACCGCTCGGCGAGCGACCTGCCCCGGTCGACCTCTTGCTGGGGCACCACCGGCCGGCCGATCCCGCGAGCGCTCTGCGCGGCGTAGGACAAGACCATGACGGCGACCCTCGACAGGTCGAGACGGGCCTGCTCGTCGGAGATGTCGTAGGTCTGCCCCATGCCCAGCATCGGCGCCAGCATCGCGACGGACGCCTGGACGTCGGCGCGGACGTCGCCGGTGTGGATCGCGATGTTGTAGGGCTCGGCCGGTGGCAGGCCCGGTGTGTAGGAGCCGTCCACCAGCAGCCCCCATACCTTCTCGAACGGCACCCGTCCGACCAGCTCCTCGATGTCCACGCCGCGGTAGCGGAGCGCCGACCCCTCCTTGTCCGGCTCGGCGATCTCCGACGCGAAGGCGACCACGCCCTCGAGACCGTGATGGACGGTCTGCGCGCCCGGCTCGCTGCGCTCGCCCTGCTGCTCGCTCATGTGACCCTTCCGCTTCCCGATGGATCCGAAGCGGATCCGCAAACGCATTCTGCCTGCCGGTCTAGGGTCGACGCCATGATCGACCAGCCGGGCCCGGACCTGGCGGCGCTGCGTCGCGAGTACGGCGACCGCGGGCTCACCGAGTCCGCTCTCGCCGCCGACCCGATCGCGATGTTCGACCGCTGGTTCGCCGAGGCTCACGCGGCCGGGCTCTACGAGCCCAACGCGATGGTCGTCTCGACCGTGTCCGACGACGGGCACCCGTCGTCCCGGATGGTGCTGCTCAAGGGAGTGTCCACGGCGGGGTTCGTATTCTTCACCAACCTGGGTTCGCGCAAGGGCCGAGAGCTGGCAGCCGACCCGCGCTGCGCGCTGCTGTTCCCGTGGCACCCGCTGGAGCGACAGGTCCGGGTGGACGGCCGTGCCAGCCTGCTCCCGCGTGAGGATGTCGCGGCGTACTTCGCCACCAGGCCGCGCGGCGCTCAGCTCGGGGCCCACGCCTCCCACCAGTCCCGACCGGTGGCCGACCGGGCCGAGCTCGAGGCGGCGTACGACGCGGCGGCAGCCCGGTTCGCCGACGGGGACGTGCCGGTGCCCGACGAGTGGGGCGGCTACCGGGTGAGGCCGGAGGTCGTCGAGTTCTGGCAGGGCAGGCCGGGGCGGATGCACGACCGGCTCGTCTACAGCCGGGTCGGGGACGCGTGGGCGGTGCAGCGGCTCTCGCCCTGACCGCCGCGTGCGCCTGAGAACGCCGTCGAGGTCGGTCTCAGGTAAACGCGCGCACGTAGCCTGCTGATGAAAGGGGACTCCTGAATGCTGTTGCGGCTGCTGCGCGAGTACCTCGTGCCGTACAAGCGCGCACTCGGGGCAGTGGTGGCGCTCCAGTTCGTCGGCGTCGTCGCGATGCTCTACCTGCCCAAGCTCAACGCCGACATCATCGACCAGGGCATCGCGGTCGGGGACACGGGCCGGATCTGGGAGCTCGGCGGCATGATGCTCGCGATCTCGCTGGTCCAGATCGTGTGCTCCGTGCTGGCCGTCCGGCTCGGAGCCCGCACGGCGATGGGGTTCGGGCGCGACATGCGCGCCACCCTCTTCCGCCGGGTGGGCACGTTCTCGGCCCGGGAGGTGCAGCACTTCGGAGCGCCCTCCCTCATCACGCGGACGACCAACGACGTGCAGCAGGTGCAGATGCTGGTGCTCATGTCGTGCACGATGGCGGTGGCCGCGCCGATCATGATGGTCGGTGGTGTGCTGATGGCGCTGAGCGTGGACGCCGGGCTCAGCTGGACCCTGCTGGTCGTAGTCCCCGCGCTGTTCCTGGCCGTCGGGCTGGTCGTCAGCCGGATGATCCCCGACTCGCGCCGTCAGCAGCCCCGGATCGACGAGGTCAACCGCGTGCTGCGCGAGCAGATCACCGGCATCCGGGTGGTGCGCGCATTCGTGCGCGAACGCCACGAGATCAGCCGGTTCGGCCTGGCCAACGCCGAGCTCACGGAGGTGACGCTGCGCGTGGGCCGCTGGATGATGACCCTCTTCCCGCTGGTGATGGTGGTCGTCAACGTCAGCAGCGTCGGAGTGCTCTGGGTCGGCGCGCACCGCGTGGACGACGGGCTGATGGGAGTCGGCCCTCTCACTGCGTTCCTGTCCTACCTGATGCAGATCCTGATGTCGGTGATGATGGCGACCTTCATGCTGATGCTGACTCCCCGCGCCGCCGTCTGCGCCGACCGGATCGCGGAAGTGCTGGAGACCGAGACGTCGGTGACGCCGCCCGTCTCGCCGCAGCCCCTCGACCCTGCGCGCCGCGGCCACCTCGACGTACGGGCGGCCGAGTTCGCCTATCCCGGCGCTGACGCGCCGGTCCTGTCCGAGGTGTCGTTCGAGGCCCGCCCGGGCCAGACGGTCGCGGTCGTCGGCTCCACCGGCGCCGGCAAGTCGACCCTGGTCAACCTCGTGCCGCGGCTGTTCGACGTCACCGGAGGCTCGGTGTCGGTCGGCGGTGTCGACGTGCGGGACCTCGAGCCCGAGGTTCTCTGGGCCGAGCTCGGCCTGGTGCCGCAGCGTGCCTACCTGTTCTCGGGCACCGTCCGCAGCAACTTGGAGCACAGCCTTCCCGATGCCAGCGACGAGGAGCTGTGGGCGGCCCTCGAGATCGCGCAGGCCCGCGACTTCGTCGAGGCGTTGGAGGACGGCCTCGACGCCCCGGTGGCGCAGGGCGGGACCAACTTCTCGGGGGGTCAGCGGCAGCGGCTCGCGATCGCCCGCGCCTTGGTACGACGCCCGTCGATCTACCTCTTCGACGACAGCTTCTCCGCCCTCGACCTGGCCACCGACGCACGGTTGCGTGCCGCGCTGCGCCCCATCACCACCGACGCCACGGTCGTGATCGTGGCGCAGCGGGTCTCCACGATCCGCGATGCCGACCTGATCCTGGTGCTCGAGGACGGGCGGGTCGTGGGCCGTGGCCCGCACGACGAGCTGCTGGCGTCGTCGGCGACGTACCGCGAGATCGTCGAGTCGCAGCTGGCCGAGGAGGCGGTGGCATGACCACCCCGGCCACCGACAAGTCCAAGGCGTTCCAGGCCACCGAGCGGATCCAGGCCGGGCCGGGGCCGGGCCGGGGCCCGATGGGCGGCGGCATGGTCGGCCAGAAGGCGATGGACTTCGGCCCGTCGGCCCGCAGGCTGATCGGGCGGCTGAGCCCCGACCGGCTCTCGGTCATGCTGGTCGTGCTCCTGAGCGTCGTCAGCGTCGGTCTGATGGCGTACGGACCGCGGGTGCTCGGTCACGCGACCGACCTGATCTTCGCCGGCTTCCTCGGTCGCGACCTCCCGGAGGGCACGACCCGCGAGCAGGCGGTGGAGGCCCTGCGCGCGCAAGGGGACGACCGGCTCGCCGACGTGCTGTCCCGCGCGCCCGGCCTGGTGCCCGGCCAGGGCATCGACTTCGACGCCGTCCGCGACGTGCTGATGCTGGCGCTCGGGATCTACGTCGTCGCGATGCTCCTCTCGTGGAGTGCCGGGCTGCTCCTCAACCGGGTCGTGCAGAACACCGTCCGCACGCTGCGTGACGACGTCGAGGCCAAGATCCACCGGCTGCCGCTGTCGTACTTCGACCGGTCACCGCGCGGAGAGCTGCTCAGCCGGGTCACGAACGACATCGACAACGTCAGCCAGTCGCTGCAGCAGACGATGAGCCAGCTGCTCACCTCACTGCTGACGGTCTTCGGCGTGCTGGCCATGATGCTCTGGATCTCGCCGCTGCTCGCCCTGGTGGCGCTGGCGACAGTGCCGGCGTCGCTGCTCGTGACGCGGTGGATCATGGCCCGCAGCCAGGGCCAGTTCATCGCGCAGTGGCGCCGCACAGGCGCACTCAACGCGCAGATCGAGGAAGCCTTCTCCGGGCACGCGCTGGTCAACGTCTACGGTCGCCGCGCCGAGGTGGAGCGTGCCTTCGTCGAGGAGAACGACGAGCTCTTCGAGGTCAGCTTCGGCGCGCAGTTCGTGTCCGGCCTGATCATGCCTTCGATGATGTTCCTCGGGAACCTCAACTACGTCCTGGTCGCGGTAGTTGGCGCGCTCCGCGTGGCCAGCGGCTCTCTGACGCTTGGCGAGGTGCAGGCGTTCGTGCAGTACACCCGCCAGTTCACCCAACCGCTGACCGCGGTCGCCTCGATGATGAACCTGCTCCAGAGCGGGGTCGCGTCCGCCGAGCGGGTCTTCGAGCTGCTCGACGCCGACGAGGAGCCCGACGCGGGGGTCGAGCCCGGCACCGCTCCGGTACGCCGCGGCGAGGTCGCCTTCCAGCACGTCTCCTTCCGCTACGAGCCGGATCGGCCCCTGATCGAGGACCTGTCGCTGATCGCCCGACCCGGGCAGACCGTCGCCATCGTCGGGCCCACCGGCGCCGGCAAGACCACGCTGGTCAACCTGGTGATGCGGTTCTACGACCTCGACGCCGGGCGGATCACCATCGACGGCGTCGACATCACGTCGATCCCGCGCGCCACCCTGCGCAGCCAGGTGGGGATGGTGCTCCAGGACACCTGGCTGTTCGAGGGCACGATCCGCGACAACCTGGCGTACGGCCGGCCGGATGCGACCGAGGAGGAGATCCTGGAGGCCGCCCGAGCGACGTACGTCGACCGGTTCGTGCACTCGCTGCCGGACGGCTACGACACCGTGATCGACGAGGAGGGGTCGAACCTGTCGGCCGGTGAACGGCAGCTGGTCACGATCGCGCGGGCGTTCCTCACCCAGCCGGCGCTGCTGATCCTCGACGAGGCGACGTCGTCGGTCGACACCCGGACCGAGGTCCTGGTGCAGCGGGCGATGGCCGCCCTGCGCGCCGACCGGACCTCGTTCGTGATCGCGCACCGGTTGTCGACGATCCGCGATGCGGACCTGATCCTGGTGATGGAGGACGGCGCGATCGTCGAGCAGGGGACGCACGACGAGCTGCTCGCCGCGCACGGCGCCTACGACCGGCTGCACGCGGCACAGTTCTCGCAGCCGATGACCGAGGACGCACCGGTCTGATTCCCGTGCTTAATCCCTTGAGCCCGTCACCACCCGGGACCTACGGTGGAGGCACACGGGAAAGGAGGTGGTCCGAAGAATGAATTCTTATAGGACGCGTGAGGTGGCTGCCCGCTAGCAGCCAGTAGCAACGCGGGGCAGGACTGTCCCGCTCGGCTGCTGACGAATCCACAGCAGTCACCCGACCCGCAGGCGATCCGGACCCACGTCCTCCGGAGCGGCCGCCGCCGAGAGGCGAGTGAGCCACGCCTGCGGGTCGTTCCATCTCGTGCCGATCCGCCGCGACCGGTGGGCCGCCGTCGTCGACGATGCGACGGCTGCGGGTTGTCGGGAATATAGTTGACCTCGACAACCTTATGACCGTTCGTGAAGCGAGACTCCGTGACCCAGACCCCATCCGCGACCGCCTCCCCGGCCGTGACCGCCCCGATGACCCACCGTGAGGTCCTCGAGGCCCTCAGCGGGCTGCTGCTCGCGATGTTCGTCGCGATGCTGTCGAGCACGGTCGTCTCCAACGCACTGCCACGGATCGTGACCGACCTCGAGGGGAGCCAGACCGGCTACACCTGGGTCGTGGTCGCGACGCTGCTGACCATGACGGCGACGACCCCCATCTGGGGCAAGCTCGCTGACCTCTTCAGCCAGAAGGTGCTGGTGCAGTCGGCGCTGGTCATCTTCTCGATCGGCTCGCTGGTCGCGGGCTTCGCCCCGTCGATGGAGGTCCTGATCGGCGCACGCGCCGTCCAGGGCCTGGGCGTCGGCGGGCTCACCGCGCTGGTGCAGGTCGTGATCGCGAGCATGGTCAGCCCGCGCGAGCGGGGCCGCTACGCCGGCTACATCGGCGCGACCTTCGCCATGGCCACGGTGAGCGGCCCATTGGTCGGCGGCCTCCTGGTCGACACGGTCGGCTGGCGCTGGTGCTTCTTCGTCGGCATCCCGGTGGCGGCACTCGCGTTCGTCGTGCTGCAACGGACGCTGCACCTGCCGGTGATCCACCGTGAGGTCTCGATCGACTACCTCGGCGCGACGTTGCTGGTGGGTGGCGTCTCCCTCCTGCTGGTGTGGGTCTCGCTGGCCGGCTCCCAGTTCGCCTGGGGTTCCACGACCAGTCTCGGCCTCGTCGTCGTCGGCCTCGCCGTGGTGGGCGCCGCGGTGTACGTCGAGATGCGGGTCGCCCGCGAACCGGTGATCCCGATGCGGCTCTTCCGAGACCGGACCACGGCTCTCGCCACCGTCGCGTCGGTCCTGATCGGGCTCGCGATGTTCGGGTCGACGGTCTACCTCTCGCAGTACTTCCAGCTCGCCCGCGGCATGTCGCCGACCGAGGCGGGGCTGATGTCGATCGCGATGGTCGGGGGACTGCTGGTGTCCAGCGTCGTGACCGGGCGGATCATCACCGCGACCGGCTACTGGAAGCGCTACCTCGTCGGTGGCATGGTGCTCGTGATCATCGGTCTCGGGCTGCTCGCCACCATCGACGACACGACGGCCCTGGTGCGGGTGGGTGCCTCGATGACCGTGCTCGGCCTCGGACTCGGGGCGACCATGCAGAACCTGGTGCTCGCGGTCCAGAACAACACCGCTCAGGCCGACATGGGGGCGGCGAGCTCGGTGGTGGCCTTCTTCCGCTCGATGGGCGGCTCGATCGGTGTCTCGGTGCTGGGCGCGATCCTGGCCCACCGGGTGGCGGACAGCGTGACCGACGGCCTGGCCGACGCCGGCATCCCGGCGGAGCAGGGTCACGCCACCGGCGCGATCCCGGACCTCGCCACCCTTCCCGGCCCGATCCGCCACCTCTTCGAGCACGGCTTCGGCGAAGCCACCGGGCACATCTTCCTGGTCGCCACCCCCATCGCCGTGCTCGCGCTGGTGTGCGTGCTCTTCATCCGCGAGGTGCCGTTGCGGACCACGGTGCTGCGGGCCGACGAGCTGGCGCCCGAGGTGGCTGCCGAGACCCCCGTCGGAGCGCGGCGGTCGTGAGGCAGGAGCGGTCCGTAGGCCCGAGCCGCAGCGAGTCGCTCCGCCAGATCGAGCACGAGGTCGGTGCCCTGATCCGCCGGGTCCGCCGGGTGATCGGCGACCGGGCCCGAGCCGTCCACCCGGACCTTCAGCCGGCGACGTACCTGCTGCTGACCCATCTCGACGAGTCCGGCCCCCAGCGGGCCTCCGACCTGGTCGACGCGACCGGTGTGGACAAGGGCGCGATCAGCCGGCAGGTCCAGCTGCTGGTCGACCTCGGTCTGCTGACCCGCACCCAGGACCCCGACGACGGTCGCGCCACGCTGCTCGCCGTGACCGACGACGCCCGCGCCCGGCTGCGGCAGGTTCAGCGCGAGCGCCGTCGCCGCTTCGACCGCCGCCTCGGGGCGTGGTCCGACGACGACCTGGCCCACTTCGCCTCCCAGCTGGCGGAGTACAACGCCGCACTGGACTGACCGACAAGCCGGTAGTCCCCGACGCTGCGGCTGTTGATCGGCTGATGTCGCGACCCCTGCGTCGGGGACTACCGACCAGTCTGGAGCCAGGCCGCGGTGTCGGCGGGCAGCTTGCCGTCCTCGAGCCGGCCGCTGGAGATCAGCACGTCACCGTCGGGCAGCGGGACGGGAGTCGCGCCGCAGTTGAGGACGACGGTGAGCGGCCCGCGACGGACGGTGAGCACGTCGCGCGGCTCGTCGTCGAGCCGCACGTCGTCGCCGGCACCGAGCGCGTACCGCCGCCGCGCGCGGAGCGCCTCGCGGTAGAACTCCAGAGTCGACCCCGCCCGACCCTGCTGGGCCTCGACGCTCAGTGCGGCCCACTCGTCGGGTTGCGGGATCCACGGCTGGCCGGTCCCGGGACCGAAGCCGTACGGCGCACTGGTGCCCGACCACGGGATCGGGACCCGGCAGCCGTCGCGCCCCTTCTGGCCGGTCCGCAGGGAGGCAGGGTCCTGCCAGTGCTCCGGCGCGACGTCGACCTCGGGCAGCCCGAGCTCCTCGCCCTGATAGATGTACGCCGAGCCCGGCAGCGCCAGCATCGTGAGCGTGGCCGCTCGGGCCCGGGCGAGGCCGCGCTCGCCGCCGCCGTACCGCGAGGCGTGACGGGCCACGTCGTGGTTGCTCAGCACCCAGGTCGCTGCTGCGCCGACCGGCGCCATCGCGGTCAGCGTGCCGTGGATGACGTCGGCGAACGCGGTGGCGGACCACTCGGCGAGCAGCCAGCCGAAGTTGAACGACTGGGACAGCTCGTCGGGCCGGACGAACCGCGCCATCGACTCCGGTGTCTGCGTCCAGGCCTCGGCCACCGCCATCCGGTCGCCGTCGTACTCGGCGAGGATCTGGTGCCAGCGCCGGTAGACGTCGTGCACCTCCGGCTGGTCCCACATCGGCTCGTCGTTCAACCGCCGCTCGACCATCGAGCCCGTGTGGCCGTCACCCGAGGCGGGCAGCACCTGGTCGCGCAGGCCCGACTCCTTGAAGAGGCCGTGGGCCACATCGATCCGGAAGCCGTCGACCCCGCGATCGAGCCAGAACCGCAGCACGTCCTCGAACAGTGCGGCCACCTCCGGGTTGCGCCAGTCCAGGTCGGGCTGGGTGGTGTCGAAGAGGTGGAGGTACCACTGGCCGTCCTCGACCCGGGTCCAGGCGGGGCCGCCGAAGACCGAGCCCCAGTTGTTGGGCGGGCCGTCGGGGCTCTCGCGGAACAGGTAGCGGGCGCGCTCGGCGCTCCCGGGACCGGCGGCGAGCGCGGCCCGGAACCAGGGGTGCTCGCTGGACGTGTGGTTCGGCACCAGGTCGACGACGACCCGCAGCCCCAGGTCGTGGGCCGTGGCGAGCAGCTCGTCGGCCGCGGCCAGGTCGCCGAACAACGGGTCGACGTCGCAGTAGTCGGCCACGTCGTACCCGTGGTCGTGCTGGGGGCTCGGGTAGAAGGGGGTGATCCAGAGCGCGTCGACCCCGAGGTCGCGCAGGTAGGGCAGCCGCGACGTGATGCCCGCGAGGTCACCGACCCCGTCGCCGTCGGAGTCGGCGAAGCTGCGCACGTACACCTGGTAGGTGATCGCGTCGCGCCACCACGGCGTCGCGTTTGGATCGTTCAAAGCCATGCCGGCCAGTGTCCTCGGCGACCCGTCGGACGGTCAAACCCGGCTCAGCCGAAGTCGGCGGGGTCGACCGCGAGCCAGACGTGCTCGGCGACGGCGACGATCCTGCCGTCGGCGTCGTAGAGCGACGAGGCCGTGAACGTCTTCCGGCCGTCGGCGCCGCGGGCGCCGCCCATGACGACGTGAGGCTCGTCGATCACCGGCAGCGTGTCGACCCGGGCGGTCATCCGACCCAGCACCATCAGCCGCTCGCTGAGGTCGCCCGCCCAGCCGCCGATGCAGTCCAGCGCCGCCCAGGTGACGGCGACCGAGGCCCGGCGCGCCTCGTCGGCGTACTCGTGCCAGTCCTCCGCCACCGACGGGTGTGGCGTCCAGGGCGCGGCGACCCTGGTGCGGCCGTCGTGGTCGTCGTCCACCCGGCCGGGAAAGATCCGCAGGCCGTCCCCCTCCTCGCGGCCGGTGCCGCAGGCGAAGCAGGTCGGGAAGGGGTGGCTGGTCAGTCCGGGGTACCTCGCCGCGGCCTCCGCCGCCACGTCGTGGGGCACCGGCTCGACCGCCCCCAGCTCGTCGGCCAGCACCTCGGCCTCCGCGACGGCGCCGCCCTCGGTCGTGGCGATGCCGTCGACGACCGGCATCGGCACGTCGAGCGGCGGCGGTCGGCGCAGCGTCACCCGCACCGTCGGCCACGCTGCGGCGTGGTTGTCCGGGCAGTCGTGATCGAGCAGTGCTGCCAACGCCCCGGCCGTCCAGCCGCCGTTGCCCGAGGACGGCGGACCGCAGAACCGGCCGGGCACCAGCAGCTCGTTCATGACCGGATCCTCTCCCATCGGGCCAGTGCCTCGCGACGTTCCTCGGCATGGTCGACGATCGGGTCGACCGGTTCGTGCGGGTCGGCGACGTCGGCGAGCTCGGGCACCCAGCGCCGTACGTACGCGCCGTCCGGGTCGAACTTCCGGCCCTGGCTCACCGGGTTGAAGACGCGGAAGTACGGCGCCGCGTCGGTGCCGCAGCCGGCGGTCCACTGCCAGCTGTGCTGGTTCGAGGCGAGGTCGCCGTCGACGAGGTGTTGCATGAAGTGGCGCGCTCCGTGCTGCCACTCGACGTGCAGGTCCTTGACGAGGAAGCTCGCCACGATCATCCGCACCCGGTTGTGCATCCAGCCGGTCTGCTGCAGCTGCCGCATCCCGGCGTCCACGATCGGGAAGCCGGTGCGACCACGCCGCCAGCGGTCGAGCTGGTCACCCGGCTCGTCGTACGCCATCGCGGCGTACTCACCCCGCAGGTACTCACGGGCGGTCTCTGGCCGGTGGTGCAGCACGTCGGCGTAGAACTCGCGCCACGCCAGCTCCGTGCGATACGTCGCGGCGCCGCGCGACCGGCGACGTGCGAGGTCCGCGAGCATCGTCCGCGGATGGATCTCGCCCCACTTCAGGTGGACGCTCATCTGCGATGTGCCGGCGACGCCGGGCTTGTCGCGATCGTCCTGGTAGCGGTCGATCCGCTCGTCCAGGAACGTCCGCCACCGGCGCACCGCCGCCGCCTCGCCTGCCTGAGGCAGCGACAGGGCGTCGGGCCGTTCGCGGTCGGGGACCTCGGCGGTCTCCTGGAGCGTCAGGTAGGTGACGCGGTTCGGGGCATCGATGGGTGGGCGCCAGCCGTGGTCGGTCCATGCCCGGCTGAACGGCGTGAAGACGGCGTACGGCGCCCCGTCGGCCTTCGTCACTCGCCCCGGCGCGACCGCGTACGGCGAGCCGGTGCGGACCAGCTCGATGCCGTGCTCGGCCAGCGCCTGTTCCACCGCCCGGTCGCGCGCCGACCCGTACGGCCCGAAGTCGGCCGCGACGTGGACGCGCGTCGCGCCGACCTCCCGGGCGGCGAGCACCACCCGTCGTACCGGGTCGCCTCGCACCACCTGCAGCCCGCCGGTGTTGCGCGGACCGTCACGCAGCGCGCCGTCAAGTGCTCGCAACGAGTCGCCCAGGTAGAGCTTCCGGGGCAGGCCCGACGGGCCCCATAGCGCCGGGTCGAGCACGAAGAGCGGCAGCACCTCACCGTCGGCGGCGGCGTCGACCAGGGCGGGGTTGTCGGCGAGCCGCAGATCGCGCCGGAACCACATCACCGCCGTCATGCGCTCCCACTCTGCCACCCCACCCGGCCATGGGGGAGAATGGCCACGTGAGCGACCTGATCGACACCACGGAGATGTACCTCCGCACCATCTACGAGCTGGTGGAGGAGGGCATCACGCCGCTGCGGGCCCGGATCGCTGAGCGCCTGCACCAGAGCGGCCCGACGGTGTCCCAGACCGTCGCCCGGATGGAGCGCGACGGCTTGCTCACGGTCCAGGGCGACCGGCACCTCGAGCTGACCGACGAGGGCCAGCGGCTCGCGACCCGGGTCATGCGCAAGCACCGGCTCGCCGAACGGCTGCTGGTCGACGTGATCGGGCTCGACTGGGAGCTCGTCCACGCCGAGGCGTGCCGCTGGGAGCACGTGATGTCGGAGACCGTCGAGCGCCGGCTGATCGAGCTGCTCGACCACCCGACCGAGTCGCCGTACGGCAACCCGATCCCCGGCCTCAACGAGCTCGGTGACACGCGCGAGGGTGAGGAGTTCATGGACGGCGTCACCCCGCTGTCGGAGATCGCCCTCACGGAGGAGGCGCGGGTCCACGTCCGCCGGATCTCCGAGGAGATGCAGAAGGACGAGGTGCTGATGGGCGCGCTGCGCCGGGTCGGCGCCGTCCCCGACAAGACCGTCACGGTCGCCCGCACCGAGGAGGGCGTGCTGGTCGGCAGCGGTGGCGAGACGGCCGAGATCGTGCCCGAGGCGGCCGAGCACATCTTCGTGCGGGTCCTCTAGCCGGGCTCCCTGCGCCGCGCTACGCGACGAGTGCCGTCAGGAACTCGCTGCACCCGGCCTCGACGCGGTACGTCGCCAGCTCGTCGCCCCGCGTCGCTCCCCGGTTCGCGATGACGACCGGCGTCCCCGACCGAGCGGCGCGCTTCACGAACCGCAGCCCGCTCATCACCGTCAGCGACGACCCCACGACGACCAGCGCGCCCTCGGCCGCGACCAGCCCGTCGACCGCGGCGTAGCAGCGGGCCACCCGGTCGGCCGGCACGTTCTCGCCGAAGAACACGACGTCTGGCTTGAGCACGCCACCACACTGCGCGCAGTCGGGCACCACGAAGCGGGCGGTGTCGCGCAGGTCCACGTCGCCATCCGGACGCAGCGAGAGGTCGGCGTGCTCCTCGGCCCAGCCGGGGTTCGCGGCAGCCAGTCGCTGCTCGAGCCTCTGGCGGGAGCAGGTGGCACGACACGACAGGCAGACGACGTCGGAGATCCTCCCGTGCAGCGCGACCAGGCGGCGCGAGCCGGCCGCCTCGTGCAGTCCGTCGACGTTCTGGGTGATCAGCAGCTCCGGGTCGAGTCCCGCGAGCGCCCGGTGACCCTCGTTGGGGGTGGCCGCCGAGAACCGACCGAAGCCGACGTGCACCCGTGCCCAGTACCGCTGCCGGGCCTCGGGGCCGGAGACGAACTGCTGGTAGGTCATCGGGCTGCGTCGTACCGACCCGGGGCCGCGGTAGTCCGGGATCCCGGAGTCGGTCGACAGCCCGGCCCCGGTCAGCACCACCAGCGGCCGGTCGCGCAGGAACGCCAGCGCCGCGTCGAGGCCGGTGTCGGCCGACAGCAGCGTCATCCGGCGTACCGGGCGGCGGACCTGGCCCGCCGCTTCTCCGCCTCGACCTCCCGGTTCTTCGGCGGTGCGGTCGTGACGAGGTCGTCCAGCAGGTGCCGGGTGGTGTGGGCGATCTCGGCCACGGCGTGGTCGAAGGCGGCCTGGTTGGCCTGCGAGGGCTTCGTCATGCCGCTCACCTTGCGGACGAACTGCAGCGCGGCGGCTGCCACCTCGTCGTTCGTGGCCGGCGGCTCGAAGTTGTTCAGCGGTCGGATGTTGCGGCACATGACGTCGAGCGTACTTCGTGGTGGCGACGCTGGTCGTGCTCGTTTCGGCCGTGACGATTGGGCAGAAACGGCATGCTGGCTCGGCGTGTCGCCGCCGTTTGTGTCCAAACGGCGACCCTGCACCCTCACACCTCGAAGAAGGACACGTCCTCGCCGGTCGTGAGCACGACCCGCCCGTCGGGCAGCGGGACCAGCCGGACGTCGTCGACGTCGGTCCCGTACTCCACCTCGACCATCCGGTTCGTCAGCGAGCCGCCGTCGACGGCCAGCACCGACACCCAGCCGGTCCGGCCCTCCCAGCCCTGGGACACGACCGTGAGCGCCGTCCGCGCGTCGGGAAGCCACGTGAACTGACGCGGATCGGCGGCCGCGGCGGCGACCGAGCCACTCCGGTAGGAGACGACGTCCGTGCGTCGAGGGTCGGTCAGGTCGGAGACGTCGAACACGGCGGCCTGCGCGCCGCGCAGCATGCCGCTCAGCGTCGCGTCCTGCCCCAAGCCGATCAGTCGGTCGCCGGAGATCGGGTGCAGGTACTCGGAGAAGCCGGGGATCTTCAGCTCGCCGAGCAGCTCCGGTCGCTCGGGAACGGTCAGGTCGATCGCGTACAGCGGGTCGACCTGTCGGAACGTCACGACGATCGCGAGCGAGTCGAACCACCGGACCGACTTGATGTCCTCGCCCACGCCGAGCTTGTCGACGCGGCCGACCTCCTCGAGGTCGGAGCCGTCCTCCCGCAGCAGCACGACGCTGTTGAAGTTGCCGGTCTCCTGGCTCGGACCGACCGCGACCCGCAGCACACCGTCGTGCTCGTCCATCGCCCAGCGGTCCTGGATCACGCCGTCGACCACGCCGGAGGCGACGTACGTCGCGTCGGTGCCGTCGAGCTCGAACCCGTAGATCCGACTGCGGCCGTCGTCCGCCGTCCCGGCGACCGGCATGCCGTCCCAGCAGCAGCCCCACGTCGACCAGGCGCTGGTGGCGAGGTACATCCGCGTGGGCGAGAAATAGGCCAGCCGCGTGTCGGTCGCCACGCCGAGCAGGTCGGCGTCACCGGGGTCGTCGGCGTCGAAACCCACCACGGCCATGGTCCCGAGTGCCGCATCGGCGGACTCGGGCACGGTCACCTCTGCGCAGTCCAGCAATGACTGCGTGCCGGTCGGCTCGCCGTCGGCGTCGTACGTCGTGACGGTGGGCAGCCAGTCATCGATCGTCGACTCTCGCACCACGTCCTGGTTGCGCTCGGTCGCTTCCTCGGCGTCGCGCCAGAAGCGCGGTTGGACGAAGTCGAGGTCGGGCAGACCGCCGTTGAGGACCAGCCGGACGTCGTCGTCGTGCTGCACCGCGCGGACCAGGTCAGCGTCGTAGCCGCGGTCGTCGACCCGCCTCGGCTCGGCCGGGTCCGAGACGTCGTACGTGATGACCCTGGTGTCGCCGGAGACGTCGCTGCGCTCGACCGTGCCGGTGACGATGAGCGAGTCACCGGCCAGCAGCAGCTCCGCGCTCTCGACCTCCCCGGGCAGGTCGAACCGGGCCAGCTCGAGCGGCTCGGACCCGGTCACGTCGTAGAGCACGACGTCGTCCTCCAGCACGCGCACGAGCAGCTCGCCGTCAGTCTTCACGACGTCCGGCTCGTCCACTCCGACCTCCTGCACGTTCGTGCCGGTCGCACTGCTGCCCTGCTCGACGACCCGACCTTCGCCGGACGTCGGCGCCGGCTCTGCGTCCCCGGACCCGGCGGAGTCCTCGTTCGCCACGACCCCCCCGTCCTCGGCGAGGTAGTAGACCGGCGAGTCCCACCCGTACGGCCCGACCCGCTCGACGCCCCGGTCGATGTACGAGTCGAGCAGCGCGTCGCAGCTGCCCGGCACGCGGAGGTCGGCGTTGGCCAACCGGATCGGCAGGTCCACCGGTCCCGGTGTGGGCGGTCCGGGCGGCGTGGCCGTCGTACCCCCTGCGATCGCCATGCCGGCGACGAACGATGTTCCCAGCGCGGCCACAGCGGCCACGGCCAGTCCTGCGCGTCCTGATCTCGTCATGGCGATGGGACGACGTTGGTCGCGCGCCGGTTCCCTGCAACGATGGGCTGATGCCGACCCGTGACCTCGACGTCGTCCTGTTCGGAGCCACCGGGTTCACCGGGGCCCTCACCGCTGAGTACCTCGCGCAGCACGCGCCCGCGGGTCTCCGCTGGGCCCTGGCCGGACGCAACCCCGAGAAACTCGCCGCTGTGCGCGACCGGCTGGTCGCGATCGACCCCGGGCTCGAGGACCTCGAGCTCCTGACCGCGGACGCCGCCGACCGGGAGGCGCTGGCTGCAGTGGCGTCGCGCACCCGGGTCGTCGCGACCACCGTGGGGCCGTACCTCACGTTCGGCGAACCGCTGGTCGCGGCCTGCGCGGCTGCCGGCACGGGGTACGTCGACCTCGCCGGCGAGTCGGAGTTCGTCAACCGGATGTACGTCGCCCACCACGAGACCGCTGTCCGCACCGGCGCCAGGATCGTGCACGCATGCGGCTTCGACTCGATCCCGTACGACCTCGGCGCCTACTTCACCGTGCACCACTTGCCGTCCGACCGGCCGATCACGCTGCGCGGCGTGGTCCGGGCCGGCGGGATGGTGTCTGGCGGCACGTTCCACTCGGCCCTGACGGCGCTGTCGCGGCATCGACAGATGCGTGAGGCGGCCGCGGAGCGCCGGGAGCTGGAGGCCCGACCCGTCGGACGGTCGTCGCGGGCCGTCCGGAGCAAGCCGCGGCGCGACGCGGAGCTCGGCTACTGGCTGTTGCCGCTCCCGACCATCGACCCGCTGATCGTCGCCCGGAGCGGCAAGGCGCTGCCGGCGTACGGCCCGGAGTTCCGCTACGCGCACTTCGCCGGCACCACGTCGCTGCGGTACGCCGTGGGTGGCGTCGCAACGGTGGCGGCTCTCGGCGCCGCGGCCCAGGTGAAGCCGCTCCGCGACCTGCTGCTCGGCCGGATCCGACCCGGTGAGGGTCCGGACGACTCACGACGTGAGAAGTCGTGGTTCACGGTGGACTTCGTCGGCGATGCCGGCGACGTGCGGATCCACACCCGCGTCAGCGGCGGCGACCCCGGCTACGGCGAGACCGCGAAGATGCTCGCCGAGTCAGCGCTGTGCCTGGCCCTCGACGACAACCCCGACGTCGCCGGCCAGCTCACGACCGCCCAGGCGATGGGCGACCAGCTGCTCGCGCGTCTCCAGAAGGCCGGCATCCGCTTCGAGATCGTGGCCTGAGGCAAAATCTGGGCCCGAATCGTGGTCGGCTGTTGCGGCAGTCGCGGCCTCTGGCACAGACTGATGATGGCGGCAGCCACCTCTCCAGGGGTGGGGCCGTGAACGGGGAGGATTCTCACAAGTGCGGGCGTTGGGCTACGCCCGCACGGCCAACCGAGCCCCCGCTTCGCGCGCCGGCCGACGTGGCGGTGGACCCGAGTCGGGGGGCTAGGGTCCACCGCCCCATACGACCCCTGACCCCCGCGGCGTGTGCCCCACAGTGCGCTGGGGCGCACTCTCAGGCACACGAGGCGGCGGGGGAACGGCAGGGGAACGGCAGGGGGAGCGCCCCAGGCAGGAGTCGAACCTGCGACCTTTCGCTTAGGAGGCGGCTGCTCTATCCGCTGAGCTACTGGGGCTGACGACCGCACATCCTCCCACGCCGAGCGGCCGAGACCCGAGCGGGCGGAGGCTCGCCGGTTTGTCTCACGCCGCGCGAGCCGCGATTATTGGGAGTTCACATTCACGCAAGCACTCTTCTCCGGCAGAACCTGAGGTACCGCCCCGATGACCGAGCCTGTCGAGCCGCCCGAGGCTCTCGGCGACTCGACGACCGGCAACGGCTCGAACGGGCCCAAGCGCCGGGCCAGGGCCCGCCGCACGACCGCCGTGGGGCGGGTGGTCCTGATCTCGACGGTGGTGCTCGCGCTCGTGACCGGGCTGGGCATCGTCTACTTCTACCGACACCTCAACGGCAATCTCACGGTGATCGAGATCGCCGGCCAGCTGGAGAACCGCCCGGACAAGGAAGACGTCCAGGGGCCGCAGGAGCCGCTGAACATCCTCGTCATGGGCTCCGACGATCGCGACCAGGCCGGCAACAACATCGACAACCTCACGGGCACGGGTGAGCGGTCGGACACCACCATCCTCTTCCACCTCTCCGCCGACCGGGAGCGCGCGTACGGCGTCAGCATCCCGCGGGACTCGATCGTCGACCGGCCGCAGTGCAAGACAGCCGACGGCTCCCACACCGAGCCGGCGACCGACGTGATGTGGAACGAGGCGTTCAACCTCGCCGGGCCTACGTGCACGGTCCAGCAGTTCGAGACCCTGACCGGCGTCTACATCGACCACATCGTGGTCGTCGACTTCGCCGGCTTCGAGGACATGGTCGATGCCATCGACGGCGTCCCGGTCTGCATCCCCGAGGACATCGTCGACCCGGCGCACGGCATCAACATCCCGGCGGGGACCCGCGAGATCGAGGGGCGGGAGGCGCTCAACTACGTCCGCGCCCGCTACACGCTCGGTGACGGCTCCGACATCAGCCGGATCAAGCGCCAGCAGGCGTTCATCGCCGCCATGGCCAAGAAGGTCATCTCGAAGGACACGCTCGCGCGGGTGGACCGACTGGTCGGGTTCCTGAACGCCGCGACCGAGTCCCTCACCGTCGACGAAGACCTGGAGAACGTCGTCAAGATCGCCAAGATCGGCGTCAGCTTCCAGGACATCGGGCTCGACAACATCCAGTTCCTGACCGTCCCCAACGCCTACTACTCCGAGGACTCGGGATTCTGGGGTCGCGTCTTCTGGGAGGACTCGGCGAAGCAGCTCTGGAAGCAGATCGCCAACGACGAGCCGCTCGCGAAGCGGTTCACCGGGGACGCGATCAGCGCCGGCAGCGTGCCGGGCCAGGGCAAGCAGAAGAACAAGAAGCCGAAGACGCCGGAGCAGATCGCCGCCGCGGCCGAGCGCGCCGAGCAGGACGGACTCTGCGCGTGACCACGCCTCCCGAGCAGGACCGTCCGGAGACCGCGGCCGAGCGCCGGGCGCGACTAGCGCGGGTCTTCGGCGACGTCCTGCCCGAGACCACGCAGGACGAGCGCGACCCCGGCGTACGCCGAGACGACGACTCGGATCCCGGCGACGAGTGGCTCAGGTCGCAGGTGCCGCCTCACCACGGGGGCTGACTCCCGACGGCGAGACGAGGACCGTCGGTCAGACGGTCCGGTTGGCCAGCAGGTCCCGGATCTCCTGCAGCAGGACTACGTCGTCTGGAGTGCCTTCCTCGCCCTTCGGGAAGTACTTCTCCTGCGCCTTCGTGTAGGGCATCACGATCAGGAAGTAGACGACCGCCGCGATCACGATGAACGAGATCAGCGCCGTCAAGAAGGCCCCGACGGAGATGCCCTCGGGCGTCCAGTTCGAGAAGTCGGGCGTGCCGCCCGCCTTGCCGATCAGGTCCATGAGCATGTCGACCGTGGCCAGCACGACTGCCGCGAAGGCGGCCGCCATGACGAAGGCCACTGCCAGTTCGACGAGGTTCCCCTTCATGATGAAGTTCCTGAAACCGGTCATTTGTCCTCCTCGGGCCCCGAGTACGAAGGAGCCGTGGGTCGAGTTGTTCTTGGACACTAGCGGCTGAAGGCGTAGGTGAGGAACAGTCGCGCGGCGGCGTCGGCGACGTCCGCCACCGCTGCCGGGTCGACCGCGAGCACCACCACCGCGCCGGTGACCGGCTCCGACGATCCGTCGTCCGAGCTCTCGGGGACTGCGAGCACCAGCGCGTCGTAGGCGACCACGCGGCTCCCACCTGCCTGCGGGTCGGTGGCGACCAGGTCGATCCGGTCACCGGCTTCGAGCAGGGCGGCACTGCCCGGGTCGGGGAGTCGCACCGGCAGGGCGGTGAGCCCCGGGTGGGCTGCGGCCAGCGAGGCGCCGACGAGCCGGACGTCCGTGACCGGTTCGCCGGACCGCAGCGGCGCCGCCAGGGTCCGGCCGGTGGCGTCGTCGACCACGCCCGAGGGCACGGCGTCGGGTGGCACCTCGAGCACTCGCAGGTCATCGGCGTCGAGCACCGTGCCGGCCGAGAGGTCGCGGGCCGCGGTCGTGATCGCGACCGTCGGCGGCGGTGGCCCCAGCGCGGCCTGCAGCCCCGCGGCGACGGCGCCGGCTGTGAACAGCGCCGCCAGCAGCCGACGCCGGGCGAGCACCCGGCGGCGTACGACGCGACGGACCTGCTGGGCTCGCGCCCGGATCGAGGACATGCCTCGACGGTAGGCAGGTTCAGAACCGCCCGGGCCGGTCCTCCACAGGCAGCGTCAGGACGCTGCCGCGGCCGGGGTGCTCGGGGTCGAGGTCGTCGAGGTTGTCGACGTGTCGGACTTCTTCTTCTCCGGTGAGCCGTTCGACCCGGACTTCTCGGACGCGGACTTCTCCGATCCGGACTTCTCGGACCCCGACGCGCCGGACTTCTCAGGTGCCCGGCTGTCGTTGCGGTAGAAGCCCGACCCCTTGAACACCACGCCGACGGCGTTGAACAGCTTGCGCAGCCGGCCGTGGCACTGCGGGCACTCGGTCAGGGCGTCGTCTGTGAAGCTCTGGAACTGCTCGAAGGCGTGGTCGCACTCCGTGCATGCGTACTGGTAGGTCGGCACTGTCGTTCCTGTGGGTCCTCGGTGGTTCGGCTGGCGCCGTGCAGAGCTGGCACTCCCGCATGGCGACTGCCAATGGTACGGCACAATGTGCAACCCATGACTTCGCCAGAGCCCCACGACGCCGACGCCGACGCCGACGCCGCCGAACCTGGCACCGCGCCCGACGGCTGGCGCTCCACGTTCGGGCTGCTGCCGAAGCCGCTGCGCGTGACGACGTACGTCGTCCTCGGCCTGGTGCTGGCGCTCGTCATCGGCCTCGTCGCGGTGGTCACGCTCGGTCGGCGACCACTGCCCATCACGTCCGGTGAGCTCGACCTCCCGGGCCTGGAGTCCTCGGTCACGGTCGTGCGCGACGCCAACGGCATCCCGCAGCTGTACGGCGACAGCGTGGCCGACCTGATGCGGGCGCAGGGCTTCGTGCACGCCCAGGAGCGGTTCTTCGAGATGGACGTGCGGCGCCACGTCACCTCCGGCCGACTCAGCGAGCTGTTCGGCGAGACGACCGTCGAGACCGACACCTTCATCCGCACGCTCGGCTGGCGGGACGTCGCCGAGCAGGAGGTTGCCCTCCTCGACCCCGACACCCGGGCCGCGTTCGACGCCTACGCCGACGGCGTGAACGCGTACCTCGACCAGCGTTCTCCGACCCAGCTGGGGCTGGAGTACACCGTGCTCCGGGCGACCGGCCTCGACTACGAGCCGGAGCAGTGGACCATGGCCGACTCGCTCGCCTGGCTGAAGGCGATGGCCTGGGACCTCCGCGGCAACATGACCGACGAGATCGAACGGGTGCTGGCGCTGTCGCAGAACGACCCGGAGCGGGTGGCCGAGCTCTACCCGGCGTACGACGGGCAGCGGTTCGCCCCGATCGTCTCCGAGGGCGCGGTGGTGGACGGGGTCTTCGACCAGAAGGCGACCGGCGGCACCCGCTTTCCGCAGCGTCCGTCCTACCTCGCGTCGGAGGCTGCGATCGCAGCGCTGACGCGGGTGCGCGACCGGGCGACCTCGCTCCCGGCGTTCGTGGGCGTCGGAGAAGGAATCGGCAGCAACAGCTGGGTGGTCGACGGTGACCACTCCACCACCGGCGAGCCGATCCTCGCGAACGACCCGCACCTCGGCGTCTCGATGCCGGGCATCTGGATGCAGATGGGGCTCCACTGCCGCACGGTGTCGGCCGACTGCCCGCTCGAGGTCTCGGGGTTCACGTTCTCCGGGATGCCGGGCGTGATCATCGGCCACAACGGAGACATCGCCTGGGGCTTCACCAACCTCTCGCCGGACGTCAGCGACCTCTACCTCGAGAAGGTCGAGGGAGACCAGTGGATGCACGACGGGCGTCGGCGCGACCTGCAGGTCCGCGAGGAGGTGATCCGGGTCCACGGCGGCGAGGACGTCACGATCCGGGTCCGTTCGACGGCCCACGGGCCGTTGGTGTCCGACGCCCTCGACGAGTACGCCGAGGTGGGCGAGCTCGCCCGGCCGGAGCACCCGGGCCGCGAGCCGCGTGAGTACGCCGTCTCCCTGGCGTGGACCGCGTTGCGACCGGCTCCGACGGCGGACGCGATCCTGCAGCTGAACTCGGCTGCGAACTGGGACGAGTTCCGCGACGCGGTTGCGTCGTTCGCCGTCCCCAGCCAGAACCTCGTCTACGCCGACCGGGAGGGCCACATCGGGTACCAGGCGCCGGGCCGGATCCCGATCCGGCAGTCCGGCAACGACGGCTACCTGCCCGCGGAGGGGTGGCGCGCCGATGACGACTGGACCCGCGAGGTGGTGCCGTTCGAGGGCCTGCCGAACGTCCTCGACCCGGAGGAGGGCTTCGTCGTCACCGCCAACCAGCAGGTGATCGGCGGCGACTACCCCTACTTCCTCACCGACGACTGGGACCAGGGCTACCGGGCCCAGCGGATCAGAGACCTGCTGGAGGCGCGGGGTCGGCTGTCGGTCGGCGACATGGCCGAGCTCCAGCTCGACGACCGCAACCCGATGGCGGCGACGCTGGTGCCCTACCTCCTGCGCCAGTCGCTCCCGAGCGGCTACTACAGCACGGGTCAGCGGCTGCTGGCGGAGTGGGACTTCCGCCAGCCGGCCGACAGCGCTGCGGCGGCGTACTACAACGTGGTGTGGCGCCGGCTGCTCGAGCTGACGTTCCACGACGACCTGCCGGAGGCGGCCCGGCCGGCCGGCGGCTCCCGATGGATGCAGGTCGTCGAGAGCCTCCTCGAGGACCCCGCGAACCCGTGGTGGGACGACCGCACCACCGAGGACGACGTCGAGACACGCGACGACGTGCTGCGCACTGCGCTGCTGGAGGCCCGCGACGACCTGACCCGCCTGGAGGGCCGCAACCCCGAGACCTGGGACTGGGGGCACCTCCACCAGCTCGACCTGGAGCACGCCACGCTCGGCACGTCGGGGGTGGCGCCCGTCGAGTGGCTCTTCAACCGCGGCGACTGGAAGGTCGGCGGCGGGAACGCCATCGTGAACGCGACGTCCTGGGACTCGCGCGAGGGGTACGTCGTGACCGCAGCCCCGTCGATGCGGATGGTCGTGAGCCTGGCGGACCTCGACCAGTCCCGCTGGATCAGCCTGACCGGCGTCTCCGGGCACCCGTTCTCCGACCACTACACCGACCAGACCGACCTCTGGGTGGAGGGCGAGATGCTGCCCTGGCCGTTCTCGAGCCAGGCCGTCGACGAGTCCGCCGAGGACACGCTCACCCTGAACCCAGCGCCCGCAGGGGGGTAGTCCCCGACTCTGTGGCTGCGGATCCGGTCGTTCGGCAGCCGAAGCGTCGGGGACTACCGCAAGAGGCGGACGCCGGACGGGGTGGCTGCGGCGAGCACCGGCCGGTCGTGCGGTTCGACCGGTACGTCGCGACCGACCTCGCCGTCGTAGAGCATCACGCAGGTGAAGGTGCCGACCGGTACCCGGCCGAGCGCGCGGTCGTAGCAGCCGCCGCCGCGCCCCAGCCGGTGGCCCCGGTCGGACACGGCGAGGCCGGGCACGAGCACCGCGTCGGCGGTCGCCACCGCGTCCGTGCCCAGGCGCCTGCCGGTCGGCTCGAGCAGGCCGTAGCTCGAGGAGGCCAGCGAGGCGTCACCCTCGTAGGCCGCCCAGTCCAGGTCGAGGTCGGGCAGCACCACCGGCAGGAGCACCCGCTTGCCGGCGGCCGCGAGGCCCTCGATCAGCCGGGCCGTCCCGGGTTCGCGGCCGATCGAGACGTACGCCGTCACGGTGGCGGCCCGCCGTACCTCCTCGTGCTGCAGGAGGACGTCGGCCAGCTGCGCGCCGTGCACGCCCAGGTCTGCGAGTGGCAACCCCCGCCGGGCAGCGAGCACCTGGTCGCGCAGCGCCGTCTTCGCGGCCCGGGTCGCGTCGCGGGGTGATGGGGACAGAACCATGCCACCAGCCTACGATCGTCGACATGGGTAGTTCAGGCTTGAACCGTGCGCGCGAGAAGATGGCCGCCGCCGGGGTCGACGAGGTCGCCATCGAGACGTTCGCCCACTACTACCGGCTTCTCGAGCACGGCGAGACCGGGCTGATCCCCGAGTCGTCGATCGAGCCGCTGACGATGGAGTCCCTGGCCGACGTCGAGGTGAGCGACGACGACGCGGCCGCGGCGATCGGCAAGACCGCGGTGATCAAGCTCAACGGCGGGCTCGCCACCTCGATGGGCATGGATCGCGCCAAGTCACTGCTGTGCGTCCGGCGCGGGCTGTCGTTCCTCGACATCATCGCCCGGCAGGTGCTCCACCAGCGGCAGCGGTACGGCGTCGACCTGCCGCTGATCTTCATGAACAGCTTCCGCACCAGCCGCGACACCCTGGCGGCGCTGGCGCGGTACGGGGACCTCCCCGTGGAGGGCCTGCCGCTGGAGTTCCTGCAGAACAAGGAACCCAAGCTGCTGGTGAAGGACCTGTCGCCGGTGTCGTACCCGAAGGACCCCGACCTCGAGTGGTGCCCGCCCGGGCACGGCGACCTGTACACCGCGCTGCGCGGGACCGGACTGCTCGACAAGCTGATGGCCGCCGGCTACCAGTACGTCTTCGTCTCGAACTCCGACAACCTCGGCGCGACCCCGGACGCCCGCGTCGCCGGCTGGTTCGCGCGCAGCGGTGCGCCGTTCGCGATCGAGGCGGTCCGGCGTACTCCGTCGGACCGCAAGGGCGGGCACTTCGCGCGCCGCCGGCTCGACGGCCGGATCGTGCTGCGCGAGACCGCGCAGACGCCCCAGGAGGACCGGGAGGCGCTGGCCGACCTGTCGCGCCACAAGTACTGCTCCACCAACAACCTGTGGTTCGACCTGGCCGCGATGAAGCAGGCGCTCGACGTGAGGGGCGGCATCCTGGGCCTGCCGCTGATCCGCAACGTCAAGCCGGTCGACCCGGCAGACCCGAGCTCGCCCCAGGTGATCCAGATCGAGACCGCGATGGGCTCGGCGATCGAGGTCTTCGAGGATGCGCGCACGATCGAGGTGGGCCGCGACCGGTTCGTGCCGGTCAAGACGACCAACGACCTGCTCGTGCTGCGGTCCGACGTCTACGAGATCCGCGACGACTTCGTGCTCGACCAGAACGGCGACCGGATCCCGTACGTCGATCTCGACGACACCCACTACCGACTGGTCGGCGAGTTCGACAAGCGGTTCCCCGAGGGCGCGCCGTCCTTGCGGGAGGCGACCAGGCTCACGGTCGAGGGCGACTGGACGTTCGGCCGCGACGTGCGGGTGGTCGGTGAGGTCGAGCTCGAGGCCTCGTCGGCGAAGCGCGTCGACTCCGGCACCGTGCTCGGTGGCGGGCGTGCGGATGCCTGAGCCGATCTCGGTCGACGAGCACCTCACGCGGATCCTCGACTCGATCGAGCCGCTGCCTGACTTCCCGCAGCCGCTCATGGAGACGATGGGTCTCGCCGCTGCCGAGAACGTCGTGTCGTCCATCGCGCTGCCCTCCTTCGACAACTCCGCGATGGACGGGTACGCCGTGCGAGCGGCCGACGTGGCCACCGCGAGTGCGGACGCGCCGGTCCACCTGCCGGTCGTCGGCGAGATCGGGGCCGGCCAGGCCCGGCTGCTCGCGCTCTCACCCGGCACCGCAGCGAAGATCATGACCGGGGCGCCGGTCCCCGAGGGAGCCGACGCCGTGGTCCCCTACGAGTGGACCGACCGCGGGGTCGCGCAGGTGCGGATCACGCAGGCGGCCGACGTCGGCGCCCACGTCCGGCGGGCCGGCGAGGACGTCAGCGAGGGCGACCTACTCGTCGAGGCCGGCACCATCCTCGGACCTCGTCACCTCGGTCTCCTCGCCAGCGTCGGGCGGGCGACCGTCCGGTCGCGGCCCCGGCCGCGGGTGGTCGTGCTGTCGACCGGCTCGGAGCTCCGCGAGCCCGGCACCGCGCTGGGCCCTGACTCCATCTACGACGGCAACTCGTGGCTGCTGGCCGCCTCCGCGCGCCGTGCCGGCGCCATCGCCTACCGGGTCGGGATCGTCCCCGACGAGCCCCGCGCCTTCCTCGACGCGCTCAACGACCAGCTGGTGCGGGCCGACCTGGTCGTCACCAGCGGCGGGGTCAGCCAGGGCGACTTCGACGTCGTCAAAGAGGCGTTGTCGCCACTCGGCACCGTGTGGTTCGGCCCGGTCGCGATGCAGCCGGGCAAGCCGCAGGGCTTCGGCGTCGTCGGTGAGGACCGGGTGCCGATCTTCACGTTGCCGGGCAACCCGGTCTCGTCGTACATCTCGTTCGAGATGTTCGTGCAACCCGCGCTGCGCAAGCTGATGGGGAAGGCGCCGTACTCGCGTCCCGCCACCCGCGCCCGGCTCACCCACGGCCTCTCCTCGCCGGCCGGGCGGCGGCAGTTCCTGCGCGGCTCGTTCGAGCGTGGCCGCGGCGGGCCCACGGTCTCGCCCGTGGGCGGACCGGGCTCGCACCTGATCGGCGGGCTGGCCGACTCCAACGCGTTGATCGTCGTCCCCGAGGACACCACGAGCCTGCCGGCAGGTGAGATGGTTCAGGTACTCGCGCTCGACGAGGAGTTCTAGAGATGACCGAACGCGCCGACCGGCTGACGCACGTCGACGAGTCCGGTGCAGCCAGGATGGTCGACGTGTCCGGCAAGGACCTCACCGACCGGCAGGCGGTGGCGACCGGCCGGGTGCTGGTCGCCCCC
>NZ_DASUTK010000224.1:0-14930 GCF_036374615.1 Nocardioides sp.
CCAGAGTTGCGGGACGAGGGCGTTGACGTCAGCAGGATCGCGCAGCCAGGCGGGACCGCGGACCGAGACCGCGGCGTGGGCCCAGCCGGCCTCGTGGGCGCGGGGCATCCCGGTCCCTCACATCCGCTCGGGCGCCGAGACGCCGAGCAGGGCCAGGCCGTTGGCCAGCACGGTGCGGGCGGCGACGACGAGCATCAGCCGGGCCTCGTTGACCGGCGCGACCGGCTCGTCGCCCTGCGGGAGCATCCGGCACTCCTTGGTGTCGTACCACTTGTTGAAGACCGAGGTCGTGTCCTCGAGATAGCGCGCGACCCGGTGCGGCTCGCGGAGCTCCGCGGCGGCGGCCACGACCCGCGGGAACTCGGCCAGCGCCCGCAGCAGCTCCCGCTCACGCTCGTGCGTGAGCAGTGAGGGGTCGAAATCGTCGGGGAGCGACATGCCGAGGTCGGCGGCATTCGCCATCATCCGGCAGGTCCGGGCGTGGCCGTACTGGACGTAGTAGACGGGGTTGTCGTTGGACGCCTTGGTGATCTCGGCGACATCGAGCACCAGCGGGGAGTCGGACGGGTACCGCGCGAGGGAGTACCGCAGCGGATCCACGCCGATCTCGTCCACCAGCTCGTCGAGCGTGATGATCTCGCCGGAGCGCTTGGACATCCGGATCTCTTCGCCGTTGCGCAGGATCTTCACGAGCTGGCCGATCAGGACCTCGATGTTGCGCTCGGGGTCGTCGCCGGCGCAGGCCACCATCGCCTTGAGCCGCCCGACGTAGCCGTGGTGGTCCGCGCCGAGCAGGTAGAGGCAGCGGTCGAAACCGCGCTCCCGCTTGTTCACGTAGTACGCGGTGTCGCTCGCGAAGTAGGTGAGCTCGCCGTTGGTGCGGATCAGCACGCGATCGCGGTCGTCGCCGAAGTCGGTGGTGCGCATCCACAGCGCGCCGTCGGCGTCGTAGAGGTGCCCCTGCGAGCGCAGCTTCTCGATGCTGGCGGCGACGTCGTCGCTCTCGTGGAGGGTGCGCTCGGAGAACCAGACGTCGAAGACCGTGTGGAAGCGTGCGAGCGACTCCTGCTGCTGGCGCAGCTGCACGGCGTACGCAGCCTCGCGGAACGCGGCGGTCCGCTCCTCGCCCGGTGGCAGGTCGGCCAGCTCGGGACTCTCCACCAGCACCGCGTCGGCCAGCTCGGCGACGTACGTGCCCTGGTAGCCGTCGTCGGGCACCGGCTCCCCGAGTGCCCGGGCCTCGACGGAGGCGCCGAACAGGTTCATCTGGTTGCCGCGGTCGTTGATGTAGAACTCGCGGGTCACCGTGGCCCCGGCTGCCTCCAGGACTCGGGCGATCGCGTCGCCGACCACTGCCCACCGGGTGTGGCCGAGGTGGATGGGCCCGGTGGGGTTGGCGGAGATGAACTCCACGTTGACCCGCTCGCCGGCCTGGCTGTCGTTGTGTCCGTACGTCGCACCCGCCGCGACGATGTCGGCGGCGACCTGTCCCTGGGCGTCGGCGGACACGGTGATGTTGAGGAATCCCGGCCCGGCGACCTCGACGGCCTGGACGCCGGTGGCCCGCTCGAGCTCTGCGGCGATCAGCCCGGCGAGGTCGCGCGGCGGCATCCCCGACCGCTTTGCGAGCTGCATCGCGACGTTCGTGGCGTAGTCGCCGTGACCCTTCTCCCGCGGTCGCTCCACCGTCACCTCGCTCGGCACGCCGTCCGGCAGGACGAGCGCACCCCGGTCGACGAGTGAGGTGAGGGCGCCGACGATGGCGCTCGAGAGCTGGGCTGGGTTCACCCGCCAAGCCTATCGGCGCCCTCCGGTTTCGTTCTCACCAGTGACGCCCGGTAGTGTGCGGCTCCGGCGCCGCCGCTGGTTTCGACGGTCGCATGCCTCCGTAGCTCAGGGGATAGAGCACTGGTTTCCGGTACCAGGTGTCGCAGGTTCGAATCCTGCCGGAGGCGCCATAGCTGAGCCGTCACTTGTGTGGCCTCAGAACCAGCTGAGCCGTCACTCCTGCAGGGTTTGGCACCCGCCACCAACCTTCACAACTGACGGCTCGCGCCACTTCCATCCTGCACAAGTGACGGCTCGCGCCGTTCTCATCCTTCACAACTGACGGCTCGCGCCACTTCCAACCTGCACAACTGACGGCTCGCGCCACTTCCATCCTGCACAAGTGACGGGTCGCGCCACTTCCATCCTGCACAAGTGACTGGTCAGCAGCGGCCGAGCGTGGCGTCGGTGCGGGCCGCATCGCCGTAGCGGCGGGCCTGGGCGACGTTCGGGTGGATGATGCTCGCCCCGCCGACGTTGCCGAACGAACCGCCGACCACGCAGGTGTGGATCTTGCGCGGGTCCACCTGCGCCACCACCTGGGCCAGCTCGAACAGCTCGGCCGGCGACAGGTTGGTGTCCATGTTGCGGAGGACCGACGCCACGCCGCGCTCCATGAAGCCCGGCCGCTCGGCCCGGGTCGCGATCTGTCGCTGGATCCCCCGGAGCACCCGCTGCTGGTTCGCCGACCGGTCGAAGTCCCCGCCCGCCAGGCTCTTCCGGATCCGGGCGAACGCCATCGCGCCGTACCCGTTGAGCTTGATCTGGCCCTGCTTGAAGCCCTTCGGTCTGAGGTAGGGGTCGCTGAAGGCACGCGGGTTGTTGACGGTGATGCCGCCGATGTCGTCGATCATGTTCTCGAAGAACGGGAACCGGGTGACCATCACGAAGTCGGGCTGGACGCCCACCAGGCTGCCCACCGTGCGCCCCATGAGCTGCGGGCCGCCGTACGTGAGGGACGCGTTGACCCGGTTCGAGCCGAAGCCGGGGATCGGGACCCACGAGTCGCGCGGGATGCCGATGGAGGACGCGGCGCCGGTGCGGGTGTTGAGGCTCACCATCTGGATGGCGTCACCCCGGGTGCGCGTCATGGTCTCGCCCGGTCGCGCGTCGGACCCGACCGCGAGGATCCAGATCACGTCGTCACCGACGTCGACCCCGTCGGCACCCTTGATTTTCACGAGGCTCAGCTCGGCCGGCCGGACCGCGCTGTCGGGAACGGTGAGGCCGACCAGGCCGAGAACACAGACGAGTGCCACTGTCCGGAGCAGGTGCGGCACGAGACGGGTGAGTGATCGCATCAGCGAACTCCCTTCGTGAGGTCGAAGGCGAAGATCTTCCAGTCACCCTGGCGTTTGGTGAGTCGCAGCTCCCCCTGCACGCGGACCCGCCTCTCCACCTTGCCGGTGGTGCGGAACCCGAGTTGGACATGGGCGGTGCCCGCGACTGCGCGCTTCCGTACGGCGAGCAGGTCCACCTTCACGCGCAGCAGGGTCGGCGTCACCCCATCGATCCGCTCGCCGATCCGCTGGTTCGTCAACAGGCTGCGCTGCCGTCGCGCCGCCTCCGCTGCGCCGGCCGTGAACCCCGGGGGCCTGCCGTTGAAGTCGGAGCGGGGGTACTCACCGGCCACGTACGCCGCCTCCAGGAACCGGACCGCCGTCCGGGAGACCCTCTGCTCCACGCGGGCGCGGTCCTTGCGCGGGAGTCGTCCCACGATCACACCGGACTCGGTGACCGGCTCGATCTGAAGGGTCGGGGCGGCGCTGGGCTCGTGCAGCGGCTCGCTGGGCTCGCTCGGTGCGGACTCGTCGCCGCTGCAGCCGGCCACGGCCAGGACGGCCGCGATCGTCAGGACAGCGGCGAACCGACGCGTGCGCGGTGGGCTGGACATGCTGGTGGCTCCCTGGTGCTTCGGGGTGGTTCTGGGTTCTGTCGGGCCCGTTCGTGGTGCTCTCTCGGGTCTCGCCCGACACCCTGCCCCATCTCCGGGGGACGGCTGCGCATTTGCTGGCGTGTGGGACTAGCCTTGACGCTGACCCCACACACCGCGCGCACCACCGGAAGAGGCGAAACAATCCGTGCCGCAGTCGCCAGGCCACCAGTCCGCTGACACCTCCGATTTCGGAGCCAACGAGTGGCTCGTGGAGGAGATGCTCGAGCAGTACCAGCGTGACCCGAACAGCGTGGCTCCGGAGTGGGTCCGCTACTTCCAGTCGAACGGGAAGCCCAACGGTACGACGGACTCCACGCCGGCCGACGCAGCACCCCCGCAGGCACCCGAGAAGCCGGCCGCGAAGGCACCCGAGAAGCCCGCCGCGAAGGCACCCGAGAAGCCGGCCGCGAAGGCGCCGGAGCAGCCGAAACAGGAAGCCCGGAAGCAGGAAGCCCCGAAGCAGGCCGGCAAGGCGGCGCCGGTCGCCAAGGACCCCAAGCCCGCACAACCCGCGGAGCCCAAGGACGAGCCGAGCTACACCGTGCTGCGTGGCGCTCCCGCGCGGACCGTGCAGAACATGGACGCCTCGCTGAGCGTGCCGACCGCGACGTCGGTGCGGTCGGTCCCGGTCAAGCTGCTCTGGGACAACCGGACCGTCATCAACAACCACCTCGCCCGCGCCCGCGGCGGCAAGGTGTCCTTCACCCACCTGATCGGCTTCGCGCTGGTCAAGGCGCTGCGCAAGATGCCGGAGATGAACGTCGGGTACGACGTCGTCGACGGCAAGCCGACCCTGATCCAGCCGGCCCACATCAACCTCGGTCTCGCGATCGACATGAAGAAGCCCGACGGCACCCGCCAGCTGCTGGTGCCGTCGATCAAGGCTGCCGAGGCGATGGACTTCGCGGCGTTCTGGACCGCCTACGAGGACATGGTCCGCAAGGCCCGGGACGGCAAGCTCACGATCGAGGACTTCCAGGGCACCACGCTCACGCTCACCAACCCCGGCGGCATCGGCACGGTCCACTCGGTGCCGCGGCTGATGAAGGGGCAGGGCGCGATCATCGGCGTCGGCGCGATGGAGTACCCGCCCGGGTGGCAGGGCGCGTCGGAGGAGGCGATCGCGCGCAACGCCATCGGCAAGATCATGACGCTCACCTCGACGTACGACCATCGGGTCATCCAGGGCGCGCAGTCCGGCGAGTTCCTCAAGCAGGTCCACCGGATGCTGCTCGGCGAGGACGACTTCTACGACGAGATCTTCCGCTCGCTGCGGATCCCGTACGAGCCGATCCGCTGGGCCCAGGACATCGCGACGTCCCACGACGACGAGATCAGCAAGCAGGCACGGATCCTCGAGCTGATCCACGCCTACCGCGTCCGTGGTCACATGATGGCCGACACCGACCCGCTGGAGTACCGGCAGCGCAGCCACCCCGACCTGGAGGTCGAGTCGCACGGCCTGACGCTGTGGGACCTCGACCGCGAGTTCGCCACCGGGTCGTTCGGCGGCGAGGGCCGGCGGTTCATGAAGCTGCGCAACATCCTCGGGATCCTGCGCGACTCCTACTGCCGCACCACCGGCATCGAGTACATGCACATCATGGATCCCGAGCAGCGGCGCTGGATCCAGCAGCGCGTGGAGCAGCCGCACGTCAAGCTCCCGCGCGAGGAGCAGCTCCGGATCCTCCTCAAGCTCAACCAGGCCGAGGCGTTCGAGACGTTCCTGCAGACCAAGTTCGTCGGCCAGAAGCGGTTCTCGCTCGAGGGTGGCGAGACGACGATCCCGCTGATCGACGAGATCTGTGAGGAGGCGGCCGGCGCCGGGCTGGAGGAGGTCTGCATCGGTATGGCCCACCGCGGCCGCCTCAACGTGCTGGCCAACATCGTGGGCAAGAAGTACTCGCAGATCTTCCGCGAGTTCGAGGGCAACATCGACCCGCGCACCGTGCAGGGCTCCGGCGACGTGAAGTACCACCTCGGCGCCGAGGGCGAGTTCGTCGCCGACAAGGGCGACCGGATCAAGGTGTCGGTGGCCGCGAACCCGTCGCACCTCGAGGCCGTCAACCCCGTGCTCGAGGGCATCGCCCGGGCCAAGCAGGACGTGCTCGACCGGGGTGCCGAGTTCCCGGTGCTGCCGTTGCTCGTCCACGGCGACGCGGCGTTCGCCGGTCAGGGCGTGGTCGCAGAGACCCTCAACCTGTCGCAGCTGCGCGGGTACCGCACCGGTGGCACGATCCACCTGGTCGTCAACAACCAGGTCGGCTTCACGACCTCCCCCGGCTCGTCGCGGTCCTCGCTCTACTGCACCGACGTCGCGCGGATGGTGCAGGCGCCGATCTTCCACGTGAACGGCGACGACCCCGAGGCCTGCATCCGGGTCGCCGGGCTGGCGTTCGCCTACCGGCAGGAGTTCAAGAAGGACGTCGTCATCGACCTCGTCTGCTACCGCCGGCGCGGCCACAACGAGGGCGACGACCCGTCGTACACCCAGCCTCTGATGTACGACCTGATCGAGCAGAAGCGGTCGGTCCGCAAGCTCTACACCGAGCAGCTGATCGGTCGTGGCGACATCACGATCGAGGAGGCCGAGCAGGTCCTGAAGGACTACCAGCAGCAGCTGGAGCGGGTGTTCACCGAGGTCCGCGAGGCGAGCGCCGAGCCGCCCTCGGAGTGGACGACGGTGCCGGACTACCCCGAGAAGCAGGCGGGAACGGCCACCACGGCAACCAGCCCCGAGGTCCTCAAGCGGATCGCGGACGCGTACGTGACACCTCCTGACGGCTTCACGGTCCACCCCAAGGTGATGCCGCAGCTGCAGCGCCGCGCGGCCGCCATCACCGATGGCCCGATCGACTGGGGCACCGGTGAGATCCTCGCCTTCGGCTCGCTGCTGATGGCGGGGCGTCCGGTCCGGCTGGCCGGTCAGGACTCGCGACGGGGCACCTTCGTCTCCCGGTTCGCGACCATCATCGACCGGACCAACGCCGACGAGTGGACGCCGCTGAGCTCGCTCACGGAGGACCAGGCGAAGTTCTACATCTACGACTCGCTGCTGTCGGAGTACGCCGCGCTCGGGTTCGAGTACGGCTACTCGGTCGCCCGCCCCGACGCCCTCGTCATCTGGGAGGCCCAGTTCGGCGACTTCGTCAACGGTGCGCAGATCGTGATCGACGAGTTCATCACCAGCGGCGAGACGAAGTGGCGCCAGCAGTCGGGCGTGGTCCTGCTGCTCCCCCACGGGTACGAGGGGCAGGGGCCGGACCACTCCTCGGCCCGGATCGAGCGGTTCCTGACGATGTGCGCCGAGGACGCGTTCGTGGTCGCGCAGCCGTCGACACCCGCGTCGTACTTCCACCTGCTACGGCAGCACTCGCTCGGCGAGGACCACCGGCCGTTGGTGGTGTTCACGCCGAAGTCGATGCTCAAGCGCAAGGAGGCGGCCTCGCAGCCGTCCGACTTCACCAACGGGGGGTTCCGGCCGCTCATCACCGACGCGACCGCGGACCCCGAGAAGGTCGACACCCTGCTGCTGTGCTCGGGCCGGATCACCTGGGACCTGATGGTCGACCGTGGCAAGCGCGAGGACTCCGACCGGTTCGCGATCGCCCGCGTGGAGCAGCTCTACCCGCGTCCGACCGAGGAGATCAACGAGTACGTCGAGTCGTTCCCGAACCTGAAGGCGATCCGCTGGGTGCAGGACGAGCCGCGGAACAACGGGCCGTGGCCGCACTACCAGCTCAACGTGTGGCCGGCGCTGGGCCGGGTCGTCGAGCCGGTGACGCGGGCAGCCTCGGCCGCGCCGTCGGTGGGCACCATGAAGCGGCACACCGAGGAGCAGAAGGCGTTGCTCGACCGGGCCTTCGCGCCGCTCCCGGACGGCCCGGCATCCGGGTACTGATGTACTTCACCGATCGCGGCATCGAGGAGCTGGACAAGCGCCGGGGCGGCGAGGAGGTCAGCCTGGCCTGGGTCGCCGAGCGGCTCCAGGAGTTCACCGACCTCCACCCGGAGTTCGAGACGGCCGTCGAGCGGCTCGCCACCTGGCTGGCCCGCCTCGACGACCCGGAGGACTGACCGTCCGTGGCGGGCGGACCGGGCCATCCGGCCGCGCCCTGGCGGATGCACGGCCACGGGTGGGTGTCGCTGTTCCGCGTCCGCGGCACGAGGGTGCGGCCCGACGGTACGTACGTCGCCGGCTTCGTGTCCTACGAGCCGCCGAGCCCGCTGACCTACTCCGAGCTGTTGGTCGCGCGTGTGCTCGACCCGCGACAGGTGGAGATCACCGACATCTGGGTCGACTCGGTCGCCTCCCGCGACGGCGGCCGCACGCTGTGGGCGATCCCCAAGGACCTCTGCGACTTCAGCCTGGAGCACCGGCACACCGGCGTGGTCTCGCGGGCCAGCTGGTCGGCGCGCGCCGAACACCCGATCGCCGCGGCCTCGTTCACCGACGCCTCGAGGCTTGCCCCGCGCCTGCCCTTCCGAGGGCTCGGCACCCGGCAGCCACCACTCCCGGACGACACCGGCGAGCCGGTCGTCGCCGGGCTCCGCGGCTCGGCCAGGCTGCTCCCGTGTCGGGGCAGCTGGGACTTCGAGCCGACCGGACCACTGGGCTGGCTGGGCGACCAGCACCGGCTGGCGTCGTTCCGGGTGGCCGACTTCCGGATCCTGTTCGGAGTGTGAGCCCGCTCAGTCGGCCGGGTCGTCGGCCTCCGCCGACGTCTGGCGGGCGGAGTCGCGGATCGCGAACACCTCGCTCGCGAAGCCGCCGAGCACATCTGCGACGTCCTTGAGGGCGGTGGCCAGGATGGACGCCACCTGCCCGGCTGTCGTGGTCGCGGCCTCGACGACGTGCTGCACCGCGTCCTTGCCGATCTCCGCCTTCGAGAGCTGGTCGTTCACACCACCCATCCTGACGTGGCGGCAGCGATTCCGCCAGCGGCTCCGAGCGGTAGTTCGGTCAGGCGGCCAGGTCCTCGCAGGGCTCCGGCTCGGGCTCGGACTCCTCGACCGCCACCGGCAGCCGCCCGGGCAGCCGGAGCGCGAGCACGACCACGACCAGCGATAGCGCGGCGCCGACCCAGAACGCCCAGCGCAGGCCCCCGAGCATCGCCTCCGCGCCATCGGCACCGGAGCCCGCCAGCTGGGCTGCGCGCGACGACATCACGGTCACGACCAGGGCGGTCCCGAACGCCGCGGCGACCTGCTGCAGCGTGCCGAGCAGCGAGCTGGCGTGGGAGTAGAGGTGCATGGGCACCGCACCCAGACCGAGGGTGAAGACCGGCGTGAACAGCCCGGCCAGGCTCACCATCAGCAGCATGTGGGCACCGAGGAGCACGGCGTACGGCGTCGTCAGCGACACCTGCGTCAGCACGACGAGCGACACCATGATCCCGATCGACCCGGGCACCACCAGCGGCCGGCCGCCGAGCCGGTCGAAGACCCGACCGACCTGGGGCCCGAGCAGACCCATCGCCAGCCCGCCCGGCATCACCAGCAGTCCGGTCTCCAGCGGGCTGAGGCCGCGCAGGTCCTGCAGGTAGAGCGGCAGCAGGATCATCGAGCCCAGCATCGCCATGAACGCGACCGACATCAGCAGCAGCGAGCGCCGGTAGATGGTGTGGGTCAGGGTGCGCAGGTCCAGCAGCGGCGTGCCGGAGCGCTGCAGTCGGAGCTGGCGGAGCACGAAGGTGACGATCGCGGCCACGCCGAACCCGACGATCAGCAGCGGCGTGCTCAGGTCACCGGTACCGAACTGGCTGAGCCCGTACACCAGGCCGCCGAACCCGAACGCGGCGAGCACGACGCTGGTCCAGTCGATCGCACCGGGCTGCGGCTCGCCGACGTTCTCCAGCCGGCTCATGCCGAAGACCATCACGGCGAGCGCGATCGGCAGCACGACGGCGAAGATCAGCCGCCACGAGCCGAGCTGCAGGAGCACGCCGGACACGGCCGGCCCGAGCGCCGGCGCGACGGAGATCGCCAGCGTCACGTTGCCCATCACGCGGCCGCGGTCGTGCTCGGGCACCACCGTCATGAGGGTCGTCATGAGCAACGGCATCATCACCGCGGTGCCGCCCGCCTGCACGATCCGCGCAGCCAGCAGCACCTCGAACGTCGGCGCGAGCGTGGCCAGCAGCGTGCCCGAAGCGAACACGCCCATCGCGGTCGCGAACGCCGTGCGCGTGCTGACCCGCTGGAGGAACCAGCCCGTGGTGGGGATGACCGCTGCCATCGTCAGCATGAACGCGGTCGACAGCCACTGCGCGCTGCGGGCGGTGACTCCGAAGTCGGCCATCAGCCGCGGGATCGCGTTGATCATGACCGTCTCGTTGAGGATCACGATGAACGTCGCGAGCACCAGCCACCGGATGACCGCCGGCGTCCGGGTCTCGGGCGCCTCACGGGCAGGGGTGGGCAGGGCAGACACAGTGCTTCCTTCTCGATCAGGGCTGAGGCTCATGCGGGAACAGACCCGCACGGTCCGATGGATTCATCGGTGATCCATCGTCACCTGTGAACGCCTTCGGCTTCCACCGAATTTCCGGTGACGCCGACCAGCGCAAGAACGGTCAGGTCCCGGGGCGTGGCGCGAGCGGCCGGACCGTCACCTCGGGGATCGTGGCTCCCGGCGTCAGGTCGATGACGTGCCGGATCGTGTCGGCGACCGTCTCGGGGCGCAACCACTGGGTCGAGTCGTAGACCCGACCCTCCTGCTCGTGCACCTTCTCCTGCATCGGGGTCGCCGTGCGGCTGGGGAACACCGTGGTGACCCGGACTCCGTGCTCCTGCTCCTCGGCGCGCAGCGCGTCGGCCACTGCTCGCAGCCCGAACTTCGACGAGGCGTACGCAGCCCAGGTCGGGCTGGCCACCAGCCCTGCCGAAGAGTTCACGAACACGACCAGCCCCCGCGCACGTCGTAGCGCGGGCAGACAGATCTGCGTGAGAAGCACCGGCGCCACCAGGTTGACGTCGACCTGCTCGCGCAGGTCCTCGGCGCTCAGCTCGGCGACGGGGGCCAGGTCGACCACGCCGGCCACGTGCAGCAGGGTGTCCAGCGCGTCGGGCACCTCGAGGGCGGCCACCGACGCGGGGTCGGCGAGGTCGGCGACCAGCGTGCTGGAACCGTCGTACCGCGACGCGAGCTCGGCGGCACGCTCCTCCGACCGCGCAAGCAGGAGCAGTTGGTCGCCCCGCTCGTGCAGGACGTCGGCGATCGCGGCGCCGATGCCGGAACCGGCGCCGGTGATCAGGTGACGCGTCATCGGGTGAACACGATCTTGCCGAAGACGTCGCCGGCCGCCATGGCGGCGAACCCCTCCCGCGCCCGGTCCATCGGGAGCGCGCGGTCGATCACCGGCCGGACGCCGGTGGCATCGAGCATCGTGGTCAGCGACGCCAGCTCGGACCGCGTGCCCATCGTGGAGCCGATGACGCGCAGCTGGAGGAAGAAGATCCGCGTGAGCTCGGCGTCGTCGAGCTTCGGGCCCGACGTGGTGCCGGAGGTCACGATCGTGCCGCCGGGTCGCAGCGCGCGGATCGAGTGGGACCAGGTGGCGCGGCCGACCGTCTCCATCACGGCGTCGACCTTCATCGGCAGTCGTGCGCCGGACTCGAACACGTCGTGCGCGCCGAGCTCGAGCGCCCGTTTGCGCTTGCCCTCGTCGCGGCTGGTGGCCAGCACCCGGAGCCCGCCGGCACGGGCGAGCGCGATCAGCGCGGTGGCGACTCCCCCGCCGGCGCCCTGGACCAGCACCGTGTCGCCCGCCTTCAGACCGCCCTGCTTGAAGAGCATCCGGTACGCCGTGAGCCACGCGGTCGGCAGGCAGGCGGCCTCCTCGAACGACAGCGAGGCGGGCTTGGGCACGACGTTCGCGCGCGGCACGGCCACCTGGTCGGCGAACGTTCCCTGGTGGCGCTCGGACAGCAGCGACCGCTTCGGATCGAGCGTCTCGTCGTCGCCGGTCCAGCCGGGGTCGCTGACCACCGCGTGGACGAGCACCTCGTTGCCGTCCTCGTCCAGCCCGGCCGCGTCGCAGCCGAGGATCATCGGCAGCTGCTCCTCGCGCAGGCCCACCCCGCGCAGGGACCACAGGTCGTGGTGGTTGAGGGCCGCCGCCTTGACGTTCACCGTGGTCCATCCGTCAGGAACCTCCGGATCGGGGCGCTCGCCGACCACGAGGCCGGTCAACGGGTCGTCGGACGAGAAGCTCTCGGCGTACACGGCGAACATGTCGTGACCCTAGCGAGCGACCCCGTCGCGACGCGCCGCGTCGGCGACAGCGGTCGAGACCGCAGGACCGACCCGGTCGTCGAACGGCGACGGGACGATGTAGTCCTCGTGGAGGTCGTCGCCCACCAGTCCGGCGATGGCGTCGGCCGCCGCCACCTTCATGCCTTCGGTGATGGCGGTCGCGTGGACGTCGAACGCCCCGCGGAAGATCCCGGGGAAGGCGAGCACGTTGTTGATCTGGTTGGGGAAGTCGGAGCGGCCGGTGGCGACGACTCTCGCGTACCGGTGCGCCAGGTCGGGGTGGACCTCCGGGTTCGGGTTGGCGAGGCCGAAGATGATCGCCTCGTCGGCCATCGACGCCACGACGTCCTCCGCGACCGTGCCGCCACTGACCCCGATGTACACGTCGGCGCCGGCCATCACGTCCGCCAGCGAGCCACGGCGGTCGAACTGGTCAGCGGTGTCGACCGCGAGCGCCCGCTTCACCGGCGTCAGGTCGTGCCGCTGGGAGTTCAGCACGCCCTGCCGGTCGAGCACGGCGAGGTCGCGCACACCCGCCTCCAGCAGGATCCGGGCAACCGCGACTCCCGCGGCTCCGGCCCCGGAGATGACGACCCGGGTGCCGTCGGGGTCGCGCCCGGTGAGCTTGAGCGCGTTCTGCAGCGCGGCGAGCGCGACCACGGCGGTGCCGTGCTGATCGTCGTGGAAGACGGGGATGTCGAGCAGCTCCTTGAGCCGGGACTCGATCTCGAAGCAGCGCGGTGCCGAGATGTCCTCGAGGTTGACCCCGCCGAAGGACGGCGCGAGCCGGACGACCGTCTCGATGATCTCCTCGACGTCGGTGGTGTCGAGACAGATCGGGATCGCGTCGACCCCGCCGAACTGCTTGAAGAGAACCGCCTTGCCCTCCATCACCGGCATCGCGGCAGCGGGTCCGATGTCGCCGAGCCCGAGCACCGCCGTTCCGTCGGTGACGATGGCGACCGTGTTGGGCACCCATGTGTAGTACCGGGTCAGCTCGGGGTTCGCGGCGATCGCCTCGCACACCCGCGCCACTCCCGGGGTGTAGGCCAACGACAGGTCGTCGCGGCCGGTGAGCGGCACCGTCGACACGACCGCGGTCTTGCCGCCGACGTGCAGGTCGAACACCGGGTCTCCGGCGAACGGGTGCGGGTGCGGGTCTGCCACGGAGACCGATACTGGCACACCGGGCTCCGCGCCCCGTTCGGTCTCAGCTCGCGCGGATCACGCGTGGCCTCGGCCACACCCGGACGAGCGCGACGCCGAGCACGTCGTGGTCGGGCACCGGCCCCCGATGCCGGGAGTCGACTCCGTCAGGGTTGTCGCCGAGCAGCCACCAGGCCGGCGCACCGGCCGACGTCGTACGACGGTCGACGGCCCGTTTCACCGCCAGCGTGCCGTCCGCGAACCGCGCGACGACCACCGCACCTGGCCGGACGCGAGCGCCGTAGCGCACCAGCAACCGGTCGCCGTCGGCCAGTCCGGGGCGCATGGAGTCTCCCCGGACCACGGCCCATCCGAGCGGGACCCGGCCCACCTGTAGGGGTGATGACACGCGGAGTAGTGTCGCAGTCGTCGACCGATTCCTTCACAGATTGGACTGCCGTTGATGTTCGCGAAGCTGTTCACGCCCACCGTCGAGGTCTCGGCCCACTGCGATCTGCCCTGCGGCGTGTACGACCCGGCGCAGGCCCGGATCGAGGCGGAGTCGATCAAGGCGATCATCGCCAAGGTCGCCGACAACGACGACCCGGACTTCCGGACCCGCGCGGTCCTGATCAAGGAGCAGCGCTCCGAGCTGGTCAAGCACCACCTCTGGGTGCTGTGGACCGACTACTTCAAGCCGCCGCACTTCGAGAAGTACCCACAGCTGCACACGCTGGTCAACGAGGCCACCAAGCTCGCCGGCGCCTCGGGCACCAAGGGCGAGATGGACGCCGGCAAGGCCGACGAGCTGCTCGCGAAGATCGACGAGATCGCTGAGATTTTTTGGGAGACCAAGAAGTCGTAGGCACTGTCAAACCCCGCCTGACCTGCGGCGGAGCGTCTCGGGGGTCGCCCCAGTCCGCAGGGAGTCCGCAAGAGGGCTGAGCGCGGTGTCGAGCACGTCGCGGGTGCGGTCCTCGTCGCCTGGGAACATGTGCGCGTAGGTCCGCAGCGTGATCGTGGGCGACGAGTGCCCCAAGAACATCTGAACCTGCTTCACGCTCGCCCCGCCCGGGATCAGCGCCGACGCCGCGAAATGGCGCAGGCTGTGGCTCGTCAGGTCGACTCCCGCGGCCGACGCTGCGTCGGAGAGCAGGCGCTTCCATCGGCGGTAGGTCAGCGGCTCCCCCAGCTCGTCGGTGCACAGCGCCACTGGCGTCGACCTCTCGGCCTGCTCCTCGAGCTCGGCCACGACGACGTCACCCACCGGGACCGTCCGCCGTGACCTCTTCGTCTTGGGCAGCTCCGAGAGGGCGCCTGACTGCAACCGTTGGCGCTCGACCCGGATCGTGCGGAACGTCGTGGAGACGTCGACCGGCGCCAGTCCGAGCAACTCCCCGATCCGCAGCCCTGAGCCCGCGAGGATCGTCACCACGGGCCGCCAGCGCTCGTCCAGCGCCCCGCGCACCCGCTCGATCTCTCCTCCACGGTCGGGACGTCGACCTCGGAGTCAGCCCCGCGCGGAAGGCGGATCTTCTTGCACGGCGAGACCGCGAGCGCGCGGTCCTCGACCGCGGCCGCGAACAGCGCCGCCGTGACGTCGTAGATGTTGCGCACCGATCCCGCCGCGAGCCCTTTGTCCTCGGCCAGGTGCTTCACCATCGCCTGGATGTGGCTCGGCCGGACCTAACTCAGCTTGCGGTGCCCGAGAAACGGCACGACATGGAGCCGGAGCGCGTTGTCGACGATCCGCGCAGTGCCCTC
>NZ_DASUTK010000225.1:0-33649 GCF_036374615.1 Nocardioides sp.
TACCGGCCCGACGAGCTGCACCGTCGCCACCCGCTGCGACCGCTGCTCGCCGAGCTCGAGCGGGTCCGCCTGTGCGGGCGCGGGGGCGCCGGGTTCCCCTTCGTCAGGAAGTTGCGGGCGCTCGGCGCGGGAAGGCCCGTCCTCGTCGTCAACCTCAGTGAGGGCGAACCCGCCAGCGCCAAGGACACCGCCCTCGCCCTGACCCGTCCGCACCTGGTGCTGGACGGCGTTCTCGCGAGCGCGCGGGCGCTCGCGGCCCGGGAGGTGCACGTCGTGCTGCCGGGAGAGCGGCCGGCTGCCGCAGCGTCGATGCGGGTGGCCATCGCCGAGCGCGACGACCCGGTCCCGGTGGTCACCCACACCGCCGAGCCCCGGTTCGTCGCGGGGCAGGCGCGGGCCGTCGTCGAGCTGCTCGCGGGACGGCCCAACCTGCCGACGACGACATGGGCCCCCGAGGCCGTCTCGGGGTACCAGGGCCGCCCCACCCTGCTGAGCAATGCCGAGACGTGGGCCCGGATCGGGCTGCTGGTGCTCCGCGGGGCACGGGAGTACGCCCGGGTCGGAACCGCCGAGGAGCCGGGCGCGACCCTGCTCACCGTGGGGTCGCCGGGCTCGGTCCCGACGGTCCACGAGCAGCCCTACGGCGCCCGGCTGCTCGACGTCGTACCGAGGCAACGACACGGTCGACCGCTGCTGGTCGGGGGCTTCCACGGGTCGTGGGCGACCTGGGAGACGGTCGCCAGCCTCCGGCTGTCCGCGACCCGGATGCGCGCGTTGGGCACACCGCTGGGAGCCGGGGTGCTGCTGTCCCTGGGGCCCGGCGACTGCCCGGTCGAGCTCACCCGGCGCATCGTCACGTACCTCGCAGGGCAGAGCGCGGGCCGCTGCGGGCCGTGCTTCAACGGGCTGCCAGCACTCGCGTCGGCGGTGGACGCGATCTGCCGCGGCGTGGGTGGGAGCGCACGCGTGGAGGAGCTGGCCCGGCTCGTCGTACGACGCGGCGCCTGCGCACACCCGGACGGGACCGTGCGACTGGTGCGGTCGCTGCTCTCCACGTTCGTCGGGGAGGTCGCCTCCCACGCCTCGGGACGCTGCCGCTGGGACGGGCGCGACGACGCCGAACGGGGCGTGGCATGACCGCGCGAGAGCTCCGGGTGGACTGGCCGGAGTGCCGGGCCAGGGGGCTGTGCCACGAGGTGCTCCCGGATCTGATCGACCTCGACGAGTGGGGTTACCCGATCGTGCGAGGTCCGGTCACCCCCGACCTGATGAGCGAGGCTCGCGTGGCGGTGCGCACCTGTCCCCGGCTGGCGCTCCGCATCGTGGACGCCCGCTGACCCCCGTCGCGCCCCGCGTCGCCAGCAGTTACCTTGTGGCACCGGCGTGCGTCGGACGGAGGGATGACCATGCGCGTGCTCTTTGCCGACTCGCTCGGCGAGTCGACCGTCACCGAGCTCGAGGAGCGAGGCCACACCTGCGTGGTCGAGCCGACGCTGAAGGCCGGGGACCTGGCGGAACGGATCCAGGGCTTCGACGCGCTCGTGGTCCGCAGCACGAAGGTACGACGGGAGGTCTTCGAGCGGGCGGACCGGCTGGCCCTCGTGATCCGAGCCGGTGCCGGCACGAACACGATCGACACCGAGACCGCCGCCGCTCGCGGCGTTCTGGTCGCGAACCTGCCCGGCCGCAACGCCGCAGCCGTGGCCGAGCTGACCATGGGACTGCTGCTGGCGGTGGACCGGCGGATCGTCGATGCCACCGTCGACCTCCGGGAGGGCCGGTGGGACAAGAAGGCGTACGGCAAGGCACGCGGACTGCTCGGGGCGACCATGGGGATCCTCGGCCTCGGCTCGATCGGCCTCGAGGTCGCCCAGCGGGCCCGGGCGTTCGGCATCAACCTCGTCGCCCTCGACAAGCCCGGCCGCAGCAACGAGACCACGGCCCGGATCGAGGACCTCAGGATCGAGCTGGTCGACTCCCTCGACGACCTGCTCGCCGCCAGCGACATCGTCACGCTCCACCTGCCGTCCAGTCCCGACACGGCCGGCCTGGTCGACGCCTCGTTCCTCGAACGCATGAAGGACGGCGCCGTCCTCCTCAACACCTCACGCGGTGAGCTGGTCGACGAGGCCGCGCTGCTCGAGGCGCTGGAGACCAAGGGGCTGCGTGCGGGTCTCGACGTCTTCGCCGACGAGCCGGGATCCGGTTCTGGCGAGTGGGTGTCACCCTTGGCCCAGCACCCCCAGGTCGTCGGCACCCATCACATCGGGGCGTCGACCCAGCAGGCGCAGGCCGCCATCGCTGCAGGCGTCGTCGAGATCATCGACGCCTTCGTCCAGGGCGAGACACCGAACTGTGTGAACCTCACGCCCAGCCGGATCGGCTCCACCATCTTGACGGTGCGACACCTCGACCGGGTCGGCGTGCTCGCGCACGTGCTCGACCGGCTGAGTCAGGACCGGTTGAACGTCGAGCACATGCAGAACCGGATCTTCCGCGGCGGCGACGCCGCGGTCGCGACGATCGACGTCGCCGGCCCGCTGTCGGACTCGCTGCTCGCCGACCTCGACGCCCTGCCTGACGTGTTCGGCGTCTCGGCCACTGCCATCGACGGATCGGCATGACGGCTGCTGACGACGGGCGGACCGCGTCGTACGGCGTCGCCCGCCCCTTCGAGTCACGCGTGGTCCGCCCGGAGTGGGCCACCCGGGCTGTCGCGCCGATGGTCGACGCGCGGGGGTTCGCGGAACCAGGGGTGCGGACACCAGTCGGGCCCGAGGCCTACCAGCACTCGCCGACGGCCTACTTCGTCTACCGGATGCGCGACGGGGCCGGCGACCACACCGGAATCGTCGCCGACGTGCGCCTCGACGCGTTCGCCCTCGGCCGGGTTCGCGGCCACGAGTCCGTCGACCCCGAGCGGGTCGACGGCCTGGTGCGGTACTACGCGGACCATCCCCAGCGTGCGGAGCCGGTCGCGCTGCTCCACGACCACCCGGCCGAGCTCGCGACGCAGGTCGCGCGGGTGTGCGACAGCGACCCGCTGCTCCGGTTCCAAGGGGACGACGGAGTCGAGCACACGGTCTGGCGGGTGCCGGGAAACGCCGAGAGGGCGATCTCCACGGCGTTCGGCGACGGCGTGTACTACATCGCCGACGGTCACCATCGGGTGTCTGCCCGGCTGCGGGCCTGGGAGGTCGCGGGCCGACCGGCGCACGCAGGCGTGCTGTGCGTGATCTTCCCCATGGAAGGGCTGACCCTGTCGGCGTTCCACCGGCGGGTCGCCGGGCCGGTCGACGCGGCGCGGCTGATCGAGGCCGCCTCGCACCGTTTCGACGTGCGTCCCTCGGCGGGCGGGGCGAGCGGGATCGGCGTGTACGTCGACGGCTGCTGGTACGACCTCCACCTCACAGGAGATCGGCCCGACGGCGCCGCCGGGCTCGATGCGTCCCTGGTCCAGGAGCACCTGCTCGGACCCGTCCTCGACGTCTCGGGTCAGGGTCATCCGCGGTTCGAGGCGATCCCCGACCACCTGCCCGTCGAGCTCGCCACGAGCCGGTGCGACGCAGACGGCGGGGCGCTGTTCGTCCTCGCGGCCCCCAGCCTGGCCACGCTCACGCGGATCGCCGACCTCGGCGAGGTCATGCCGCCCAAGACGACGTACTTCGCGCCCAAGCCGTACGCCGGGATCTTCCTGACCTGACGGTCGCGGCGACGGGGGCGCGGGCGGGTGTCAGGCCCGCGCGACCACGGGTACCAGGCGCGTCGAGCCCATCAGGCCCTCCTTGCGTGCCACGAGCGCTGCCAGCCCGATCGTCGCGAACGCGGCGAACACGTTGATCGCCAGCATCGAGATGCTCTTGGCGAGCACGAACGTCTCGAGCGACTGCGACTGCAGCAGCCACAGCGTCATGGTCGCCTTGGCGAGCCCGAGCACTGCCCACAGGATCGTCAGACGCCGGAAGAGGCGCTGGATCCGCGGCCGCGCCGCCAGCTCGTGGTCCATCGGGTAGAAGTCGCCGGCCAGCCGCGCCACCATCGGGCGGGCGCTCGCGAGCGAGAGCAGGAACAGCACAGCGACGGCGCCGTCGCTGATGATCGGCTGGAGGAAGTACAGCCAGGTACTGTCCGCGACGAAGGACAGGGCGGTCCGCCCGGTCAACAGGATCGCGGCGAGGATCAGGAGTCCCGACGTTCGCCGCCTGGTCATCGCGCGCCACGCGATGGCGCCGTAGGACCACACGAGCGCGGCGATGATCGCGGGCCAGATGCCGGCCAGCACGAAACACACGTAGAACACCACCGCAGGGACGACCACCGCGATCAGCAGGCTGAGGGACACCCGCCGGACCACGGCGAGCAGGCTCGGACGGTGCGGGGCGTCGGTGGCCGGCTCGGAAGCGGCAAGCGTGAGCGTCGGCGTCGGGGGGATGGCCAAGGGAGTCGATCCTGCCGGCCACTGCGGCCGGGCTCGGGAGATGTTCACCGCGAAATGACGACGCGAACTCGACGTCTGCGGGTTCCCCGGCTCCGCCAGCCTACGTCACATGTCCGTGGATGACCTGATTTCCAGGGAGACCGACGGTCCTGCGAGTGCCATGATGGGCCGGTGGCCAGCCAGCAGCGAGCCGCACCGCACGACTCCACCCACGGCCGGCCACTAGACGACCGTGGGAGGGAATCGTGACCGATGACGCCCAGCCGGGCCAGCAGATCGCGCTGCGGACCACACGCCTGGAGGCCTTCAGTGACGGCGTGTTCGCCGTGGCCATCACGCTCCTGGTGCTGGAGATCTCGGTGCCCCCCCGGCGCCGAGGACGACCTGCTCGGCGCGCTCCTCGACCAGTGGCCGTCGTACCTCGCCTACGTCGTCAGCTTCGCCACGGTGGGTGCGCTGTGGCTCGGTCACACCGCCATCACGCACTACCTGCACGGCGCCAGCCCGTTGCTGTTGCGCCTCAACCTGCTGCTGCTCCTTGTCGTGGCCTTCCTCCCCTTCCCGACGCGGCTACTGGCGGAGACCGTCGAGCACGACGAGGGAGGCAACGTTGCCACCACGTTCTACGGACTGACGCTGCTCGCGGCGAGCGGTCTGACCTCGATCATCTGGCGGTACGCGGTCCGTACAGGTCTCGTCCGTCCGGACGTCAGCAACGCCGAGGTGGCGGTCATCAGCCAGAAGCTGACCCCCGGCCTGGTCTTCTACGTGGTCATGATCGGTCTCGGACTCCTCGCACCGGTCGTCGCCGTCCTGGGGTACCTCGCCATCGCCGTGTTCTACCTGGTCCCGATCCGGTCCCTCCGGCGCCGCACCTGAGGTCGTGGGTCACTCCCCCGTACGGCGAGCACTAGCGTGAGCCTCATGAGCGACGTCGTGATCTGCGAGCCGATCCGGACCCCCGTCGGCAGGTTCGGCGGCGCCTTCGCCTCCCTCAGCGCCACCGACCTGGCTTCCGGCCTGCTCGCCGAGCTGGTGCGGCGTACCAGCCTCGGCGAGGGCGACGTCGACGACGTGGTGCTCGGCCAGTGCTACCCCAGCGGTGAGGCTCCCGCCATCGGCCGGGTCGCCGCCCTCGACGCCGGCCTCGGAGTCGGCGTCCCCGGCGTCCAGGTGGACCGCCGCTGCGGCTCGGGACTGCAGGCCGTGCTGTACGCCGCCGGGATGGTGGTCACCGGGGCCGCGCGCGTCGTGGTCGCCGGCGGCGCGGAGTCGATGTCCCAGGTGGAGCACTACGCGACCGGGCTGCGCACCGGCGTCCGCAGCGGAGGCGTCGAGCTGATGGACCGGCTCGTGCGCGCCCGCAAGACAGCGGGCGGCAAGGACCACCCGGTGCCCGGGGGGATGCTCGAGACCGCGGAGAACCTGCGCCGCGACTACGGGATCGGGCGCGAGGAGCAGGACCAGCTCGCGCTCCGCAGCCAGCAGCGCGCAGGTGCTGCCCACGACGAGGGCAGGTTCGCCGACGAGCTGGTGCCGGTGACGGTGCCGGGCCGACGCGGGAGACCCGACGTGGTCGTGGACCGCGACGAGCATCCCCGGCCGGACACCACCGCCGAGCAGCTCGCGGCGCTGCAGCCGGTCCGACGGGAGCTCGACCCGGAGTCCACCGTCACCGCCGGCAACGCCAGCGGTCAGAACGACGGAGCCGCGATGTGCGTCGTCACCACTCGCGACGAGGCCGAGCGGCGTGGGCTGTCCGCCTTGCTCGCTCTCAGGTCCTGGGCCGTGGCCGGCGTCGGCCCTGAGGTGATGGGCATCGGACCGGTGCCGGCCACCGCCGCGGCGCTGGAGCGAGCCGGCCTCACTCTCGACGAGGTCGACGTGCTCGAGATCAACGAAGCCTTCGCCGCCCAGGTGCTGGCCTGCCTGCGCGAGTGGAAGGTCGACCCGACCGACGAGCGCCTCAACCCGAACGGCTCCGGCATCTCCCTCGGTCACCCGGTCGGCGCCACCGGCGCCCGGATCCTCGCGACCCTGGCGCACGAGATGCGTCGGCGCGAAGCGCGCTACGGGCTGGAGACCATGTGCATCGGCGGCGGTCAGGGGCTCGCGGCGGTCTTCGAACGGGTCCCCGCCTGAGTGCCGGTCACGAGTGCCGCGACATCTCGTCGACGACGTGCTCGGCGATCGCGAGGCTGGAGGTGGCGCCCGGCGACGGTGCGTTGCGCACCGCGGTGATCCCCTCCGCGTGGGTGATGCGGAAGTCGTCGACGAGCGTGCCGTCGCGCTCGACGGCCTGGGCGCGGACGCCCGACCCGTTGCGCACGACGTCCGAGACTCCGATCTCGGGCACGTACCGCTGGGCGTCCCGCATGTACGCCCTGACCGACAGCGATCCGCGCACCTCCTTGACACCGGTCCGCCAGTTGCTGCGGGCCATCCGCCACGCACCCGGCCAGGTGAGGATGTCGCGCACGTCGCGCCACGAGGCGTCCCTGCGTCGGTAGCCCTCGCGCTGCAGGGCGAGAACGGCGTTGGGCCCGACCTCGAGCCCACCGGTCACCCGGCGGGTGAAGTGGACTCCGAGGAACGGGTAGCGCGGATCGGGCACGGGATAGACCATGCCGCGCACGAGATCCTGCTTGCCGGGCTTGACCAGCAGGTACTCCCCGCGGAACGGGACGATCCGCGGTCCGTCCTGGCCGTCCGCCTGCCTGGCCAGTCGGTCCGCGTCCAGGCCACCACGCAGCACGAGCCGGTCGACGAGGTGGCGACGTACGCCGGAGGCGACCGCGATCCGGCCGCGCTCGCGGCCCAGACCCGTGACCTCGGTCGCGAGCCGCACTTCTCCCCCGGCCGCCTCGACGTCCTGGGCCAGGACCTGGGCCACCGCGCCGAAGTCGGTGATCGCCGTCGCCGGTGAGTGCAGCGCGGCCACACCCGCGGCGTGCGGCTCCACCTCACGGATGCCCACGGGGTCGAGCCGCCGGAGACCGGGAACACCGTTCTCGGTGGCGGTCCGCTCGAGGGCGTCCAGCCGGCCGAGCTCGCTCTCGTCCACCGCCACGACGAGCTTGCCGCACTCGTCGTAGGCGATCGCGTGCTCGACGCAGAAGTCCTTCAGGAGCAGCCTTCCCCGTGTGCAGAGCGTGGCCTTGAGGCTGCCCGGGCGGTAGTAGACCCCGGCGTGCACGACGCCGGAGTTGTGGCCGGTCTGGTGGGCGCCGACCCGGTCCTCCTTCTCGAACACGACGACCTGGGTGCCGGGTCGACGGCGGGTCAGCTCGCGGGCGATCGCCAGACCGACGATGCCGCCGCCCACGACGCCGACGGTGGGTGCTGGAGGCATGCGGCTACCCCTTCCTGCAGCCGGAGTCTAGCCGCGCGGCCGGCGCGGGACCTTGGTCCCGGTGACGGGCGACGATCGACCCGGGACGTGGTGCCAGCGTGCGGGAGACGCTCTGCGAGAGCTGACGGGAACGTGGGCTCTCGGACAGCACGCACGTCGATCGGATGGCAGACATGACGCAGGTAGAGCACCGGAGCCGACCCGGAGAGCAGCGGCGGGCGGGAGATGCGAGCCGGCGTCCGTACCGACGCGCGCAGTGGATTGGTGTCGGCCTGCTGGTGGCACTCGCCCTGGCCCTCGTGGTCGCGCTGGTGCAGGCCATGGGCGACGACGCCCCGGCCTCGTCCGGCTCCGCGAGCGGGACGGCGGTCGCGCCCGCCGACCTCGAGCACGGCGTCCCCGTGGGCGAAGCCGACGCACCGGTCACGGTCGTCCTGTACTTCGACTACCTCTGCCCGGCCTGCGGCGCGTTCGAGCACGCGAACGGCGAGGAGCTCACCCGGCTCCTGGGAGAGGAGACGATCCGGCTGGAGCTGCGCCCGATGGCCTTCCTGGATGATCTCTCCGACGGCACGCGGTACTCCACTCGCGCCGCCAACGCGATGGCCACTGTGGCCGACGCCGCCCCGGACCGGGTGTGGGCCTTCCACCGGGCGTTGTACGCCGCGCAGCCGGCTGAGGACGGCCCGGGACTGACCGACGAGGAGCTCGCCGAGCTCGCGGTCGGAGCCGGCGTCCCGCAGGAGGTCGTCGACCGGTTCGCCGATGCGACCTACGAGCCCTGGACCGCCGACATGACCCAGCGGGCCTTCGACGACGGCGTCGAGGGCACCCCCACGATCCTGATCGCCGGCCGCGTCTTCGACGGCGACCCGTACACGACCGGCCCGTTGACCGAGGCGATCGAGCAGGCCCGAGGGTGACGACCCAGGCGGCGCCGCGGCCCGGGTCCATGGGGACCCGGGCCGCTGCCAGCCGAAGTCGGGCAGACCATCGTGGGACCTGGCTGGCGATGCTGCTGTGGTCGGTCGCCAGCCTCGTTGCGTCCTTCGTGCTCGCGGTCGAGGCGGTGACACTCGCCGGCGATCCCGACGCCGTCTTCGGCTGTGACGTCAACGCCGTCATCAGCTGCGGCACCGTCGGCAGCTCGTGGCAGGCCTCGGTCCTCGGTTTCCCGAACGCGTTCCTGGGCCTGGTCACCGAACCGGTGGTGATCACGGTCGCGGTCGCGGGACTCGCGGGGATCAGGTTCCCGCGCTGGTTCATGCTCACCGCTCAGGCGGTCTACACCGTGGGCCTCGCGCTGGCGTACTGGCTGCTCCACCAGGCTCTCTTCGAGATCGGCGCGGTGTGCCCCTGGTGCCTGCTGATCACCGTGGCGACGACGTTCGTGTTCTTCGAGATGACGCGGGTCAACCTCCTCGACGGCCACCTGCCGCTGCCCTCCGGCGTACGACGTGTGCTGGTCGACGCCGCCCGCAGCCACCTCGACCTGATGGCGGTCGGCGGGTGGCTGCTCGCCGTCGCGCTGCTGGTGGTGTCGAGGTACGGCACCGCCCTGTTCGGCTGACGCGGGCCGCTCAGCTGTCGGTGGAGAAGGCCGCGTCGAAAGCGGCCTCCGGCGGGTCGAACGCCAGGGAGCGCACGAAGTCGAGAGCCTCGGGCGCGCCGCGCAACCGGTCCATCCCCGCGTCCTCCCACTCGATCGAGATCGGGCCGTCGTAGCCGATCGTGTTGAGCATCCGGAAGCAGCGCTCCCACGGGACGTCGCCGTGACCGGTCGAGACGAAGTCCCAACCACGCCGCGGGTCCGCCCACGCCAGGTGGGACCCCAGCCGCCCGTTGCGCCCGTTGCCGACCTGCAGCTTCGTGTCCTTGCAGTCCACGTGGTAGATCCGCTCGCGGAAGTCCCACAGGAACGAGACCGGGTCGAGGTCCTGCCACACGAAGTGCGACGGGTCCCAGTTGAGACCGAACGCCTCGCGGTGGTCCACGCTCTCCATCGCGCGGACGGTGGTCCAGTAGTCGTAGGCGATCTCGGAAGGATGTACCTCGTGGGCGAAGCGGACCCCTTCCCCGTCGAAGACGTCGAGGATCGGGTTCCACCGGCGGGCGAAGTCCTCGTAGCCGGCGTCCACCATCGCCTGCGTCGCCGGTGGGAACATCGCGACGTACTTCCAGATCGAGGAGCCGGTGAACCCCACGACGGTGTCGACCCCGAGTCGCCGCGCTGCGCGCGCGGTCATCCTCATCTCCTCCGCCGCGCGCTGCCGGACGCCCTCGGCGTCACCGTCCCCCCAGATCCGCGCCGACAGGATCGCCTGGTGCCGCTCGTCGATCGGGTCGTCGCAGACCGCCTGGCCCTTGAGGTGGTTGGAGATCGCCCACACCTGAAGCCCGTGGCGGTCCAGGAGTGCGCGCTTCTCGGCCAGGTAGGCGTCGTCCTCGACGCACTGCCAGACGTCGAGGTGGTCGCCCCAGCAGGCGATCTCGACCCCGTCGTAGCCCCATTCCGACGCGAGCCGGCACACCTCCTCGAACGGGAGGTCGGCCCACTGGCCGGTGAAGAGGGTGATCGGACGGGTCATGCTCGGTTCCTTCCTGTGACAGTCGCTCGCCGTAGGCATCATCGCGGCACCAGGGTCCGGCCGCACCGTAGCAACCGATGCGCTGCGCGCCAGACCGGATCGGTCATGTGTCCCGGAGCGACCGGCGGACGGTCTCCCGGGCGGTGCGTGCGTACGTCGCCATCACCTCGGGCACGGGCTCGGCCGTGTGCACCTCGGCATCGCCGATCCGCCAGTCGGGCGGCTCGGCCGAGCCGCTCAAGGCCCAGGCGGCCTGGCGGGCGGCCCCCGCGGCGACGTACTCACCGGCCTCGGGCACCGCGACGGGAAGCCCCCAGACCGCCGGGGCGAGCCGGCGCACGGCCTCCGAGCGCGCTCCCCCGCCGATCAGGGTGACCCGCTCGACATCCACGCCCTGGTGCCGCATGCCGTCGATGGCCTCGCCCAGGAGCCCCAGCAGACCCTCGACAGCCGCACGGGCGAGGTTCTCGCGCGTGAGGTTGCCGAGCGTCATGCCCGCCAGCTCGCCGGTGGCGTTCGGCACGTTCGGGGTCCGCTCCCCCTCCAGGTACGGCACGTGGACCAGCCCTCCGGCGCCGGGGTCTGCGGCGAGAGCGAGCCGCGAGAGCTCCGCATGGTCCACGCCCAACAGTGCCGCCGTGGCGTCGAGGACCCGCGACCCGTTGAGGGTGGCTGCCAGCGGAAGGTAGCGGCCGGTCGCGTCCGCGAACCCGGCGACGATTCCTGTGGGGTCGTGGGTCGCGGTGTCCGAGACGCAGGCGACGACCCCGGAGGTGCCGATGGAGACGCTCACCTCACCCGCCCCGAGACCCAGCCCGAGGGCCGCGCCGGCGTTGTCCCCGCATCCCGGCCCGAGGAGGACGTGCACCGGCACGGGCGTCACAGCCGCGCGCCCTGCCCCCTCCCCTGGTCCGAGCACGCGCGGGAGCACGAGATGGTCGGCCTGGGCGTCGTCCGTGCGCAGTGCCAGCGCCAGCAGGTCGCGGCGGTAGCCCTTGGTCGGGTCGTAGTACCCGGTGCCCGACGCGTCCGACCGGTCGGTGACCAGGTCGTCGAGGCCGCGCGCCCCGCGCAACCGCCACGTCAGCCAGTCGTGCGGCAGGGCGACGGCGGCCAGTCGCGCAGCGTTCTCGGGCTCGTGGTCTGCGAGCCACCTCAGCTTGGTCACCGTGAAGGACGCGACCGGCACCGAACCGACGCCATCGGCCCACCGGCCGGCACCGATGGTGCGGTCACCGTCGCCGAGCTCGTGCACGAGCTGCTCGGCGGCCTCCGCCGACCGGACGTCGTTCCACAGCAGCGCCGGGCGGATCACCCGACCGCGGTCGTCCAGGGCCACCAGGCCGTGCTGCTGACCCGAGACGGCGAGCGCCTCGACGTCGTCGAGCCCGCCGGCAGCTGCGACCGCTGCCTGGAGGGCATCCCACCACGCCTCCGGGTCGACCTCGGAGCCTGGCGGGTGCGGCGCGGTGCCGTGCCGGACCAGGGCGCCGGTCTCGGCGTCGCGGACCACCACCTTGCAGGACTGGGTCGAGGAGTCGACCCCCGCGACCAGGGTCATCCGATCAGGTGCTCCAGTGCGAGCTGCTGCAGGCGCACGAAGCCGAAGTCCCGCTCAGCGGCCCGCTCCGGGTCGAAGTCGTCCGGCGCCGCCAGCAGGTCCGCGACCGTCTCGCCGTCGGCCATTGTCGGCTCGGCCAGGTCGGGGACCCCGGCGTACGCCATGGCCTCGGTGACCCGGTCGTCGGCCCGGAACGCCCGCGCCTTCTCGGCGAGCATGAGGTACGCCGCCATGTTGGCCTGGGCCGACTCCCACACCCCGGCCATGTGCTCGGTCCGCGAGGGCTTGTAGTCGAAGTGGCGCGGTCCGTCGTAGCGCGGACCGTCCGGCCGGCTCGGGAACCCGTTCTCGAGCAGGTCGACGGTGAAGAACGCCGACATCAGGTCGCCGTGGCCGAAGACCAGGTCCTGGTCGTACTTGATGCCGCGCTGGCCGTTGAGGTCGATGTGGAAGAGCTTGCCGCTCCACAGCGCCTGGCCGAGAGCATGGGTGTAGTTGAGCCCCGCCATCTGCTCGTGGCCGGTCTCCGGGTTCAGGCCGACGATGTCTCCGTGGTCGAGCTCGGCGATCAGCGCCAGCGCGTGCCCGACGGTGGGCAGGAAGATGTCGCCGCGTGGCTCATTCGGCTTCGGCTCCAAGGCGATCCGCAGGTCGTAGCCCTGGTCCTTGATGTGGCCGGCCACGGTGTCGAGACCCTCCTTGTAACGCTCCATGGCGGCGTGCAGGTCCTTGGAGCCGTCGTACTCACTGCCCTCGCGGCCACCCCACATGACGAACGTGGTCGCCCCCATGTCGCCGGCCAGGTCGACCGCGCGCAGCACCTTGCGCAGGCCGTACCGTCGGACGTCCCGGTCGTTGCTCGTGAGGGCACCGTCCTTGAACACCGGGTGCGTGAACGTGTTGGTGGTGACCATCTCGATCACGAGCCCGGCCTTGTCGGCGGCGCGCTTGAAGTCGGCGCACACCTGCTCGCGGGTCGCGTCGTCGGAGCCGAACGGGAACACGTCGTTGTCGTGGAAGGTCACACCCCAGGCGCCGAGCTCGGCGAGCCGCTCGGCGTACTCGACGGGCGAGAGTGCCGGGCGACTGGCGGTGCCGAACGGATCGACTCCCAGCCAGCCGACGGTCCATAGACCGAATGAGAACTTGTCCTCTGGGCGAGGGGAACGAACCATGACGCGCCTCCGGATGGTATTTGTTGTGTAGCACAACCTAATCAGGACGACCCGTGAGGACAAGGCATGACGGTGGCTGGGACCGGCCCGTCCGGGCCGTACGCCGCGCGGCGACCGAGTCTGCGCGACGGCAACCTGCGTCAGGTGCTCCGCGCCGTCGCCGACTCCGACGAGCCGCTCTCCCGAGCCGGGGTCGCCGCCGTGACCGGCCTGACCCGCTCGACGGTGTCGCGACTGGTCGACGACCTGGTCGTGGCCCGTCTGCTCGACGAGCTCGAGCCGCGGCAAGGGCCCGGACGCGGTCGCCCGGGAACCCCGCTCGCACCCGGGAGCCGGGTCGCCGCGCTGGGGCTCCAGGTCAATCCCGGCTATCTCGCTGCGCGGGTGATCGACCTGCGGGGGCGGACGGTCGCGCAGCGGTACGTCGCCGCAGATCTGGAGCAGTCCGACCCGGCAACGACGTTGCGGAGGCTGGGCACCATGGCTCGCCGACTGGTGCGCAGCCTGCCGACGGGCCTGCGCCTCGTCGGCGCCGGCGTGGCACTTCCGGGCATCGTCTCGGTGGCTGACGCGCGTGTGCTCAGCGCACCGAACCTCGGCTGGGCCGACGTCGGAGTGGCGGACCTGCTGCGGGGGCGGCTTGGCGGTCTCACCCTGCAGATCGGCAACGAGGCGGACCTGGCCGCCCGCACGGTCGCGGAGGAGTCCCCAGGTCGCGGCGGTCGGCTCACCGACTTCCTGTACGTCTCCGGCGAGGTGGGGATCGGCGGGGCGGCGGTCGTCGGCGGCCGGGTGTTCCCGGGCCGGCACGGCTGGGCGGGCGAGATCGGGCACATCTCCGTGGATCCCATGGGTCCGAGGTGCCGCTGCGGCTCCACCGGCTGCCTGGAGCAGTACGCCGGGCTCCATGCCGTGCTGGCAGCGGCCGGGCTACCGCCGGACGCGTCCGTCGACCTGCTGCTCGAGCGGGTCAGGTCGGGAGATCCTGCCGCGCGCGGGGCGATCGAGGCGGCCGCTCGAGCCCTCGGCGTGGCGCTGGCCAGCGCCGTCAACGTGCTGGACATCCCGACCATCGTCCTGGGCGGCCACCTGGCCGCAGCGGCCGACGTGCTTCAGCCGCTCCTCGAGCGCGAGCTCGACGGGCGCGTCCTGTCGGCGGCGTGGGGGTCGGTCGTCGTCGACGTTGCCCCGGACGACCCCGCGCCCGGCGCCACGGGCGCGGCCTGCGCGGTGCTGGGCGCGCTGATCGACGACCCTGCGGGGTGGATGACGCCGCGAGCCGGCTAGCCACCCGCCTTGTGGTCGGCCTCGTCGACGATCTCACGTGCGACCACGCGCAGCTTGCGGTTCGCCGAGCTGGACTGCCGCACCAGGTAGGCGAACGCCTGATCGCGGGGCAGCCCGAAACGCTCCATCAGGATGCCGACCGCGGTCCCGATCACGGTTCGGGTGCCGATCGCGGTCCGCAGCTGCTCCTCCTCCCGGACGTGGCCGATCGCGATGCCGGCGTGCACGGCGAAGTGCTCGGCCACACCGATGGATCCCGGGTCGATGTCGTCGTGCGACGTGGAGTACAGGTTGAGGCCGAGCACGCCCTTGGTCTCGCTCCGCAGGCGCACGCCGAGCTGTGAGCGCAGGCCGAGGTCCAATGCCCGGCCGACGTACCGAGGCCACCGCTGCTCGTGCTTGGCGTCATGCATCGTGACCACGTCGTCCTCGGTCGCCGCGTCGAGACAGGGGCCCTGGTTGGTCTCCTCCTGCAGCGCGTCGAACGCGAGAGCCGTCTCTGTCGTCGCGGCCAGGGTCTGGATCCTGCGGTCCGACCCGTGCCGCGAGACGCTGACGTGCTCGAACTCCGGCAGGCACCGCTGGGCCTGCGCGACTACCTCGGCGAGCGTCGTCGCGAGGTCCGGCTGGGACTGGAACGCTGTCGCGGCGTCGGTCACGGTGCCGAGCGCGTCAGACTCCACTGGCACCCACCACCCTCCCACCAGAAACGCCCCACGGTTCCTCGAGGTGCCAGTCCAGCATAGTCCCGGGCGTGGCGGATCGACCGACACCGCGCGTGTCCTGGACCGGCGGTGACCGGCCCGGGCACGGGCGAGCTCAGGGTGTGGGGTGTTCGGCCGAGCCACCGACCTGGTTGGTCTCGCAGTCCGGGTTCGTGCAGACACGGGTGTCGACCGGTCCGTCCGGCTCCGGTGTGCGGGGGGCCTCGTCAGTGCTCAGACGAACGTCGGCGCCGCAGACCTCACACGGCTTGTAGTCCTGGTACACGTGAGCCCTGTACCCACGTCTCGCCCCATCAGCGCCGTAGGCCGGGGCCGAGGAGAAGGGGGGGTCGTGCCGATTCCTACGGCGCGCAGTGACGTACGTAGGGGCGTTCCAGCTGCCGCTCCTACCGGAAGTTGCTGCCCGCTCGGCTACGCGGCTGGTCGAAGCCGCCTTGCGGCGGTCGGGCATGCCCGTGGACGCGCTCGCCCGGTTCCGCCGAGAGATGATCGACGACGATGCGCTCGGCCCGGCGCTGGGGTGGTACCGCGCCATCCCCGTCGGGGCCGGCCGCTCCGCGACGGCTTCCCTCGTCCACGTGCCCACCACACACGTGACGAGGCTCCCGAGCGGCTGGCCGCTGTGATCGAGGAACGCATCGCGTCCGCCTCGCAGAGCTGACCGATCTCGCCGAGAGGTCGCGAACTTCTTCCCGAAGCGGCGACTACATCACCTCACCGTGGGTACTTGGGGCCCGCGGTCGGCCGTCACGCACGGCGGGCCGTGGATGTGGGACCTCCTGGCTGAGTGGTGCCCCACATCGAAATCGGAGCCGCCCCCGGTGCCCCGGGGGCGACGGGGGCGGCTCTGTCCACGGCGCTCCCGCTACCAGGTCGTCTAGGTTTGGGCCCGTTGACACTCGCGGGCGTGAGGAGCAGACGATGGGCACTCCGTCGGGCGATTCGTTCGCCGGCCCACGAGCTCGGAACCTCGCCAAGTCGCTGCTCATGCCCGCCCTTGCCGCGCGGTTCGTCAGGGCCGACCGCGGCCCCGAGTTTCGGCCCGTCGTCGCGGCACAAGCACTCTCCTGGGTCGGGGACCTCGCTCTGAACGGGAGCAGCCGGGGTCGCTTCCTGCTCGGGTTGAGCTCCTTCCTCGCCGCGCACGTCGCGTACGTGTCGGCTTACCGGCGCCGCTCGTCAGTCGGACTGCTCGACACCACGGGGAGGCGGCGCCTCATGGCGGGCGGCGCAGGCGCTTCCCTGGCCATGGCTCTGGCGGCGGGCCGTCAGGACCGAGCCGCAGCGGTTCCGGTTGCGGCGTACGGCGTGACCCTGACGACGATGGTCGCCGCCGCGGCCGCGGTGGACCCTGATCGGGGCCGGAACCGAATCCTCGCCGGCGCCTCCCTGTTCCTGCTGTCGGACACCCTGATCGGCGTCGGCAGATTCGTCATGGCCGAGGAGTCCCCGGGGTACCAGGCCGCCGTCCTGGGGACCTACGGTGCAGCGCAGTTGCTCATCTGCGAAGGGTTGGTTCGTTGATCCCCGGTCGAGGTAGTGCGAGCTAGCTGCTCACGAGGTCGCGTGGGACGCGGGCCCTGCCGGTGGCTTGGAGGTCGAGGGTCATCTGAGCGATGGCTTGGTCGAGGGGGTCGTCGGAGAGCAGGCCGGAGCCGACCTGTTCGGTGAGCGCCGTGGTGCCGTGGTGGTTGACCCGGGTGTAGCGGCCGTTGGGGGTTCGCCAGACGTACTCGCCTGGCCGGAGTTGTCGGACCGTGTAGCCGGCGAAGGTCTTCGCACGGTGTGCGGTGCGGCTGAGGGGCTGGCTGTTGTGGTCTCCGGTCTGACCCGGCGTACCGGGGACGAAGGGTTCGACGTGGTCGAGATCGAGGTCGCGGGTGACCTGGTTGCCGTAGGGGAAGCAGTCGGCCGGACAGCGCAGGTGGATCCGTTCGGCGACCGAGTCGGGATGTTCGTAGGCGTCGACGGCGTGCTGGTCGGCCAGGTCGATCACCGGCTTGACCGTCACGTTGGTGTGGCCGAGCCACTCCGGCACCTCACTGGCAAGCAGCGGGCCGATGTCCTCGACCCGGGCCACCGCGGCGATCCCGCACTCCACACAGCCCTTGCCGTTGATCGCGGCTTGGTGGAGGTGGAGGTAGAGGACGACCTGCGGGCGGAGCCGGGCCGGGTCCAGGCCGCGAAAGGCCGCGGCCAGGTCGGCCTGCTCGAAGTCGGGGTCGGGGACGCCGTCGAGCAGCAGCTGCAGCAGCTCGGCGGGGCGAGCCAGCCACCCGAACGCCTCCGAGCGCAGCTCGTCCTTCGTCGTGCCGGCGGGGAAGGTGGGGGCGAGCAGGTCGGCGACCCGGTCGACCATCGCGTCGATCCAGGCGGCGTCGCCGGCGCGGACCCGGGCGATCACGTGCCGCAGCCCGAACTCATCGGTCTGGGACAGCGAGACGTACCGGCGCCGCTTCTCCTCGTCGAGCTTGGCCTGGTGGGCGGCCGGGTCGGCGGCAATCACTTTCGCGCGGACGACCTCCAGCAGCCTTGCGGGGGACACCTCGGCCAGGCCCTCGGGCAACGCCGCATCCACCACCGCGACCGCGTGGTAGTCGAGGCTGCGCGACAGAGCGGCGGCCTTGCGGGCGATCCACGCCTCCAGCCGGAGGTCGTGGACGGCCCGCCACCAGCTCGGGAGCCGGTGACGCAGGTCGAGGGCATCGGCCACCACCCGCCGCGCGGAGTGAGGGTGGACGCGGCGAGAGGTCGCCAGCTCGGCCAGGCACAGCTCTTGAACCGGCGGGGTGCCCTCTCCGCCGAGGTCGATCAGCCGGTCCTCCCCGCGCCACTCGCGCCGCCGCACCCCCGGACCCTGCTGGGGATCCGTGGCGTGCAGGTCGGCCCAGTGGGCGGCCAACGCCAGGTCCCGCGCTTCGGCGCGCCGGCGGACGACCAGCGAATCCTCGACCGCCGCCAACGTCGCCGACGCATCGAGGTAGGTGAAGTCCTCGTGGTCGGCGAGCCCGAGATCCGGTTCCATGAGAGGCACGCTAGCCGCGGCCACTGACACGATCAGTGCCCAGAACCCTTACTCCACAAGGCTTCTGGGCATCGTGACCCAACCGTTACCCCCACCGATCCGGGCCTTGCGAAGTGGTTTCGAGACGGGCGCTAGCGCGCCCTCCTCAACCACCGATCTGCCCTCAACCGAGTGACGCGGAGGGCGCCACGAAGAGCAGCCACTCCCGCCCGCCGTCGAGGACCTGGCCGTCCTGGACCCAGCCGAGCCGGTGGAAGACGCGCTGCATCGCCTGGTTCCTCGAGTCGGTCCTGCCCTCGACCCGCGTCGCACCAGCGCTCTCGAACAGCCAGCCGCTGAAAGCCGCCAGCGCCTCCGCCGCGAAGCCCTGCCCGCGGGCGGGTGGGTGGAGACCGATCCCGATGTTGTAGGTCGACGGCTCGTCGATCCGGTCGGACGGGACGAAGGTCTGGATCCGCCCGACGGCTTGCGCGCCGACGTCGATGGCGAGGTCGAGCCACCCGTCGGTCAGCTGCCCGGAACGCGCCAGCCGCGCCCTGAACGTGGCCTCGTCAGGGATCCCGTTCTGCGCCACCTCGTCCCCCGCCGCCATCGCCTCCCACTCCGCATCGATCTCCTCCGGCCGAAGCGGCCGGAGGGTCACGCGGCCTGCGGTGATCGTGACCAGCTCCGATGTCATGTGAGCTCAGCGGGCGGGTACCCGAGTCACCCAGTACGGCGTGTCTGGCGTGGGCGGTGTGTTGAACCGCGCGTTCGGGAGGTAGAGCCAGCGGCCGAAGCGGGCGACAGTCGTGGGGATGTCGAAGTCAGCGCTCGTGATCGTCCGGACGACCCGCCCCTGCGTGCCGGCGCGGTTGAGCGAGACGACGGCGACCTGGTTGAGCTGGTTCTGTACGGCGTACAACGTCCGACGCACCAGCAGCAGCCCGTCGCCGGCGGTGAGCAAGGCCCCACCGAGGTCCACCACCGACGCGTCGCCGGTCCTCCGATCGACCCGGTAGAGCAGGCCCGACGTCGAGTGCACGACCAGGAGCGCCCGGTGGTCGGGCGTCGCGGTGATCCCGTTGGCGCCGAAGCCCGTGCCCTGGTCCCAGTCGCCGCCCAACGGCACCGTGACGACTGCACCCGGATCGGGCAGAGAGCCGGACCGCGAACGTGGCACCTTGTAGAGCTGGGCGTTGAACGAGTCGGTGAACCAGGCTGCGGACCGCGTCAGCACCACGTCGTTCACGAAGCTCGGGTCGGTCGTGAACTGGTAGGACGCGAGGATCTCTCCACTGTGGGAGGACACGACGCGCCCGTCCCCGGCAGGGCCGCCCGCGATGAAGAGCCGGCCGCGGCGGTCGGACTTCAGCCCGACCGACGGGGTGCCCGGGCCCTGGCTCACGATCTGCCCACGCCCGGTCCGGAGGTTGACCTCGTAGACGTCGCCGTCGGCGCGGGAGCCGAACCACGCGGTGGGTCCGGGCCCGACGGCGATGCCCTCCGGCAGGAAGCCGTTCGGCAGGTCGATCGTGGCGGGGAAGGGCTTCTCGGCCGGTGCGGCGGTCGCGACCGGTGCGAACACGGCGGCGGCGATGGCGATCACCAGGCTGGAACGAGCGAGACGGAACATGGCGGCTCCTGCCGTCGGGCGCCGGCACGCACACACTCGCCGACGCGAGCTGGTGGAATGCGCCCACGGTACCCGGAGTCGGCGCCGGCTCACGCAGGCCGGAAGGAGTCGTGCTCCGGCGGTGCCTCGTGCCGCACCATCACGTGGTGGGTGACGGTGTACTCCAGCAACGACTCGTGGCTCATGTCCTTGCCGAAGCCGCTGGCCTTCACACCGCCGTGAGGAGCCTCCGACGCGATCGGGAGGTGGTCGTTGACCCAGGTGACGCCGGCCTGGATCCGGTGGGCGACCCGCAGCGCGCGCTGCACGTCTCGGGTCCAGACCGACGACGCCAGGCCGTAGGCGCTGTCATTGGCCAGGGCGACCGCCTCGTCCTCGTCGACGAACGGGAGCACGACCAGCACCGGCCCGAACACCTCGTCCTGGACGATCTCCGAGGCCTGGTCCGCTCCGGTGACCAGTGTGGGCGGGTAGTAGGCGCCCGGTCCGTCGGGGACCTCGCCCCCGGTCACCACGGTCGCGCCGGCCCCCGCCGCGCGCGAGACGAAGCCGTGCACCCGCTCCCGGTGCTCGCGGCTGATCAGCGGCCCGATGTCGGTCGTCGGGTCACTGGGGGCGCCGACGCGGATCGCCGACAGCTGCGCAGCGAGCGCACCGACGACGGCGTCGTGCGCAGATTGCTCGACGTACACGCGGGTGACGGCGGTGCAGTCCTGGCCGGAGTTGTACGTCCCACCCATCGCGATCCCGCGCGCCGTGGCCTCCACGTCGGTATCCCCGAACACGACAGCGGGCGCCTTCCCGCCCAGCTCCAGGTGCAGCCGCTTCGTGGTGGGCGCTGCCGCCGACATCACGGCCCGCCCGGCCCGCGAGGAGCCGGTGATCGACACCATCGCCACCTGCGCATGCTCGACCAGCGCTGCACCGATGTCCGCTCCCCCGGTGACGACGTTCAGCACGCCGGCGGGCAGCCCTGCCTCGACCGCGATGTCGGCCAGGCGAAGCGTCGACGACGGCGTCTGCGGCGCCGGCTTGAGCACGATCGTGTTGCCCGCGGCCAGGGCCGGGCCGACCTTCCAGATCGCCATGATGAACGGGACGTTCCACGGCGCGATCCCGGCGACGACCCCGACCGGTCGGCGGACGAGAAGCGAGGTGTACCCGCTCGAGAGGACCCCGGCGCCCGACCCCTCGAGCGATCGCGCGGCGCCCGCGAAGAACCGCAGGTTGTCGATCGCGAACGGCAGCTCGCCCTCGGCGAAGACCGGCAGCGGCTTGCCTGTCTCGCGCACCTCGAGGTCCACCAGGTCCTCGGCAGCGGCGAGCGCGTCGGCTACCCGTGACAGCACCAGCGCGCGGTCCCCGGGAGTTCGGGCCGCCCACTCCGGGAAGGCCGCGCGCGCAGCCGCGACGGCGGCGTCGACGTCCGACACCGACGCCTGCGCGAAGGATGCCGTCGCTGAGCCGGTGGCGGGGTCCGCGAGCTCGACGACCTCACCCGACCCCGTGCGGCGCTGCCCGTCCACGAAGATCCCGTCCATTTCTCTCACCTCTCACAGCTCAGGAGTTGAAGCCGACACCGAACCGGTCCAGCAACCGCAGCCACGGCCCGCGCTGACCCGTCCGGTCCTCGCGGGCGAGCGCCGCGCGGGTGGCCTGCACCGCGACGTAGCGCAGTGGCTCGGGCGGGAACGGCGTCGGCCGCTCGGTCAGGAAGTCGGGTGCGGTCAGGCCGTCCAGCACGTCGAGCAGCGCACCCGCGGCGAACCGGCTGTAGGCCACGCCCAGCCCGGTGAAGCCGATCGCGTGCCCGACCGTGCCACTCCGGTCCGCGCCGACGTAGGGCACGAACCGGCTCGAGGTGTCGATCAGGCCGGCCCAGCGGTGCGTGAACCGCACCCCCGCCAGCTGCGGGAACGTCTCGACGAAGTGCCGCGCCAGCAGCCGGTGCGAGGCGTCGCGCTGCTCCCGCGCGGCATCCGTCGAGGAGCCGAAGTAGTAGATGGCGTCGTACCCGCCCCACAGGATCCGACCGTCGGCGAGCGGCCGATAGTAGTGGAACTGGTTGCCGGCGTCGGTGACACCCTGGCGCTCCGGCCACCGGAGGCTCTCCCACTGGGCGTCGGTCAGCGGCTCGGTCACCAGGACGTGGTCGTAGACGGGCACGACATACTTGCGCAGCCGCCGCGCCGGCGACCGGTAGGCATTCGTGGCCAGCGCGATCCGGTCCGCCCGCACCCGCCCCGACGCGGTCACCACCAGGCCCGGCCGGACCGACGACACCGATGTCTGCTCGTGCAGCCGCACGCCGAGCCGGATCGCCCAGTCGCGAAGGCCGGCCGCGAGGGCTGCCGGGTCGAGGGTGCCGCTGCCGCTCCGGATCCGCAGCGCGCCCAGGTACGTCGGGGAGTCGACGTCGGCGCGAACGCCGTCGGCGTCGAGCAGCTCCACGTGCTCACCGTGCTCTGCCAGCAGCTTTCCGAGCGCCGGCAGGGCCGCGGCCTGGTGGGGTGTCGTGGCGACCAAGGTCTTCCCGGTGAGCCGCAGATCGGCGGCGATCGCCTGCTCCGCCACGTCGTCGCGCAGGCCCTCCAGGTTCTCCCTGCCGAGCGCGGCGAGGCCGTCGACCTGGTCCGGCCACAGCGCCAGCCCGTGCGCGTGGCCGTGGGTCAGCGAGTCGGAGACGAAGCCGCCGTTGCGGCCGGTGGCGCCGTGACCGACGTAGTGGCTCTCCAGCAGGACGACCTCGCGCGAGGGGTGCCTGCGCTTGGCGCTGATCGCCGTCCACAGTCCGGTGAATCCTGCGCCCACCACGACCAGGTCGGCCTGCGTGTCCCCGGCGAGCGGCGGACGCGTCACGCCGAGGTCGTGTAGGTCGTGCCAGTAGGAGCGAGGTTCGGCGTCGGCGAGTGGGTCGTCCGACCCCGTCATGGCACGAGCACCGCGGCGTCCGCTTCCCACGTCAGTGACACCACCGCACCACGCTCGACCCCGGTCGACCCCGGCTGCCGCACCAGCACCGGCTGACCGGACGCCGTCGCCACACCCTCCGGTGTGACCGCGATCGTCGACATGCCACCGGTGAACTGGGTCTCCACCACCGTCCCCGAGACCATGCCCGAGGGTGCGATCCGCACGTCCTCGGGCCGCACCACCAGGTAGCGACCAGAACCGTGCCCCGGCAGCACCGTCGGCCCGACCGACAGGCCGCCAGGGGCCGCCGAGCCCTCGAACACGTTGCTCTGCCCGATGAACTCGGCCACGAACCGGTTCGCCGGCCGTTGGTACAGCTCCTCCGGGGTCGCCACCTGCTGGACCCGGCCGCCGTCCAGTACGGCGACCCGATCGGCCATCGACAGCGCCTCGTCCTGGTCGTGGGTCACCATGACGAACGCGATCCCGACCTCGTGCTGGAGTCGCTTCAGCTCCAGCTGCATCTGCGCGCGCACGTTGCGGTCCAGCGCCGACAGCGGCTCGTCCAGGAGCAGCAGTCGTGGCCGGTTCACGATCGCCCGCGCCAGCGCGACGCGCTGCCGCTGACCGCCCGACAGCTGGCTCGGCCGGCGACCGGACAGGCCGGTCAGTCCGACGATCTCCAGCACCTCGTCGACCTTCCGTGCGATCTCCTGCCTCGACTCCCCCGCCCGGGCCGGTCCGTAGCCCACGTTCTTGGCCACGGTCTGGTGCGGGAAGAGCGCGTAGGACTGGAACATCATGTTCACCGGCCGCTTGTGGGCGGGGACCGCCAGCAGGTCCTCGCCGGCCAAGAGCACGGTCCCCTCGGTCGGCGTCTCGAACCCGGCCAGCGACCTCAGCAACGTCGTCTTCCCGCAGCCCGACGGCCCGAGCAACGCGAAGAACTCCTTGTCGCCGATGTCGAGCGAGACGTCGTCGAGGGCCCGGACGCTGCCGTACGACGCCCCCACGTTCCTGATCGACACCAGCGGCTCAGTCATCGCGGCTCTCCGTTCGTCCGACAGTCACGGCGACGACGACGACCGCGATCGCGCTGATCGCCAGCAGGATCGTCGCCAACGCGTTGATCTCCGGGGTCACGCCGAAGCGCACCCGCGAGTAGATCTCGATGGGCAAGGTCGGGCTGGTGGGCCCGTTGGTGAAGAAGGCGATCACGAACTCGTCGATCGACAGCGTGAACGCGAGCAGCGAGCCCGCGGCCACGGCCGGCGCGATCGACGGCAGCGTGATCCGCGTGAACGTCGTGAACCAGCCGGCGCCCAGGTCCTGCGATGCCTCCTCCAACGACCGGTCCAGCTGGACGAGCCGGGCGCGCACCACGGCCACCACGAACGCCGTACCGAAGGCGGCATGGGCCAGCACCACTGTGGAGAGACCGAGCGACACCCCGACCGCCGCGAAGAAGGAGAGCAGCCCGATCGCCAGCATCAGGTCGGGCAGGATCGCGGGTGCCATCACCACCGAGTCCAGCGAAGTCGACCGCGTGTAGCGGACCAGCCCGACCGCCAGCATCGTGCCCAGCACGGTGGAGACCACCGTGCAGCCGACGGCCACGAGCAGCGAGTTCAGCAACGCCTGGCCGATGTCGCCGTCCCGGAAGAGCTCGGGGTACCACTGCAGCGACAACCCCTTGAAGTTCAGCGCCGACTTCCCGCTGTTGAACGACATCACGACGAGGGCGACGATCGGCACGTACAGGAACGAGAAGCAGATCAGCAGCGGCAGCCACAGCCACCCGAGCCGCTCACCGCGGGACGTCGAGGCACGGCCGCTCATCGGTCCACCTCCACGGCGAACCGCCGGCTCACGACCGACTGGATCGCGAAGAGCGCGATCAGGAAGACCACCATGCAGAGCGCCAACGTGGCCCCGAACGGCCAGTCCCTCGCCTTGAGGAACTGGTCGCGGATCAGGTTGCCGACCATCACCGACTTGCCACCGCCCAGCAGCTCGGGGACGACGAAGTTCCCCAGGCTCGGCACGAAGACGAAGATGCAGCCGGTCACGACGCCGGGGAGCGACAGCGGCAGGGTCACCCGCATGAACGTGGCCAACCGCGTAGCCCCGAGGTTGGCCGAGGCCTCCCGCAGCTCGGCGTCGAGCCGGGCCACGGAGGCGTAGATGGGCAGGATCATCAGCGGCAGGTAGGCATAGACCAGCCCGGTCACCACGGCCCCGCGCGTGTAGAGAAGTGTGAGCGGCTCGTCGACCATCCCGATCCCGATCAGGGCATCGTTCACGATGCCCTGCGTGTTCAGCAGCATGATCCAGGCGTAGGTGCGGATCAGGAAGTTGGTCCAGAACGGCACCACGACCAGCACGAGGCAGACATTGCGCCAGCGGTCGGGCATCTTCGCGATCGCGTACGCCACCGGATAACCGAGCAGCAGCGCGATCAGGGTGGTCAGGCCGGCGATCCAGATCGAGCTGACCAGGACCTTGCGATAGGTCGGCTGGAAGGCTCGGCTGAAGTTGTCGAGGCCGAACTCGTAGACCACGCCCCCGAAGCGACCGCGGTCGAACACTGTGTAGCTGAGGACCAGGAGCACCGGCACGGCCACGAAGACCGCCGTGAAGAGCAGGCCCGGCCCCAGGAACACCACCTTCTCGAGGAGCCGGTGGCGGTCCCGCGGCCGGGTCGTGGGGACGGCCATCTAGGAGGCGGTGACCTCGGTCGTCAGCTCCGTGTACTTCGTCGAGTCCTCACCGAGGTCGATCAGGCTCTCACCCTCGGCCAGCTCGTCCGGCGTCACGTCGAGCTGCGGGAACTGCTTCTTCAGCTCGGCGGGCACCAGCTCGCCGGCCGGCTCGTTCGGCACGTTGTAGTAGACGTTCTCGGTCACCCAGGCGTGGGTCTCGGGCTCGAGCATCATGTTGATGAAGGCCATCGCGGCCTCCTTGTTCTCCGAGTCCTTGAGGACGACCATCGTGTCGACCCACAGGTCGCTGCCCTCCTCGGGCACCGTGAACTTGATGTCGGGGTTCTCGGCCATGCCGTAGCCGCACCAGCCGTCCCAGGCCTCGGTCATCACGGCCTCGCCGGACACGAGCTTCTCGTAGAACGTCGTGTCGTCGTACCCGAGCAGGTGCTCCTTGGCCGCGATCAGCTTGTCCTGGATCTCGGCCAGCTCGTCGTCGTCGGTGGTGTTGACCGAGTAACCGAGCGCCTTCTGGGCCGGCAACGCCAACCAGCGCTCCGTGGAGAGCATGGTGATCTTGCCGTCGTACTTCGGGTCCGGCTCGAGGATGTCGTTCCACGACGTCGGCGCCGGGTCCACCAGGTCCGAGCGGTAGCAGATCCCGGTCGTGCCCCAGGTGTACGGGACCGAGTAGACGTTGCCCGTGTCGTAGCTGAGCTCCTCGGCCTGCGGGTAGAGGTTCGAGAGGTTGGGGACCAGCTCACGGCTGATCGGCTCGAGCAGACCAGCCTCGTTCAGCGCCTGGGCGTACTGCCCGGACACGAAGGCCACGTCGATGCCCGAGTCACCGCCGGCGGTGAGCTTCGCCATGATCTCCTCGTTGGTGGCGTGCTCGGCGACGCTCAGCGACGAGCCGGTGGCCTCCGCGAACTGGTCGCCGATGTCCTCGGCCATGTACCCGGCCCAGTTCGACACCGTGACCGACTGCGTCGACAGGTCTGCGTCGGGGTCGAGGTCGCTGGCCTCGGGAGTGGCCGCCGGATCGTCGCCACCGCAGGCAGCGAGAACCATCGCGACAGAGAGGGCACCGATCCCCCACAGAGCTTGACGTGCTGACGTGCGTGGGGTCATGGGGGCCTCCTCGGCTACCGGATCTGCGTGACCTCAGCCGCCAAGATTGCAGAGACGTTCAAAGACGCGCAAGGGCTAGGCAGGCTTGAAACCGGCTTGTTACTCAATGTTCCTGAACGTCTCTTCAAGAAATCGACGATCCGTGGCAGGGTGACCAGCCATGAGTCGTTCGAAGGCCGGACGGGCGCGTCGCGACGCCCTCGTCGGGGCGGCACAGCGGGCCATGCTCGAGCACGGCGCCGACGCGAAGCTGCGGCACGTGGCCGAGGCGGCCGGGCTCACCTCGGGTGCGGTGCTCTACCACTTCCCCGACGTGCAGGCGCTGCTGCTCGAGGCCAACCGGGCTGGCATGGAGCGCTTCTACGACGAGCGGATCGCCGCGCTCGCCACCATCGACGACCCCGTGGAGAAGCTGGTCGTCACGGTCCGGACCGGCCTCCCGGTCGACCGCCAGGACGCGTCCGTGCGGCTGCTGTGCGAGCTGGGAGGCGCCGCGGGCCGCCAGCCGGTGTACGCCGCGCTGCTCACCGCCCTCTACGACCGCCAGGTCGCGATGTACCAGGTGATCCTGGAGTCCGGCACCGCCCGGGGCGTGTTCGAGCTCGCGCACGACTCGCGGACGATCGCCCGCAACCTGGTGGCTCTCGAGGACGCCTACGGCTATCGGATCATCGCCGGCCACCCGAGCATCGACCACGACGCGGCCGCGGAGCTGATCCTCGACTACGCCCGCGTCGCCACCGGCCACCCGCTCGTCCCCGACCAGCCCGGGACGCACCCGGACCCTCACCCGGAAGGAAAGCCCGCATGACCGACCAGCCGACCCAGAGCCTCACCGTGCTGTTCATGCCCGAGTCGGCGTACGGCCCCACCAACCAGTGCATCGGGCTCGGCAAGGTGCTTCTCGACCGCGGCCACACCGTCGTCTTCGCGGCCGAGCGCTCATGGGAGGGGAAGCTCGCGCCGCTCGGCTTCGTCGAGGCGCTCGTCGACCTCGCCGAACCGGACCCGGACGCCTCCGAGGACGCCGCCGGCCAGTTCTGGATCGACTTCATCCACGAGACCGCCCCGGAGTTCCGCAAGCCCACCATCGAGCAGCTGTCGAGCTTCATCCAGCCGACGTACCAGGCGCTGATCGACGGCGCGAAGTACTGCGAGCCGCAGCTGCGCGCGATCATCGCCGAGCACCGGCCGGACGTGCTGGTCGAGGACAACGTGGTCACGTTCCCCGCGCTGCTCAGCTCCGGCGCACCTTTCGTCCGGATCGTCTCGTGCAACCCGCTGGAGATCCGCGGCGACGACATCGCACCGACGTTCTCCGGGTACGCCGCCGACGACCGCAGCGGGTGGGACGCCTTCCTCGCCGAGTTCGACCGCACCCACCAGGAGACATGGGACTCGTTCAACGCCTGGGTGCAGGAGCAGGGCACCCCTCCCCTGCCCCGCCGCGACTTCGTCCACACGTCCGACGTCGCGAACCTGTATGTCTATCCCGAGGAGCTCGACTACGCAGACGCGCGCCCGCTGGACGGGTCCTGGCACCGGATCGACTCGAGCGTCCGCGAGACCGACGAGGACTACGAGCTGCCGGAGTCGTTCCGGGAGCGGCCAGAGGGCTCGGCCATCATCTACCTCAGCCTGGGGTCGCTGGGGGGCGCCGACATCGACCTGCTGCAGCGCCTGATCGACGCGCTCGCCAAGACCGAGCACCGGGTCGTCGTGAGCATGGGCCCGCGTGCCGACGAGGTCCGGCTCGCCGACAACATGGTCGGGGCCGCGATCGTCCCGCAGACCAAGGTCATCCCACAGGTCGACCTCGTGATCACCCACGGCGGCAACAACACGACCACCGAGTCGCTGCACTTCGGGAAGCCCATGATCGTGCTCCCCCTCTTCTGGGACCAGTACGACAACGCTCAGCGGGTGCACGAGACCGGCTTCGGTCGCCGCCTGTCGACGTACGCGTTCACCGACGAGGAGCTGATCGGCGCCGTCGAGGAGCTGCTCGCAGACACTGCCCTGCGGGACCGGTCGGCTCGCGTCGGCGCAGCGATCCGGGAGCGGGACGGGCTGCGCCGCGGTGCGGACATCATCGAGCGGGTCGGGCTGGAGCACCTGGCGCAGCGTGGCTGACCCCTCGTCCTTCCCGGTCGCCGTCACCGACGCGGGCGGCCAGTGGCGCTCCGCGCGTTCCGGGCCGAGACCGAACGCGGCGCTGCTTGACCTGCTCGCCTCGGACGACGAGCCGCCCGGTGGGTTCCGGGTGACGCGTGGCGAGCCGCTGTCGGTGGGCGCGACGGAACGCCGGATCGACGTCGACCAGACCAACGACTCGTGGGTCGTCGGCGACGCCGTGGTCGTCAAGTGGGTCACCGAGCCGCTGGTCGGGCCCCACCCCGCGCCCGAGCGGCTGCGGCGGCTCGACGCCGCGGGGTTCGTCGCGACGCCACGACTGCGCGGCATGGTCGAGTGGCAGACACCGGACGACTTCTGGGTGCCGGTGGTGACGGTCGTGGACCTGGTGCAAGACGCGACCGACGGCTGGACCTGGTGCCTCCACGAGTGCCGGGTCGCGCTGGGCGTCCAGCAGGGAGACTCGCTCCCGTTCGCCCGCGGACTCGGTGCGCTGACTGCCTCGATGCACCTGGCGCTGGCCGACTCCCCCAGCGGTCCTGTGGCGGACCACGGCGACTACCACGTGGGTCAGGTGCTGCGTACTCCCGGCGGCACGATGTACGTCATCGACTTCGACGGCAACCCCACGCTGCCGCCGGAGGAACGGGTCCGGCACCGACCGGCCGCCTACGACGTGGCCGGGATGCTGGTGGCGCTGGAGAACGTCGGGCACGTGGTGCAGCACTACGCGCCTGACCTGTCCGACGACGAGGTGGTCGGCTGGACCGAGCAGGTGCAGGGTGAGTTCCTGGCGTCGTACCAGGAGACCGCGGACGCGCTGCTCGACGAGACCCTGCTGGAGCAGTACGTGCTCGACCAGATCCAGCGGGAGCTGGCGTACGCCGACTCCCACCTGCCACGGTGGCACTACGTGCCCGAGGCGGCGCTGCGTCGGAGAGGACTGACGTGAAGCCCGACCAGTTCCTGGCGGACCTGCTCGAGAAGCCGGCCCGGCTGCGCGCGCTCGACCTCGCCGACGCCTGGAGCTTCCTCACCCCTCCCGCGCAGGTGCTGCTGCTCGGGATGGGCTCCTCGCACTACGCGAACCTGGTCGCCGCCGCGCGGCTCCGCACCGGCGGGGTGCCTGCCGTCGCCGAGCTCGCGTCCTCCGACCTGCTGCCGGCCGTCAGCCGTGACACGCTGGTGATCGCGGTCTCGGCCTCGGCAGGATCCGCGGAGACCGTGGACGCGGTGGATCGGCTGGGCGTCCCGTTCGTGGCGCTGGCGAACCACGAGGGGCCACTGACCGAGCGCGCCGCCCGCACCGTGTGGATGCAGGCCGGCGAGGAACGCGGAGGTGTCGCCTGCCGCTCCTTCCAACACACGCTGGCGCTGCTGCTCGCGCTCGAGTCCCACCTGGTCGGCGTCCCCCTCCCGCCGGTCGCACGGGCGGCCGAGGCCACGGAGGACCTGCTCGCCCGGGCCGACGACTGGCGCCCCCGGCTCGCCGAGCTGCTGCTCGGACCCCACGGCACCCACGTCGTCGCGCCGGCCCGGAGGATCTCCTCGGCGTACCAGTCAGCGCTGATGCTGCGGGAGGGGCCTCGGCTACCAGCGGTGGGCTGTGAGACCGGCGACTGGAGCCACGTCGACGTCTACCTGACCAAGACGACGGACTACCGGATGCTGCTGCTCGGCGGCTCCCGCTGGGAACCGCAGCTGCTGGACTGGACCCGTCAGCGCGGCAGCACCGTCGTTGCCGTGGGTGCGTCCGTCGCCGGCGTGACCGACGTGCTGCGCTACGCCCACGACGACGTCGACGACGTGCGGCTCCTCACCGAGACGCTGGTGGGTGAACTGCTCGCTGCCCATGCCTGGCTCGATGCGGCCGGGGGCTGACAGCACGTCGCGCGACCACTAGGGTCGCTCCTGACTGTTCGATCAGTCAGCGAGGGTGTCATGCGACGAAGGCCGGCGGCTGTGGGTCTAGTGGTGGGCCTCGCGTGCTCGCTGTTGGTCGCTTGCACGGACTACGTGGGCCCGACCGAGCCCGACACCGCTCCCTCGACCCCGGCAGCGGCCGCGGCTGAACCGATGCCGCTGTCGCTGCTGGTCTTCAACGTGGAGTACGGCGGGAGCAGGGCCAGCGACGCGGTGATGGCCGACCTCGACGCTGACGTGGTCGGGGTGCTGGAGTCGTACAACCGGCTTCCGGAGATCGCTGAGGCCGCTGGGTACCCGTACTACAACATCGGGCTGCAGATCCTCTCGAAGTACCCGATCCTCGAGCCTGCCCAGGCCGACGGCCTCTACTCGTTCATCGAGGTCCGGCCGGGCGAGGCGGTGGCGATGATCAATACCCACCTCGACTACGTGCAGGACGGGCCGAACCGGCTCGCCAAGGGGGTGCCGGTCGAGGAGGTCCTGGCCAGCGAGGACGAGGTGCGCACCTCCTCGCTCGAGAAGCTGCTGCCGTCGGCGACCTCACTGCTCGAGGACGGCTGGCCCGTCCTGTTCACCGGCGATCTCAACCAGCCCTCGCACCTGGACTGGACGGCCGAGACCGCCGACCAGCACGGCGGGGTGGGACCGGTCGCCTGGCCGGTCAGCCAAGCCCTGGTCGACACGGGGCTGCGCGACACCTATCGCGAGCTGCACCCGGACCCGGCCGCCGATCCCGGCAACACCTGGGGCCAGGTCGCCGGCAACGGCGGCAGTCCGCGTCGGATCGACTACGCCTATGTCGGCGGGCCGGTCGAGGTCGAGAGCAGCGAGCTCGTCGGGGAGCAAGGTGCCGCCGGTGTCGACCGTGCTTACCCGCGATGGACCTCGGACCACCGCGCGGTCTACGCCGAGCTGACCGTCACGCCCGCCCCGATCCCGGTGACGGTCGCCCTCTCCTCCCGGATGCTCACCGTCGGCGACTCGGTCGCCGTCAGCTATTGGTTGCCGGAAGGCGAAGGCGGGACCGTGCGTGTGGCTGGCTCCTCGTCGTCGTCGTTCGACGTCACCGAGTCGGGCACACTCGAGGTCGAGACCGGCTCCATGTCACCGGGCCCCTACCGGGTCGAGCTCACCGATGCCGACGGCTCGGTGCTCGCCGAGAACGAGTTCTACGTGCGCCCCCAGGACGCACAGGTCCAGCTCACGACCGACACCCCGTCGTATGACGTCGGCGACCCGATCGCAGTGCGATGGACCGACGGGCCCGCCAACCGCTGGGACTGGATCGGCGTCTACCGCGCCGGCGCCGCAGACCCCGAGAAGGACAACTACCTGGTCTGGGCCTACACCGGCGGGCACGACGCCGGCGCGATCCCACCGAGCACCGACGGCGAGCTGGTCCTCGGTCGTGACCACCAGGGCCGGCCGTGGCCACTCCCGGCAGGCGAGTACGAGGTTCACTACCTGCTGACCGACCAGTACACCAGCGCCGGGTCCGCACCGTTCTCCGTCGAGTAGGGACCCTCAACGCTGGCACTGCAGGACGGCTTCGGCGATCACGAGGTCCTGCCACGGCATGCCCACGCTCTTGAACACCAGCGGCCGGTCGGCGGTCACGTCCGCGGCGCCGGTCACGACATCCCGCATCGCGAGGAGACTCCGCGGATCCAGCACGCCGTCCTCGACCGCCATGACGACGTCGCCCGCCTCACGCAGCGCGGTGGCGGTGTCCTCCACGACCACCGTGGCCCGTCCGAGCAGCGCAGCGTCCAGCTCCCGTGCGTCGGGCTCGTGGGTGCCGACGGCGACCACGACCACGTCGTCGCGGAGCAGCGCCGAGTCGAACAGCGGGTGTCGTGCCGAGGTCGCACAGACCACGATGTCGGCGGATCGCAGCGCCTCGTCCGACTGCGCTGAGCCCAGCGCAACGGCATCGAGCGCGGTGCGGGACGGGTCACGCACCAGATGGATCGTCTCTCGCACGCGGCGTACGGCGGACAAGGTCGCCACGTGCGCAATGGCCTGCGGACCGGCTCCGACGACCACGACCCGCAGTGCGACATCGGGGAGTCGTCGGAGGACGGCGGCGACCGAGACGGCCGGAGTCCGCAGCGTGGTCAGGGCGGTCCCGTCGAGCACCGCGCGCAGTGTCAATGCGTCCCGGTCGAACAGCAGGTAGGCAGCCTGGATCCGGGGCAGGCCGCGGGCCGGGTTGTCGGGTGCGATGGTGACAACCTTGACCCCGGCTGCGGTAGGGGTCTCCGACGGCATGAACAGGAACTGACCGTGACTCAGGTCGACCGCGACCCGCGCGGGGTCGGTGGCCGGGTCGAGTCCCCCGCGCAAGGCGTCGGTGACGGCCTGCATCGCCGCCGCCGGACCAAGCGCGGCAACGGCGTCCGCGTCGAGGAACCTCACCTCAGCACGAAGCCCGGGACCAGGGGGTCGTGAGGATCGACCGAGAACCGGTGCTCACCAGTGCGGTGTGCGTTCCCGGTCACCTGAGGGATGACCGCGGCGCGGCCGTCGACCTCGACGGACTGGAGCACGGTTCCGAGGAAGGTGCTGCCGACGATCGACTCGTGTCGCAGTGCGGTTCCGCGCGGCAACCGGCCGTCGGCCGCGAGGACGGCGAGCCGGGGGACCGGCGGATCGGCGACGATCCGGAACGGTTCGCCGCCGGTGTGGTAGTCCGTGGTCGTGATCGTCGACGGCAGCACACCGGCAGCCTGACACGTCACCGGCTGCTCCGGAACGCCTGACCCTGGCTCGATAGCGTGCAGTGCATGCCCATCAAGCTGGAGAATGTCGGGATCGCCGTCCGCGACCTCGAAGCGACGATCGCCTTCTTCGCCGACCTCGGTCTGACCGTCCTCGGCCGTGACACGGTCAGCGGGGAGTGGGCCGACACCGCGGTCGGCCTCGACGGCAACCACGCCAAGATCGCCATGCTCCAGACGCCCGACGGCACCGGTCGTCTCGAGCTGTTCGAGTACATCCACCCCGACGCGATCGAGACCGAACCCACCCTGCCCAACGAGATCGGCATGCATCGCGTGGCCTTCTCGGTCGACGACA